>JAEZCG010000132.1 GCA_023430065.1 Pseudomonadota bacterium | reverse complement strand
GCGCGAGCGGATGTCGAAGAAGCGCACGTCCGGATGCCAGGTGGGTGCCGCCGATGCCTCGATGCGCAGGCCGTAGAGGCGTTCCACCACGCCGAACATGCCGGCCATCACCTTGGGCTCCGGGAAGTACTGCTTGACCTCCTGCTCGGAGAAGGCGTAGCGCGCCATGCGCAGCTTCTCGGATGCCCAGCCGATATCCCACGCTTCCAGCGTCTGCAGTCCGAGCTGCTCGCGCGCGAAGGCCGCGAGGTCGTCGAGATCCTTGCGCGCGAAGGGTTTCACGCGCGCAGCGAGGTCTTCCAGGAACGCGACCACCTGCGCCGGCGACTGCGCCATCTTGGGCGTGAGCGAAAACTCGGCGTAGTTCGCGAATCCCAGCAGGTGCG
This sequence comes from Pseudomonadota bacterium, assembly GCA_023430065.1. Classification (GTDB taxonomy): domain Bacteria; phylum Pseudomonadota; class Gammaproteobacteria; order Burkholderiales; family SHXO01; genus SHXO01. The sequence continues at coordinate 4,874 of JAEZCG010000132.1, read as the reverse complement.
CCGCCTCCTGCCGCAGGCGCAGGATCTCCGTGATCAGCGCGGCGTTGTCCCATTCGGGATTGCCGAATTCCGATGCGCGCGTCACATACGCGCGGTACATCAACTCGCGCAGCGGGCGGTGGTCCGCATACTGCATCACGGGAAGATAGGAGGGCATGTGCAGGGTGAACTTCCAACCCTGCTTGCCCTCCTCGGCGGCCGCGGCCCGCGCCGCCTCGATCGCGTCGTCCGGGATGCCGGCGAGCTCGGTGTCGTCCTGCACCAGGTGCGAGAAGGCATTGGTCGCATCCAGCACGTTGTCGCTGAAGCGCGCGGACAGCTGGTCGAGGCGCTCGCGGATCGCCTTGAAGCGCACCTTCTTCTCCGCGGGCAGTTCGGCGCCGCCCAGGCGGAAATCGCGCAACTCGTTCTCGACGATCTTCTTCTGCTCGGCCGACAAGGATTCGTACGCAGGCGCGGCGCGCAGCGCCTTGACCTTCGCGTACAGGCGCTCGTCCTGAGAGATCTCGGTGTAGTACTGCGTGATGCGCGGCAGGTTGGCGTTGTACACCTCACGCAGCTGCGGACTGTTCATCACGGCGTTCAAATGCGAGACCTGACCCCAAGCGCGCGACAGGCGTTCGTTGGCGTCGTCGAGCGGCGCGACGAAGTCGGCCCAGGTGGGTTCGACCGGCGACTGGGCGAGCACTTCGACCAGCGCGCGGTTCTCCGCAAGCAGCGCGTCCAGCGCCGGCGCAACGTGCTCGGGCTGGATCTCCTGAAACCGGGGCAGCCCGGAAAAATCGAGTAACGGGTTCATGCGAAGTATTCCCTGGAAACGCAATGCAGGCACGGCACCCGCGAAGGGCGGCTGCGTCAGCGCGCCGAGTACACCAGTCGTCCGTCGACGAGCGTGTGACGTACCCGCGCCGGCAGTTCCATGCCCTGGAAAGGTGTGCTCTTTCCGCTGCTTTGCAAGGCCGCGTCGTCCACTTTCCACCAGGCCTGTGGGTCGAACACGCACAAATCGGCAGGCGCGCCGCGCTGCAACGATCCCGCGGCCAGCCGTGCACACGCAGCCGGGCGCGCAGTGACCGCGGCCAGCGCCGCAGGCAGGGCGAGCGACGACTCGCGCGCCCATTTGACGACCAGGGACAGAAGCAGTTCCACCGCGCTTGCCCCGGGCGCCGATTCGGCGAAGGGCAGGTCTTTGGCGTCGTCCGCCAGGGCTATGTGATCCGAGCAGATCGCATCGATCGTTCCGTCGGCCAGCCCTGCGCGCAGCGCATCGCGGTCGCGTGCCGCGCGCAGCGGCGGCACGAGGTGGCAACGCGAATCGAAGAAGCCGATGTCCATCTCGGTCAGGTGGATGTGCGCAGCGGCGACGTCGCAGCTGATGGGCAGACCCTCGCGGCGCGCGGCGCGCACCAGTTCCACGCTCGCCGCACTGGAGAGCCGGCACAGGTGTACGCGCGCGCCGGTTTCGCGCGCCAGGATCAGGATGGAGGCGATGGCCACCGATTCCGCCGAGACGGGAATCGCGGGCAGTCCCAGGCGCGAGGCGACCTCGCCATCGTGCGCGACCCCGCCCGCGGCCAGGCTGCGGTCCTGCGGCCGCAGCCAGACGCCGAAATCGAAGGTCGCGGCGTATTGCAATGCGCGCTGCAGCACGCGGTAGTCGCGCAATGGCGCATCGGCCTGCCCGAAGCCGACGCAACCGGCATCGCGCAGTTCCGCCATCTCGGCCAGGCGCTCGCCCTTCAGCCCCTGGGTGAGGGCACCGAGCGGGTACACGTGCGCCCCGCCGAATCCGCGCGTCGCTGCGACCAGTCGTTCCACCAGCCACGGCTCGTCGAGCGGCGGATCGGTATCCGGCGGGCAGAGCACGCTGGTCACGCCGCCTGCCGCCGCCGCGCGCGCCTCGCTCGCGGCGCCCGCCACGCGCGCGCACAGGTCGACCAGTCCGGGGCATACATACAGTCCGCGCACGTCCAGCGTCCGATCCGGGGTGAATCCATCGGGTGCTCGCCCCGTGGCAACGATGCGCCCATCGGCCACGGCCACGTCCGCCCGCCGTTCACTGCCTGCCTGAGGGTCGATCAGGGTCCCATTCTCGATCAGCAGCTTCATGTCCTATCCCGGATTGCCGGCGAGGATGCTCATTACTGCCATGCGCACGGCGATGCCGAAGGTCACCTGCGGCAGGATCACCGACTGGGCGCCGTCGGCCACCGACGATTCGATCTCGATGCCGCGGTTCATCGGCCCGGGGTGCATCACGATGGCATCCGGGCGCGCGAGTGCCAGCTTCTGCGCAGTCAGGCCGTAGTGCCTGAAGTATTCCTGCGCGCTGGGCAGCAGGGCACCGTCCATGCGTTCGTTCTGCAGGCGCAGCATCATGACGACGTCGACGTCGCGCAATCCCTCGGCCATGTCGTGGAACACGTGCACGCCCAGGCGCTCGATGTACGCGGGGATGAGCGTGCGCGGACCGATGACGCGCACCTCCGGCACACCGAGCGTGGTGAGCGCGTGGATCTCCGAGCGCGCCACGCGCGAATGCAGCACGTCGCCCACGACGGCCACGCGCAGATGGTTGAAGCCGCCCTTGTAGTGACGGATGGTGAACATGTCGAGCAGCGCCTGCGTGGGATGCGCGTGCCGCCCGTCCCCGGCGTTGACCACGTGGATGTGCGGCCCGACGTGCCGTGCGATCAGGTGCGCGGCGCCGCTCTGGCTGTGCCGAACCACGAACATGTCGGCATTCATCGCCGTCAGGTTCGCCACGGTGTCGAGCAGGGTCTCGCCTTTGGTCTGCGACGAGGTGGCGATGTTGAGATTCACCACGTCGGCCGACAGGCGCTTGGCGGCGATCTCGAACGTGGTGCGCGTGCGCGTGCTCGGTTCGAAGAACAGGTTGAAGATCGAGCGCCCACGCAGCAGGGGCACCTTCTTGACCTCGCGCTCGGTGACCGACACGAAGGAGGAAGCGGTGTCCAGGATGTGGCCGAGGATGTCGGCGGGCAGTCCCTCGATGCTGAGCAGATGGCGCAGGCGCCCGTCCGGCGTGAGCTGCGGATTGGCGATCACGCGACATCTCCCCGCTCGACCAGCTCCAGCCACAGGCGGCCGGACTGCGCATCGCTGCGCAGCTGCACCAGCTTCTCGCGCGGCACCTCGAGTGTCGCCCCCACGTACTGCGGGCAGATCGGCAGCTGCCGCCCGCCGCGGTCGACCAGCGCGGCCAGTCGAATGGAGGTGGGCCGCCCGAAATCGAAGATCTCGTTCATGGCAGCGCGGATCGTCCGTCCGGTGTAGAGCACGTCGTCCACCAGCACGATGTGCGCGTCCTCTACCTCGAAGGTGAGATCCGAGGGCTGCACGCCCGCGGCCAGCCCTTTCTTCTTGAAGTCGTCGCGATAGAACCCGACGTGCACCGACCCGAGCGGGGTCGCAAGCCCGAGCATGCGGTGCAGATGGCGGGCGACCCAGACGCCACCGGTGTGAATCCCGACCAGACAGGTCTCGGGGCGCAGGTCGGCGCGGATGGCGCCGGCCAGGCGCTCGAGGAGCTGGTGCGCGTCAGGCAGTTGCATGGGTGCCGTCGAAGAAGGACTGGAGGATGTGCTGCGCCGCGACCCGATCCAGCATCCGCGCCTGTCTGCGGCCGCGTACGCCCGCCTCGCCCAGCGACAGGCCCGCCGCGTGCGAACTCAGCGTCTCGTCGACAAGCACCGCCGGCACGCGGAACGTGGCGCTGAGGCGGCGCGCGAAGCGTTCGCACCGGCCGGCCAGTTCATGTGCCCGCCCATCGGCATGCGCGGGCCGCCCGATCACGAACTGCACCGGCGCCCACTCGCGCACCAGCGCCGCGATCTGCTCGATGCGGTCTGCGTCCGAGCGCACTTCCAGCGTGGTGAGCGGATGGGCGAGGCGCAGGGTCAGTTCACCCACTGCGACGCCCACCCGGCGTTCGCCGAAATCGAAGGCGAGCTCGTTGCCGCGCTCAGGCGTGGCCGGCATGATCGGACAGCCGGGCGAGGTCGATGCCGAGCAGGTCGACGGCGGCCTGGAACCGCTGCTCGGGCGGCACGTTGAACACCACGTCGAGATCCGCCGCCACCGTGAGCCAGGCGTTCTGGCCCAGTTCCTGTTCCAGCTGGCCGGCCGCCCACCCGGCATAGCCGAGGGACACGAAGATCTGCTCGGGGCCCTGCCCTTTCCCCACCGCCTCCAGGATGTCCTTGGAGGTGGTCAGCGCCACGTCCTCGCGCACGGCCAGCGTCGACTGCCAGGCGCCGGCCGGCCGATGCAGCACGAATCCGCGGTCCACCTGCACCGGACCGCCGAAGTACACGGGAAGGTCCGCCCAGCGACGGTCGTCCAGCGCGATGTCCACCTGCTCGAACAAGGTCGACATGGTCATCTCGATCGGCCGGTTGACCACCAGTCCGAGGGCGCCCTGCTCGTTGTGCTCGCAGATGTAGGTCAGGGAGCGGGCGAAATTGGGATCGACCATGTTCGGCATGGCGATCAGGAAGTGATGCGTCAGATTGACGGACTGCATGCTGCACATTCTATCAGGCGCACTCCTCAGGCCCCATCCCCGACTCGGCAGTCCAGGAATCAGGCTCATGATTTTGTTAAGATTCGACGTGGCTGACGGTCGACCGACAGCCTTCTTCCCCGGGGCCTTCCTCTGGCTACAGAAAAAGAGCTGACCGCGTTCCTGGCGGATGTGGAGCGACGGGCGTTCAAGCAGGCGGTATTCGCGGTTCGCGACGAGCAGGTTGCCCTCGATCTGGTCCAGGATGCCATGCTGCGTCTGGCGGAGAAGTACGGCGCAAAGCCGGCGCCGGAACTGCCGTTACTGTTCCAGCGCATCCTGCAGAACG
>JAEZCG010000129.1 GCA_023430065.1 Pseudomonadota bacterium | reverse complement strand
GGGGTCCGCCGCGCATTCAGTGCGCGGGCAAACCGGGGAGGGCGTAGCCTGAGCCGGTTTGCCCGTCTGAACCAAAGCGGACATTCCATGTGCTACGAAACCGGACATTTCAATTAGCTCGCGACAGCGCTCCCGGCCTAGGCGTGCACGCGGATACCCGCGTCGCCTCGCAGTGCCTCGACCTTGTCGGCGGCCTCCCAGGTGAACTCCGGCTCCTCCCGTCCGAAGTGCCCGTAGGCGGCCGTCTTCTCGTAGATCGGCCGCAGCAGATCGAGCATCTGCACGATGCCCTTCGGCCGCAGGTCGAAATGCCGCTGCACCAACTCGGCGATCTGCTCGTCCGCGATCCGGCCCGTGCCGAACGTCGTCACCATCACGCTCGTGGGTCGCGCCACCCCGATGGCGTAGGACACCTGGATCTCGCAGCGGCTCGCGAGGCCGGCGGCGACGATGTTCTTCGCCACGTAGCGCCCGGCGTACGCAGCCGACCGGTCGACCTTGGACGGGTCCTTGCCCGAGAACGCGCCGCCGCCGTGATGCGCCGCCCCGCCATAGGTATCGACGATGATCTTGCGCCCGGTCAGTCCGCAGTCGCCCTGCGGCCCACCCACCACGAAGCGGCCGGTCGGATTGATGAAGTAGTTGATTTTGCCCTTCACCAGGTGGGGCGGGAGGATGGGCTTGACGATCTGCTCGATCACCGCCTCCTCGATCTGCTTGTGCGTGACCTCGGGCGCATGCTGGGTGGAGAGCACGATCGTCTCGATGGCCTCGGGCTTGCCGTCCCTGTAACGCACCGTCACCTGTGACTTCGCATCGGGACGCAGCCAGGGCAGACGGCCGTCGCGACGCAATTCGGACTGACGTTCGACGAGGCGATGGGCCAGGTAGATGGGCAGGGGCATGTACTGCGGCGTCTCGTCGCAGGCATAGCCGAACATCAGCCCCTGGTCGCCTGCGCCCTGCTCCAGGTCGATCCCCTGTCCTTCGCTCACGCCCTGCGAAATGTCGGGCGATTGCTTGTCATAGGCGACCAGTACCGCGCAGCCCTTGTAGTCGATGCCGTACTCGGTGTTGTCATAGCCGATGCGCTTGATCGTATCGCGAGCGACCTGCTGGAAGTCGACCGTGGCCAGAGTGGTGATCTCGCCAGCCATGACCACGAGGCCGGTGTTCACCAGAGTCTCGGCCGCGACCCTGGCATATTTGTCCTGGGCTAAGATAGCGTCGAGCACCGCATCGGAAATCTGGTCGGCCACCTTGTCCGGATGTCCTTCGGAGACCGATTCGGAAGTGAAAAGATAGTCGCTCATCGTGTTGGCGTATGCCGGCTTCGAATGGTTGCTGGAAACATCGTACGCACCGCGGCTTGGCTTCTTAAGTGACGGTCGAGGATAGCAGATTGCGTCTGCAGCTTGAAGCCGAGTCGCAACGGCCGCGCGTCCACCGCTCTCAGCGAATTGACACTGTTTTCAGGTTCACAGTCTGCACGTCACGCAATGCGTCGCCATCGCCGGAGTCGCCGCGCGGTCGCGGCAACCGGCGCATGACATGAGCGGACGGCTCGGCATCTTCCTGCTCTGGTTGCTGCATTTCCTGCCGCTGCCCCTGCTCGCCCCCATCGGCCGCGGCATCGGCATGCTGGCCTTCGTCTTCATCCGCAAGCGACGCCGCATCGCGGCCATCAATCTCTCGCTATGTTTCCCGAGCATCCCTGCAAGCGAGCGCCAACGCCTGCTGCGACGCCACTTCCAGTGCTTCGGACGGGCCCTGGTGGAGTCCAGCATTGCGTGGTGGGGTTCGCCGCGCCGCCTGCGGCGCCTGGTGCGCGTCGAGGGCCAGGAGAACGTGGAGGCACTGAACGGCGAGCGCTTCATCGCCCTCGTCCCGCACTTCGTGGGCATCGAGTTGGAAGGCATCCGAATGACGATGGATTACCGCGGCGTCGCGGTGTACGTGCGGCAGCGCGATCCCTACGTCGAGGCCTTCCTCAAGCGCAGGCGTGAACGCTTTGCCGGTACGCGCATGGTTGCCCGCCAGGAGGGCGTGAAGCCGATCCTGCGTGCGCTGCAGGCAGGCCAGGCGCTGCAACTCTCGCCCGACATGGACCTGGGCATCAAGGATGCGGTCTTCGTGCCCTTCTTCGGCGTGCCCGCAGCGACGGTGACTGCACTCCCGCGCATGGCGCGGCTCATGCGCGCGCGCATCGTGCCGCTGGTGATCCGTCAGCTCGGGGGCGGCCGCGGCTACGTCGCGCGCTTCTATCCGGCGTGGGAGAACTATCCGGGCGACTCGGTCGAGGACGACACGCGTCGCATGAATGCATTCATCGAGGAGCGCATCCTGGAGATGCCCGAGCAATACCTGTGGACGCATCGCCGCTTCAAGACCCGCCCGCCGGGCGAGCGCTCACCGTACTCGGGCCCGTGAAGCCGGCGGCCGGCCGCTGGAGGCGACTTGCACGCGCTTGCACCGGAGGGCGCCCCGGCGGGAGTCGGCATCCTGCGCGGCTTCGACGGTTTGCGCCGCACGCTGGAAAACCGATCGGGCTGTTGCGTCCCGGATACACCGTTCGCGCAGTTCGGCGGAGCAGGGACCTCGAGCAGATAGAGCGGATAGAATAGCGCTCCTCGAGCGGGCAACCGCATCCCTTCCGACATGCGTATCCGCTTCACCAAGATGCAGGGCGTGGGCAACGACTTCGTCGTGCTCGATGCCGTGAGCTGCCCCGTCGCCCTCGATGCGCCGACCGTGCGCCGCCTCGCCGACCGGCACTTCGGCGTGGGCTGCGACCAGGTTCTGCTCATCGAGCCGCCACGCACCCCGGGGACCGACTTCACCTATCGCATTTTCAATGCCGACGGCGACGAGGTGCAGCACTGCGGCAACGGCGCACGCTGCTTCCTGCGCTACGTGCTCGACAAGGGGTTGACGACCAAGCGCGAGATTCGCGTCCAGACGCTCTCGGGAATCATCGTACCGCGGCTGGAAGCGGACGGGCAGGTCACGGTGGACATGGGGCGCCCGATCTTCGATCCGGCGCGCATCCCGTTCGTGGCAGCGGGGCAAGCCGACACCTACGTGCTGGACGTGGACGGCCAGCGCGTGACCATCAGCGCGCTGTCGATGGGCAACCCGCACGCGGTGCAGGTCGTGACGGACGTCGACACCGCACCGGTCGAGACGCAGGGTCCGCGCCTGGAACGCCACGAGCGCTTCCCGGAGCGGGTCAACGTCGGCTACATGCAGGTGCTGGACCCGCACCGCATCCGCCTGCGGGTGTTCGAGCGCGGAGCCGGCGAGACGCTGGCGTGCGGAACCGGCGCTTGCGCGGCGGTCGTCGCCGGGATTCAGCGCACACTGCTGCGCAGCCCCGTGCAGGTGCTGACGCGCGGTGGCGCGCTGCATATCGCGTGGGACGGGGTGGGCCACCCGGTGTTCATGACCGGGCCGGCGGAGACGGTTTTCGAGGGAGAGATCGAACTTTGAGCATGCGCATCAGACACGAAGAGGTGGCCAAGTACCTGAAGGACCATCCCGAGTTCTTCGACGACTACGCGGAACTGCTCAGCACGGTACAGGTGCGCCATCCGTACGGCGGGCGGGCGATTCCCCTGTCCGAGCGCCAGGTGCTGGCGCTGCGCGAGCGCAGCCGCGCGCTCGAAGGCAAGCTGCGCGAGCTGGTGCAGTTCGGCGAGGAGAACGACACCACCAGCGACCGGGTGCACCGGCTGAGCCTCGCACTGCTCGCGGCGCCCGACCTCGGCGGCCTGATCCAGGCAATCGACATCAGCCTGCGTGAGGATTTCACCGTTCCCGAAGTCGCGCTGCGCCTGTGGGGCGCCAGCCAGATCGACGCCGGGCCCGAGTTCGGGCCGGTGAGCGAGGAAGCACGAGCATTTGCCGAGGCGCTCGCGACGCCCTACTTCTGCGATCGGCCCATGTTCGAATCGTCGGCCTGGTTCTCCGCCCAGGCGGCAGATCTCCGCTCCCTGGTGTACCTGCCGCTGCGCGTGGATCGCCCGTTCGGGCTGCTCGCCTTCGGCAGTCCCGATCCGCGCCGCTTCAGCCCGGACATGGGCACCTTATACCTGGTGCGCATCGCCGAACTGATCAGCATGGCGCTGCGGCGGCACCTGGAGTTCTGATCGGGTGGGCGAGCCGGGTCCCCACAGCAGCGCTGCATCCAACCGCGCGCATGCCGAGGCATTCCTGGCGCATCTGGGCCGCGAACGGCGGCTGAGCGGGCATACGCTTGCGGCCTACCGGCGCGACATCGACAAGCTGCTGGCGCTCGCCGGATCGGTCGATCTCGCGGACCTCGATATGGTTGCCGGACGGCGCATGCTAGCGCAGCTTCACGGCCCGCGATTGGGCGGGCGTTCGCTGGCGCGCATGCTGTGCGCATGGCGGGGACTGTACCGCTATCTCGTGCGCGACTGCGGCTTCGCGCACAATCCGTTCAAGGGCGTGCGCGCGCCCAAGACGGCCAGAATGCTGCCCAAGGCACTCTCGCCCGACGAGGCGGCGCGCCTGCTGGACTTCGAGGCGGACGATCCGGCGCAGGTGTGCGACCGCGCGATGTTCGAACTGTTCTATTCCTCCGGCTTGCGTCTGAGCGAACTCACCGGTCTGCGCACCGGCGACGTCGACCTCGATGACGCCACCGTGCAGGTGATGGGCAAAGGCAGCAAGCAGCGCATCGTTCCGGTCGGTAGTGCCGCGCTGGATGCATTGCGCCGCTGGCTGGCCGTGCGTGCCACCATGGGTCTGCCCGCCGACGGGACGCTGTTCCCGGGCCGCGGCGCGCGTCCGCTGTCCCCGCGCACGGTGCAGCGGCGCTTGCGCGCCCGCGCCATGGCGCAGGATCTGACCACGCCGGTGCATCCGCACATGCTGCGGCACTCCTTCGCCTCGCATCTGCTGCAGTCGAGCGGCGACCTGCGGGCGGTGCAGGAGATGCTGGGCCATGCCAGCATCTCCTCGACGCAGGTGTATACGCACCTCGACTTCCAGCATCTGGCGAAGATCTACGACGCGACGCATCCCCGCGCCAAGAAAAAGGATTGATCTGCCGAGCGACGCGGCCGAGTCGCTTTTCCGGCGCGTGGATCGGACGGTCTCGCGCGCGAACCGTTCCAGAAGATCGTCGCCGATGCAGCCGGCGCGGCCGGGCCGAGGCGCGCATCGTACGCTGGCTGTCGGCCGGCGCACACCGACGGGTCGCTGCCCTTCCCGGCCGGAGCACGTGAAGGGCGGGCCGCTGTGCCCAGTGTCGGAATGAACCCTAAGGAGCCAAAGATGGGCAGCACCCGATTCATCGTCATACGTCACGGCGAAACGGCGTGGAATGCGCAAGGCCGCATCCAGGGACACCTGGACAGCCCGCTCAACGAGGAAGGGCTGGCGCAGGCGATCCTGGTCGGCGAACGTCTCGCGCGCGAATCCATCGACACGATCCGGTGCAGCGACCTGGGCCGCGTGCTGCAGACCGTGCAGCCGCTCGTGGATCGCGTCGGGATCGAGCCGGTCCGGCACACGCAGTTGCGCGAGCGTTGCCTGGGCATCTTCCAGGGGCTCACCAGCGCGGAATGCCAGGCGCGCCATCCGGGCGACTATGCGCGCTTCCACGGCCGGGATGTCGATCACGTCGTGCCGGGTGGCGAGAGCATCCGCCAGGTGTATGGGCGCGTATCGACCTTCTTCGAGGCGATGGCGCGCGAGCATGCCGGCCGTACCGTAGTGGTCGTCACGCACGGCGGCATCCTGGATGCGCTCTACCGGCACGTCACCGGCACGCCGCTGGAGAAGCTGCGCGATTTCCCGATTTACAACGCGAGCCTGAACTGGATGAGGTGGGAAGCGGACCGCTGGGAGCTCGAGAGCTGGGGAGACATCTCGCACCTCACCCGCGACGCCACGCTCGACGAGTTCTAGCCGGGCGCGTCGGAAAGCCGGCGTCCCACACGCAACCGCTTTGCATGTGCGCACATCCTGGGCTAGACTCGGAAGGATCCGGTAGGCGTCCGGTCGTCTGCGCCACGCCGGCAATCGAGTCACCCGCCCCGATGCTGCTCTGCCTACAGCGCCTGCTGCTCGTCGTCGCCCTGCTGTTCTCGCAGCAGGTCGCAAGCGCCCACGCGCAGGACCACCAGCTCAAAGGCACGGCATCCGACCAGCAGGTGTGCGAGCAGTGCGTTCTCGCCGCGCATCTCGGCGCGGCACCGACGTCGACGCCCGCCCAGGTCGCCTGCGCCTGCGAAGGCGCGCGGCCGATCGTTGCGCCTCCTTGCGTTTTTCATCCGGGGGCATTCGCCCCGTTCAGTTCCCGCGCTCCTCCGGTCCTGGCCTGACGGTCAGCGATTGACGGGCCCACGACCGCGTGGGCGGCTGTTCAAACATCCAGAGGAGTGTCACCGATGGTCGAGCCGCGACTCGCGGCGGCAGCATTGCTGCTTGCCGCCGGCGTGCCGATGAGCGCGCATGCACAGCAGGGCAACGAGCTGGAAGCGATTCGCAAGCAGATCGACGAACTCAAGAGCAATTACGAAACGACGATTCGAGCGCTGGAGCAGCGCCTGAAGGAGGCCGAGGCGGCCGCGGCACGGGCCGACGCCAAGGCCACGCAGGCCCAGGCGCAGGCCGCCAGCAGCCCCGCGTCGCCGGCGCAACCGGGCGACGTGGCACGCAACGGCAACGCGCCGGCCTCGACATCGAGCACGTTCAACCCGGGCATCTCCCTCATCCTGCAGGGATCCTACCGGCACTTCGGCGAGGATCCGGGCGATCGAGGGGTGACCGGCTACCTTCCGGCAGGGGAGTTAGACCTGGGGGAACGCGGCTTCAGCCTGGATGAAAGCGAGATCACCGTCTCGGCGAATGTCGACCACCTGTTCTATGCACAGGCGACCTTCGCACTCGAGGACGGCGGCATCGAGGTGGAGGAGGCCTATGCACTCACGCCGGCGCTGGGGCACGGCCTCACCCTGAAGTTCGGCCGCTTCTTCTCCGGCATCGGCTACGAGAATGCGCTGCACCCGCACGCGCGCGACTTTCTCGACCCGGCGCTGCCGCAAAACGTGCTGCTCGGCGGCAACTTCGCGATGGATGCGCTGCAGGTGAAGTGGATCGCGCCGCTTCCCGTGCTCGTTGAATTGGGCGGCGAGATCGGCATGCCGGCCGAATATCCCTTCGAGGACACCGACAGCAACAAGAACGGCATCACCGGCGGCACGCTGTTCGCCAATGTCGGCGGGGACATCGGCCTGAGCCACAGCTATCGGCTGGGCGCCTGGTACCTGCGTGCACAGAACCGGGTGGAGGACGCGTCGATCCTCGACCTCGACGAACGCTTCGACACCGGCATGAGCACGCTGTCGGACGGCCACACGCAGATGTGGGGCCTGAACGTCGTCTACAAATGGGCCCCGGATGGCAACCCGCAGTACCGCAACGTCAAGTTCGTTGCGGAGTGGTACCAGCGTCGGCTCGACGGGGAACTGACCACCGACGTGGGCGGCGCCGCGGACAGCGGTTCGTTCGAGGCCAGACAGTCCGGCTGGTACCTGCAGGGCGTATTCCAGTTCCTTCCGCAATGGCGCGCCGGTCTGCGCTACGACCGGCTGGACGAGGGGTCCTACGATCTGGCCGCCAACCTCGATGGATTGATCGCACCGGCGGACTTCAATCCCCGGCGCTGGTCCGCGATGCTGGACTGGAACCCGTCCGAGTACAGCCGCATCCGCCTGCAGTACACGCAGGACAAGACGCAGGACGGCATGACCGACGACCAGTTCTTTCTGCAATACATCTTGAGCCTGGGCGCGCACGGTGCGCACAAGTTCTGACGTGCCGACCGGGATGCGACGGAGGAATCACCCATGAAACGATTGATGAGCCTGCTCGGCGGCGTGCTGTTGCTCGTCGCGAGCGTACCGGCGCTGGCAAAGGTCCACGTCTTCGCCTGCCAGTCGGAGTGGGCCGCCCTCGCCAGGGAAATCGGCGGGGACCGGGTGGACATCTACGCCGCCACCACCGGGCTGCAGGACGTGCACCGCATTCAGGCCCGGCCGAGCCTCATCGCGCGCGCGCGCAACGCCGATCTGCTGGTCTGCTCGGGCGCGGAGCTGGAAGCCGGCTGGCTTCCCCTGATCCTGCAGCAGGCCGGCAACCGGAAGATCCAGCCGGGCCAACCCGGCCACCTCGAGGCGGCGGAGTTCGCGCGGATGCGGGAAGTGCCGACGGTGGTCGATCGCTCGATGGGAGACGTGCATCCGCGCGGCAACCCGCACCTGCACTGGGATCCCTCCAACATCCGAACCATCGCGCGCGTCCTCGCGCAACGGCTCGGCCAGATCGATCCCGACGGCGCGCAGGCGTATGCGGGACAGCTGGCAGATTTCGAGCAGCGCTGGGGGCAGGCGGTGGAGGAGTGGCGGCAACGCGCCGCGCCCTTGCGCGGCACGCACGTCATCGAGCACCACCGCGCGCTCACCTATCTGTTCGCGTGGCTGGACATGCCGGTCGTCGGATCGCTCGAGCCGAAGCCGGGGGTGGAGCCGACGTCATCCCATCTCAGTTCACTCGTCCGGCAGCAGTCGTCGACGCCGGCCCGGCTGATCGTGCGTACCCCGGTGAACAACCCCAAGGCGGCCCAGTGGCTGTCGCAGCAGACCAAGCTTCCCGTCGTGGAGGTGCCGTATTCGGTCGGCAGCACGCCTGGCGCCACAGACCTGTTCGGCATGTACCAGGATGCCATCGCACGCCTGCTCGGGGCGGTGCAGTCTTGACGGGTTGCACGATCCCGAAGGCATGATCGACGACGGCGACCTACTCCTCGAAGCGCGTGCCGTGCAAGCCGGCTACAGCGGCCCCGTCATGGCGCCGGTTTCGCTTCGCGTCCGGCCAGGGGAGGTGATCGGCCTCCGCGGTCCGAACGGCTGCGGCAAATCGACGCTCCTGAAGGCACTCGCGGGCAGCGCCACGCTGTTCTCGGGCCGGATCTACCGGCGGCCCGGCTTGCGCGTGGCGCACCAGCACCAGAACCCGCTTCCCCTGGAGAACGTGCCGCTATCGGGACGCGAACTGCTGCGGCTGACCGGCGCGCCGGCAGAGCGGCTGCCGGGCTGGATCGCCCCGTTGCTCGGCCACCGGCTGGACCGGCTCAGCGGCGGTCAACGCCAGTTCCTGCAGGTCTGGGCCTGCCTGCGCGCCCCGATCGACCTGGTCCTGCTCGACGAACCGACGAACAACGTCGACCGCGACGGCATCGGGAGTCTGCTGGCGGAGATCGAGTGCCTGCGCGGGAAGGTCGCGATGCTCGTGATCAGCCACGAGGCTCGATTTCTCGAGGCGGCCTGCGACCGCATCCTGGACATGCGATCCCTGGAGAAATCGGCCGCATGAACAGCGTCCTGCTCGATCCGATGTTTCGCATGCCCTTCCTCACCGGGTTCGCGTTCTCGCTGTCCCTTCCGATCCTCGGCATGTACCTGCGCCTGCGGGAGGAGTGGCTGGCGGCGCTCGCGTTCGCACAGCTCGCCGCGGCCGGGTCGCTTGGCGCCGCGATCGTCGGGCTGCCCTTCCAATTCGGGGCGGTCGCTGCGGCCGCCGCCGGCGCACTCGCCAAGAGCCTGCTGGCGCACACCGGCAACAACGGCTACGCGGCGATGATGATCTTCGGCTGGGCGCTCGCCATCCTGCTGCTGGCCAACGTTCCCGTCGCGGAGCACCTGGCCCACGCGCTGTTCGACGGTCAGCTGTATTTCACCTCCACCTCGCATCTGGCGGCTGCGGGTGGTTATCTCGTGCTCGGTGGCGCGCTCCTGATCCTGCTCTCGCGGGCGTTGCTCCTCGAGCGGATGCTGCCGGGATTCTTCGCCGCGAGCGGCCGGTCGGGGCGCCGCTACCACGTTGCGTTCGACCTGCTGGCCGCGGCCGGTCTGGCACTCGCCACATCGTCCATCGGCGTGATGGCCGCCTTCGGCCTGGTGTTCGTGCCGTCCATGATCGCTTACCGGCTGGGGAAGAACTGGACGTCCTCGCTGATCCTGGCGGCCGGCGTCGGCGCAATCAGCTACCTGTTCGCGTTCGCTGCGGCGCTCGAACTCGATCAGCCGTTCGGTCCGGTGCTCGTGCTCATTCTCGTGGCCGCAGCAGGCATCGCACAGGCAATCCCGGCCCACCGAGGCGCCCATCCGTCACCCGCCGCCCGATGAATGTCTCAAGCGCGATCGGGCCGGCTCCGATACAGGATGTCGGGACATTGTGCACGGACGTCGTCGGCCATGATCACCCTTTCGCTGCACCGCCTCATCGAGGCACAGGACCTGCCGGCGTCCGAGCAGGCCGCCATGCTGTTTGCCCAGGGACAGAGCGAAGCCGCCCAGTTGCTGCTGGAGGGGGAACTGTCGCTGCGCGACAGTCTCGACGAGCGCCTGTGGGCGCTGTTGTTCGCGCTCCTGCGCACGCAGGGAGACTGGCGTCGATTCGACGCGCTGGCCGATCGGTACGGCGCAGTGACGGGCCGTCCCGCGCCGACGTGGCTCGAGCAGCGGCTGCTGAGGCGCCTGCCCGACGCCATGCGCCCGGGCGGCGCTGCCTACGTGGCCCTGGTCGAGGTACCGCCCCAGCTCTGCGCGGCGGTCGCGCACATCGGCCAGCAGCAGCCGGGGGTCCACCTGGACCTCAGCCGTCTGGAACGGCTCGACGCTGCGAATGCGATCCGCCTCACCGCAGCGCTCGAGGACCTGGCGCAGGACGTGGTGCCTGTGGTGATCAGCGGAACCGATCTCCTGGCGGGTCGCCTCCACAACGAACTGATCGCCGGGTCCGGTGACCCGCTGCTGTGGCGATTGCTGTTCGCCTTGTACCGCCTGCAGGATCTGGCCGACGAGTTCCACCGCGCTGGACTCGAGTACAGTCTCGCGACCGGATGCTCGGCGCCATCGTGGGTGCCGCCGCTGACCCGCGGGCATCCGCTCCTGGAGTTCGAGGAGAAGCGCCGCACGCCGCGCTACGAGGCGGAGTCCATCCAGCTGCGCGGGAGGATCGAGAAGTCCACGGATCTCCCGCTCGAGTTGCTGCGCGACGACAGGCGGGAGCGTCAGTACGTCAACGTCGATCTGTCGCAGCTGCGCCGCATCGCACCCTCGCCGGCTGCGGCGCTCGTCAGCGCGGCAAACGACTTGGCTGCCTGGGGCAAGGTGGTGCGCCTGCTGCGGCCTCACGCCCTGATCGAAACCCTGCTGCGCGCGCTCTGCCTCGACGCGCGCGTCGAACTGGTTCAGGCACAATCCTAGGTTTTCACTCTCGGGGCGCAGCGGCGCTTGAATTCCAGCGCCGCGGTCGCACCTGTCAATGATGGATTCCTATCACGGCACCACCATACTGTCGGTGCGCCGGGGGCACTCGGTCGCACTGGGCGGAGACGGCCAGGTCACGCTTGGCAACATCATCGTGAAGGCGAGCGCACGCAAAGTGCGCCGGCTCTACCATGACCGCATCGTCGGCGGGTTTGCCGGCGGCACCGCCGACGCCTTCACGCTGTTCGAGCGCTTCGAGGCAAAGCTCGAAAAGCACCAGGGCCACCTCGTTCGCTCGGCAGTGGAACTGGCCAAGGACTGGCGTACCGACCGCATCCTGCGCAGGCTGGAGGCGATGCTCGCTGTCGCCGACCGCGAATCCTCCCTGATCATCACCGGCAACGGCGACGTACTCGAGCCCGAGCAGGGTCTGGTGGCGATCGGCAGCGGCGGCGTCTACGCGCAATCGGCGGCAAAGGCGCTCCTGGAGAACACGTCGCTCTCGCCTGCGGAGATCGTCAAGAAGGCGCTCACGATCGCCGGCGAACTGTGCATCTATACCAACCAGACCCACACCATCGAGACCTTGGATTGAGGACCGGGGCTGGGGATCGAGCACCGGCGCCAGGAAGCGTCGGCCCGCTGCGCGACGCCCTGCTCGTTCGAGTCGGTCACCCCGGCCCGGCGTCCCCGGCACTTTCCAGCAACCAGGTCTCCAGCCTCCAGGCCCCATTCCCATGAGTACCATGACTCCCCAGGAAATCGTCCACGAACTGGACAAGCACATCATCGGGCAGCACGCGGCCAAGCGCGCGGTCGCCATCGCGCTGCGCAACCGGTGGCGCAGGCAGCAGGTGAGCGAACCGCTGCGTCAGGAGATCACGCCCAAGAACATCCTGATGATCGGGCCCACCGGCGTCGGGAAGACCGAGATTGCGCGCCGCCTGGCCAAGCTGGCGGATGCGCCCTTCATCAAGATCGAAGCGACCAAGTTCACCGAAGTCGGCTACGTGGGTCGTGACGTCGATACCATCGTGCGCGACCTGGTGGAGACGTCGATCAAGCAGACCCGCGAGCAGGAGACGCGCAAGGTGCACAGCCGTGCGCAGGACATGGCGGAGGATCGCGTGCTCGACGCCCTGCTTCCGCCGCCGCGGGATTTCGGGTTCGGCGCGTCCGCGGGAAACGTCGACGAGGGCGAGAGCGCGACCCGACAGAAGCTGCGCAAGAAGCTGCGCGAAGGGGAACTCGACGACAAGGAGATCGAGGTCGAGGTGGCAGTCGGCGTGCAGAACATGGAGATCATGGCGCCGCCTGGCATGGAGGAGCTCACCTCGCAGATCCAGTCGATGTTCCAGAATCTGGGCACCGGTCGGCGCAGGCAGCGCAAGCTTCGCGTGAGCGAGGCGCTGCGCCTGCTCACCGAGGAGGAGGCGGCCAAGCTCGTCAACGACGAGGAGCTCAAGGCACAGGCGATCCGCAACGTCGAACAGAACGGCATCGTCTTCCTCGACGAGATCGACAAGATCGCGAGCCGCTCCGAGACGAGCGGAGCCGACGTGTCGCGCCAGGGCGTGCAGCGCGACCTCCTGCCGCTCGTGGAGGGCACCACCGTATCCACGCGTTACGGCATGATCAAGACCGACCACATCCTGTTCATCGGCAGTGGCGCGTTCCATTACGCCAAGCCGTCCGACCTCATCCCCGAACTGCAGGGGCGCTTCCCGATCCGGGTCGAGCTCGATTCGCTGTCGGTGGCGGACTTCGAGCAGATCCTCACCAATACCGACGCCTGCCTGACCCGCCAGTACGAGGCACTCCTCGCGACGGAAGGCGTGCGCGTGCGCTTCACCGCAGCCGCCATCCGGCGCATCGCGGAGACGGCCTGGCAGGTGAACGAGAAGACCGAGAACATCGGGGCCCGCCGCCTCTATACCGTGATGGAGCGTCTGCTGGAGGATCTGTCCTTCGACGCGGCCAAGCTCGCACAGCCCGAAGTGACGATCGACGCCCGCTATGTCGATGCGCGCCTGGAAGACCTGGCGCGGAGCGAAGACCTCGCGCGCTACGTCTTGTAGCGTCTGTCGGTAACACCCGGCGCTGCACCGGCCTGGTGCAGCGGACTCCTGCGGTGCGCAAGCGCGGCTTGCGGCGTCCCGTCCGCGCTGCCTACAATCGAGAACGCCACATTCGTTCATCTCCATGCAACCGCGCACTGTCTTTCAGATCGAAGTCAATCCGAAGCTGCCGGAGCGCCTCGCGCGCCTGGAAGAACTGGCTTCGAATCTCTGGTACAGCTGGGACCGTCCCACGCGAACGCTGTTCTCTCGCCTGCATACCGGGCTGTGGGACGCAGTCGGCCACAATCCGAAGGCATTCCTGCGTCGCGTCGACGAGCACGTGCTTCGCGATGCGGTAGAGGACCCGGTCTTTGTCGCCAACTACAACCGCGTTCTATCGGCCTACGACACGTATCACAACGAACCCCTGCGCCGCAACGGTTCCGAGTGGCTGCGCTCGAGCGACCTGGTGGCGTACTTCTGCGCGGAGTTCGGCTTCCACGAAAGCTTTCCGATCTATTCCGGCGGCCTGGGCATCCTCGCTGGCGACCACTGCAAGGCGGCGAGCGACATGCGCCTGCCCTTCATCGGCGTCGGGTTGCTGTACCGGCAGGGGTACTTCTCACAGACCATCGACACCGAGGGCAACCAGCACGCCACCTATACGGAATCGGAGTTCGAGAGCCTTCCCATCTCACCGGTCATGCGCGACGACTCGAGCCCGCTCAAGGTCTTCGTGGAGCTGCCTGGGCGCCGCGTGGCGTGCAAGGTGTGGCGTGCGCGCTGCGGCCACGTCGAGCTGTTCCTGCTCGACACCGACCTCGAGGAGAACGACGAGCACGCACGCGGCATCACCCATCAGCTCTACGGCGGCGACCGCCGCATGCGCATCGAGCAGGAAATCGTGCTGGGCGTAGGCGGCGTGCGGGTCCTGGAAGAACTGAAGCGCAAGCCGACCGTGTGGCACATCAACGAGGGACATGCCGCCTTCCTCGTCCTGGAGCGCATGCGCCAGCTCGCGGCGCAAGGCCTGGATCACCGCAGTGCACTGGAAAGCGTGGCCTCCAACACCGTGTTCACCACTCATACGCCGGTGCCTGCAGGTCACGATCACTTTGCCGAGGAAATGGTCTGGAGCTATTTCGAGCAGTTCTGTACCGAAATGCGCATGAGCCGCGAGGAGTTCATGGGCCTGGGACGCGGCACCGGCCAGCCGGAGTTCAACATGACGGTGCTGGCGAGCCACGGCTCGCGCTTCCAGAACGGCGTGAGCCGCGTCCATGGCAGGGTCTCGTCGCGCATCTGCGGAGAGTTGTGGCCGCAGATCGACCCCCAGGACAACAGCATCGACTACATCACCAATGGCGTGCACGTCCCCACCTTCCTGGCCCAGGAATGGGCAGAAGTGTTCGAGCGCTACCTCGGGTTCGACTGGACCCACCGCATCACCGACGTCGGATTCTGGCGCAGGGTGGACGAGATCCCCGACCATCTTTTCTGGAGCGTGCGCCAATCGCTCAAGTCGCGGATGCTGCATCTGGTGCGCTTTCGCATCGCGCGCCAGCACTTCCGCAATCGTGGCTCCGAGGCGCACCTCGACCGCCTCCTCAAGCTCGCCGATCCGTCCAATCCCAAGGTGCTGACCGTCGGGTTCGCCCGGCGCTTCGCCACCTACAAGCGTGCGGCCCTGCTGTTCGAAGACCTGCAGTGGCTGGAGCGCATCATCTGCAACGACGAGCGGCCCGTCCTGTTCATCTTCGCAGGCAAGGCACACCCGGCGGACCTGCCGGGCCAGGACCTCATCCGCCGCATTCACCAGATCGCCGCCCTGCCTCAGTTCGAGGGTCGATTCCTGCTGGTGGAGGACTACGACCTGCGCCTGGCCAGACGCCTGGTGTCGGGGGTGGACGTTTGGCTGAACAACCCGGTCTACCCGCTAGAGGCCAGCGGCACCTCCGGCATGAAGGCCGGCATCAACGGAGTGCTCAACCTGTCCGTGCTGGACGGCTGGTGGGACGAAGGCTACGACGGCGCCAACGGCTGGGCGATCAAACCGGTATCCGAGTCCTTCGACGAGGAGCGTCGCAACCGGGAGGAATCCAGAGCCCTGTACGAACTGCTCCAGGACCAGGTCGTTCCGCTGTATTACCGTCACTGCGACCTCGGCTACTCGCAGGATTGGATGCGCATGGCCAAGCATTCCATCGCCACGCTATTGCCGCGCTTCTCGTCCGCGCGAATGGTCGGCGAGTACCTGTCGAAGTTCTACCTGCCGGCGAGCCGCCAGGGCCGTCGCTACAGCGAGTCGTACTTCGACGTCGCGCGGCGGGTGGCCGCATGGAAGGCACACGTGCGCAACAGCTGGGCCAAGGTGGATCTGCGCAGGCTCGACACGCCTGCGCGCAACCTGGCATTCGGTAACCCCATGCGGCTGGAGCTGGCGGTCAATCTCGACGGGCTCACGCCGGAAGACGTGGTCGTGGAACTGCTCATCGGCCGTCACTCCGATTCGGACAAGCTGCGCGAAAGCCGCTGCTACCGGTTCGAGTGGGAAGGCGTGATGACCGAACAGGGCGAGCATCGGTACGTGCTGCAGCTCACGCCCGAGATGTGCGGCAAGCTCGAATACCGGGTACGCATCTATCCCTGGCACGAGATGCTCACCCATCCGTTCGAGATGGGAATGATGCGCTGGCTCTGAGCGGCGCCCGCCGGCACTGCCCGGTGGAGCCGCGTAGCGACGCAGCCGAGAAAAAACCCCTACAATTCCCACTGCCGGCGCCCCGGCTTCCCCCGGGGCGCCGTTCTTTTTTATGTTCGACGTCTCCCGCAGTGGAGGGAACAGGAACGGAAATGACTGAGTTCACGAAACACATCGCGTTCGGCGGCAAGCTTCTCATCGTCGGCTTTGGAGCCGTCGGACAGGGAACCCTGCCGCTCATTCTTCGGCACATCGACATGCCGGCACGCAACGTCAAGATCGTCACGGCCGAGGAAAGCGGCCGCGACATCGCACGACAGTACGGCGTGACGTTCGTGGTGGAGCCGCTCGTTCCGGAGAACTATCAAAGCATTCTCGACCGCGAGCTCAGTTCCGGCGATTTCCTGTTCAATGCGTCGTTCGACGTGTCCAGCCTGGCGCTCATCGAATATTGCGCGCAGCGCGGCATCATGTACCTGGACGCTTGCATCGAACCCTGGGCGGGGGGCCACACCGACACTTCTGTGCCGATCGCGCAGCGTACCAACTATGCGTACCGTGAGGCGGCGCTGCAGATGCGCACTCGCTTTGCGAGCGCCGCGACGAGTGTGCTGATGCACGGCGCGAATCCCGGTCTGGTTTCGCATTTCCTCAAGCAGGCGCTGCTCGACATCAATCGGGATACCGGCACCGATCTTCCGGAACCGCGGAGCAAGGAGGAGTGGGCGCGGCTTGCAATGGCGTTGAACGTCAAGGCAGTGCAGATCGCCGAGCGCGACCGCCAGGTTTCGTCGAGGCGCAAGGAATGGGGGGAGTTCGCCAACACCTGGTCGAGCGGGGCGTTCGTCGGCGAGTCGCTGCAGCCTGCGGAACTGGGCTGGGGCACGCACGAGCGCCACTGGCCGCAGAACGGAATGGAGTACGGATTCGGCTGCGGATCGTCGATCTACCTCAACCGCCCGGGGTGCATGACGCGGGTGCGTTCATGGGTTCCCGAGGAAGGCCCCTTTCACGGCTGGCTGATTTCCCATGGGGAAGCGCACTCGATCCCCGATTTCTTCACGGTGCGCGAACACGGCCGCGCGGTGTATCGGCCCACCTGCTATTACGCCTACCATCCTTGCGACGATGCCGTTCTTTCCTTGCACGAGATGGTGGGTCACAACTTCGAGATGCAGTCGCGCACCCGCCTGCTGCGCGACGAACTGGTCGACGGTTTCGACGAACTCGGGGTGCTCGTCCTCGGACATGCCAAAGGCGCATACTGGTACGGCTCGCAACTGTCGATTCAGCAGGCACGCGAGTTGTGTCCGTTCAACAACGCCACCAGCCTGCAGGTGAATTCCGCGGCGCTCGGCGCCATCGTGTGGGCCATGCGCAACCCGCAGGCCGGCATCGTCGAGCCGGACGAGATGGATTTCCGGACCGTGCTGGACGTCGCGCGCCCCTATCTCGGTCCGGTGGTAGGCGTGTACAGCGACTGGACGCCATTGCAGGGGCGCGAGGCCTTCTATCCGGAGGAGGTGGATCGACAGGATGCGTGGC
>JAEZCG010000113.1 GCA_023430065.1 Pseudomonadota bacterium | reverse complement strand
TCCTTGCGCTTGCGTTCCTCTTCTTCCTTGCGCTTGCGTTCGGCTTCCTCGCGGCGCTTGCGCTCTTCCTCTTCCTTGCGCTTGCGTTCGGCTTCCTCGCGCCGCTTGCGCTCCTCCTCTTCCTTGCGCCGGCGTTCCTCTTCTTCCTTGCGCTTGCGTTCGGCTTCCTCGTGCCGCTTGCGCTCCTCCTCTTCCTTGCGCTTGCGTTCGACTTCCTCGCGCCGCTTGCGCTCCTCCTCTTCCTTGCGCTTGCGCTCGGCCTCTTCCCGCGCACGCTTCTCGGTCTCTACCCGAGCACGCGCTTCCGCCTGGATGCGAGCGCGCCGATCCGCTTCTTCCTTGGCACGCCGTTCGGCCGCCTCCCGCGCCGCCTGGGCACGCCGTGCGGCGTCTTCCTGGGCCTTCTGCTCGGCTTGAGCACGTGCCTTCAGTTCCCGCGCCAGCTCTTCCTCGCGTTCCTGCGCTTCCCGCGCACGCCGTTCCGCCTCCTCGCGCACCTTGCGTGCGGCTTGCTCTTCGGCGAGCCTGCGCTGCGCCTCGTCCTTAGCCCTGCGGTCGGCCTCCGCCCGCGCCTTGGCCGCGGCCGCTTCGGAAGCCTTGCGGTCGGCTTCCTCGCGCTGCCGCTGTTCCGTCAGGGCGCTCTGGTAGAAGCTCGGCTTGAGCTGCTGTGTAGACGCGAGCGAGGTGAAATCCATGTCGTCCACGTAGGACGCCACGGGTGGAACGCTCGTCATGTCCAGGTCGAAGTTCTGGCTCGCGACTTCCTTGATGTACCCGGCGTCGCTCAGGCTGGTCAGGATCTTACGGACTTCGACCTCGGACACGCGGGCGCGCTCGGCCAGATCCAGAAGCGTGGACTTGCCGTCGACCAGGTTCAGTACGCGGTACTGGTCCTTCGACAGGCGGTTTGCCCGGTTCTTGATCTCGAGAAGACCTTTGCCGGTCTTCGAGTACACCACGGTCTTGTTCATGTCCGGTCAGCGGCGTGTGACTTCGCGAAGTGACGTCCTGCTCCCGGCGGGCACCCCGGACGGGGGACGGACTGCCGCGGCGGGTAGGTGCCTGCCGAAGGAGGGCGCCTCGACCGGGATGCGGGGAAACGATTCGGCCGCACTGCGGCCTGCAACGCCCGCCACCCGGGGCGCGCACGGCGCCGCCCCTCTGGCGAGGCGGGGTTTCAGCAAGATTGATGCCCCCGGCGCGACCCGCGGGCGCAGGTCGCCCGACAGGCATCCGTCTGTCGGAGAGGGAGCGAGGCCGGGCGAGTCCGGCCCGTCAGGTGGGCGCTACAGCGCCTTCACGATGTCCTCCACGACCTTCTTCGCGTCGCCGAAGACCATCATGGTCTTGTCCATATAGAACAATGGGTTGTCCAGTCCGGCGTAGCCGGATGCCATCGAGCGCTTGTTCACGAGCACGGTGCGCGCCTTGTGCGCTTGAAGGATCGGCATCCCGTAGATCGGGCTGCCCTGCTGCTCGGCGAGCGGATTCACGACGTCGTTCGCGCCGAGCACCATGACCACATCGGTATCGCCGAATTCGCTGTTGATGTCCTCCATCTCCGCAACCTGGTCGTACGGCACCTCCGCTTCGGCCAGCAGAACGTTCATGTGGCCAGGCATCCGGCCGGCCACAGGATGGATGGCATAGCGCACGTGCACGCCTTTCTCGGTCAGCTTCTGGGCCATTTCCTTCACCGCGTGCTGGGCTCGCGCGACGGCCAGGCCGTAGCCCGGGACGATGATCACACTCTCCGCATTGCTCATGAGGAAGGCGGCGTCCTCCGCGCTCCCCGACCGGACACTCTTCTGCTCGCCACCACCCTGTGCCGCCGCGCCCTCGGCCGCACCGAACCCGCCCAGGATGACGCTGAAGAAGGACCGGTTCATTGCCTTGCACATGATGTACGACAGGATGGCGCCCGAGGAACCGACCAGGCTGCCGGCGATGATCAGCATGGTGTTGTTCAGGGAGAAGCCGATGCCGGCGGCCGCCCATCCGGAGTAGCTGTTGAGCATCGAGATGACCACCGGCATGTCGGCACCCCCGATGGGGATGATGATCAGCACGCCGAGTACGAACGCGATCGCGGTCATGATCGCGAACGGCGTCCACTGCGCGTCCGCGGGCGCCAGGAAGAAGGCGATTCCGAATCCGACCATCGCGAGGGCGAGCGCGAGGTTGAGCATGTGCTGGCCCTTGAACACCACCGGCGCGCTGGAGAAGAGCCGGAACTGCTTGCCCAGGCCGGCGAGCTTTCCGAAGGCGATGACCGAACCCGAGAACGTGATCGCACCCACGAAGGTGCCGATGAACAGTTCCAGGCGATTTCCTCCGGGCATCGGCACGGGAATGTTGAAGGCAGCCGGATTGTTCACGACCGCGATGGCGATCAGGACCGCCGCCAGGCCGACCAGCGAGTGCATGGCAGCCACCAATTCCGGCATCTGCGTCATCTCGACGCGTCGCGCGACGAATGCACCGACCAATCCGCCCAGTACGATGCCTCCCAAGATGAGCGTCACGCTCTCGGTCAGCGCCAGCGTGGTGAGCACGGCAATCGCCATGCCGACGATTCCGAAGAGATTGCCGCGGCGCGCCGTGTCGGGATGGGACAGGCCCTTCAGAGCCAGGATGAACAGGACCGAGGCGATCAGGTAGAGCAGGGCGACGGAGTTGACTGACATGGAGGCGATCCTTGGGACGAGGGGCGGCGATGGCGCGGGCAGATGCGGGATGAAGCGGACTCAGGCGTCCTTCTTGCCGCCCTTGCGTTCCTTCTTCTTGAACATCTCGAGCATGCGCTGGGTCACCAGGAATCCGCCGAACACGTTGACTGCTGCCAGCGCCACGGCAATCGCGCCCATCACCGAGCCGAAGTCGAGATGCTCGGTTCCTGCCGCCAGCAGGGCGCCGACGATGATCACCGAGGAGATGGCGTTGGTCACCGACATCAGCGGCGTATGCAGCGCGGGCGTCACGTTCCAGATCACGTGATAGCCGACGAATACGGCAAGCACGAATACCGTCAGGTTGATGATGGTGGGATCGAGTGCGGCGTGCATGGGGCTGCTCCTGGAGAAGACGGGCGTTCGAGGACGTGCGTGACGGAAGGCGGACGGTCAGCCCTTCTTGACCGGCTGGCCGTCGATGCACACCAAGCTGCCGGCAATGATCTCGTCCTCGCGATTGATGTTGACGGCACCCGTCTTGGCGTCGACGATGAGGCCCATGAAATTGAGCAGGTTGCGCGCATACAGGGCGCTGGCATCGGCTGCGACCAGCGCCGGCAGATTGCTGATGCCGACGATCTTCACGCCGTGGCGCACCACGATCTGGTCGCGCTCCGTCAGCGGGCAGTTCCCGCCCTGCTCCACCGCCATGTCGACGATCACCGAGCCCGGCTTCATGGCCTTGACCGTTTCCTCCTTGAGCAGGACCGGCGCCGGACGGCCGGGGATGAGTGCCGTGGTGATGACGATGTCGGCCTGGGTGGCACGCTCGTGCACGAGTTCGCCCTGCCGGCGCATCCAGTCCGCGGGCATCGGCCGCGCGTAGCCGCCAACGCCCTGCGCGATCTCGCGCTCCTCGTCGGTCAGGTAGGGCACGTCCAGGAACTTGGCGCCGAGACTCTCGACCTGCTCCTTCACGGCCGGGCGCACATCGGAGGCTTCGATCACCGCGCCCAGGCGCTTGGCGGTGGCGATGGCCTGCAAGCCCGCCACGCCGGCACCCAGAATCATGACCCGCGCGGCCTTGACGGTGCCGGCGGCGGTCATCAGCATCGGCATGAAGCGCTGATACTCGTTGGCCGCGACGATCACGGCCTTGTAGCCCGCGATGTTCGCCTGGGAGGAGAGTACGTCCATGGCCTGCGCGCGGGTGGTCCGGGGCAGCCATTCCATGGCGAAGCCGGTGATGCCTTGCGCCGCGTACGCCTGGACGCCCTCGCCATCGTAGGGATTCAGCAGGCCGATCAGGATCGCGCCGCGCTTGATGCGGGCAATCTCGTCCTTCTGCGGCGCGCGCACCTTCAGGACGATGTCGCTCTCGCGATAGAGCTCGTCGGCAGAGGGGACGATGCGCGCGCCCGCCTGCACGTACAGATCGTCCGGCACGGACGCCGCAACGCCGGCCCCGCTCTGTACGAGCACCGCATGATGACCCGACGCGGTGAGCTTCTTGACCGTCTCCGGGGTGGCAGCAACGCGAGTTTCACCCGGCCGGGTCTCGACCGGAATTCCGATATGCACTTGCGAATCTCCCTGGCGCCCCGCGCGCTCTCGCGGGAGCGAGATCGCACCTGTGCAGGCTGCTTGCCGAGTCGACCTGCCGGGCTGCGTTCAATGTAGGCGCGCATTATAGGAAACCTGGACCGGCCTAACCAGAGCGGCCGCTATAATCGGTCGATCCGATGCCCCCCATCCAACCGCTCCCCGACCTGCTCATCGACCAGATCGCCGCCGGCGAGGTCGTCGAGCGCCCCGCCTCGGCGCTGAAGGAGGTGCTGGAGAACAGCCTGGACGCAGGCGCCCGCGCGATCCAGGTGGACCTGGAGGCGGGCGGCGTTCGCCTCGTCCGGGTCGTGGACGATGGCGCCGGCATCGCAGGCGAGGAACTCGCGCTGGCCCTGGCCAGGCATGCCACGAGCAAGATCGGCTCGATGGAGGATCTCGAGCGGGTTGCGACTCTCGGCTTCCGCGGCGAGGCGCTTGCCAGCATCGCTGCGGTGTCGCACCTGACCCTGGTCAGTCGGCCGCCCGGACAGCAGCACGCCTGGCGCATCGCCGCGCACGGCGGAGCGCTGGGAGCGGCCGAACCATCCTCCGGTGGCTTGGGCACCACCGTCGAGATCCGCGATCTGTACTTCAACACCCCCGCACGCCGCAAGTTCCTGCGCACTGAAGCGACCGAATTCGGCCACTGCGACGAGACGATGCGCCGCATCGCCCTGGCGCGGCCCGATGTCGCATTCACTCTCACGCACAATGGCCGCGCGCTGTTGCGCGTGCGCCCTCAGGCGCTGGCGCCGCGGTTGCGCGGCGTGCTGGGTGACGAGGCCGCCGACGCATTGCTGGAAGTGGACGAGGGAACGGCCTCCGCCCGCGTGTGGGGACTGATCGCCTCCCCCACCTTCAGCCGTTCCAGCCGCGATTGCCAGTACCTGTACGTCAATGGTCGCTTCGTGCGCGACAAGCTCGTGTCCCATGCCATCCGCCAGGCCTACCGGGACGTCCTGCACCACGAGCGCCATCCGGCATACGTGCTGTTCCTCGAGATCGATCCGGCCAGGGTGGACGTGAATGTGCACCCCACCAAGAGCGAGGTGCGATTCCGCGACACCCAGGCGGTTCACCAGCTCGTGTTCCGCGCCCTGGGCCGGGTGCTGGCCGACACGCGCCCGGGGACTGCCCCCGGCACACCGGTGCCGGTGGAAGCGGTTGCACAGCCGATGCAAGGCGCAACGCTGCGATCGACCGCACCGGGCGGCGTGCAGGCCCGCATCGGCCTGTCGCTCCAGCAGGGCGTGGCGCACTACGAGCGCCTGTTCGGCGCCTCGCCGCTGCCACGGAGCGACGGGCCACCCGCCGTGGCGGACGCCGATGCCCCACCGCCGCTCGGCTTCGCGCTGGCCCAGCTGGCCGGCGTGTATATCCTCGCGCAGAACGACCGCGGTCTGGTCATCGTCGACATGCACGCCGCGCATGAGCGCATCGTCTACGAGAAGCTGAAGGCGGCGCTGGATGCACGACGGGTGGCCGCCCAGCAGTTGCTGATTCCGGCCACGCTGATCGTCACGCCGCTCGAGTCGGCGCTCGTGACGGAGCACGCGGAGGCGCTCGCGTGCCTGGGATTCGAGATGGCGCTCGTGGCGCCGACTACCGTTGCGGTACGCGGCATACCGGCACCGTTGCAGGACGCCGACCCCGCGGCGCTCGCGCGCGATGTGCTGCGCGAGATGGCAGAGTCCGGCAGCGGCCGCGTCCTCACCGAGCGGCGCGACACCTTGCTTGCGACCATGGCCTGTCATGCCGCGGTACGCGCGCACCGGACCTTGAGCGTGACCGAGATGAACGCCCTGCTGCGCGAAATGGAAGCCACCGAGCGCTCGGGGCAGTGCAACCACGGTCGACCGACGTGGACGCAGCTCGGCATGAAGGAACTGGACGCGCTGTTCCAGCGCGGCCGCTGAGGCCGGGCGCCCGGATCGCCGCCGCATGCAGGCTCGCGTTCCCGAACCGCCCATCGCGCTCGCGATCCTGGGCCCGACCGGTTCCGGCAAGACCGCACTCGCCTTCGCCCTCGCGCAGCGCTACGACGTCGAAATCGTGAGCGTCGACTCGGCACAGGTGTACCGCGGCATGGATATCGGCACGGCCAAGCCGGACCGGGAGATGCTCGCCCGCATTCCGCACCATCTGGTGGATGTCGTCGACCCGACCCAGCGCTACTCCGCCGCGCGCTTCGTGCGCGAGGCGCAGGACGCCATCGATCGGATCAGCGCGCGTGGGCGCCTGCCCCTGCTGGTCGGCGGCACGATGCTGTACTTCAAGGCGCTGCGCGAGGGGCTGAGCGATCTGCCGGAAGCAGATGCTGCGCTGCGCGCGCACCTCGAGGCACGCGCGGCCGACCTCGGCTGGCCCGCGCTGCATGCGGAACTGGCGCGCGTCGACCCCGACACCGCGCACCGACTGAAGCCCACGGATGCGCAACGCATTCAGCGCGCGCTCGAGATCTGGCTCCTCACCGGCGAACCGATGTCCGCACGCATCCGGCGGGTCCGACCGACTGGCGCCGGCCATCGTCTCCTGAGCATTGCGCTCGAACCGTCGGACCGTTCCATCCTGCACGCGCGCCTGGCGGCGCGTTTCGGGGAGATGCTCGAGCGCGGACTGGTGGAGGAAGTGATCGGCCTGCGCGCAACGTACGCGCTCGACCCCGGTCTACCCTCGATGCGAACGGTCGGATACCGGCAGGTGTGGGAGTACCTGGACGGCGCGTTCGATCGGCGGGCGCTGCGCGACCGGAGCATCGCCGCCACGCGCCAACTTGCCAAGCGCCAGCTGACCTGGCTGCGCAGTACGCAGGGCCTGCACCGCTTCGACTGCCTGAGCGACGATCTTGCGCAGCGGGTAGTTGCGTTCCTGCATGCGCGGCTGCGCGAGCGGGCGTGAGGAGTGGGTCCCGACGCGCAAGCCCGATGCGCGCCGGGCGGAATCGAATTCGGCGATAGCGGTTACTCGGCCTCCAGGACGGCGAGCCCGGCCTCGGCAATCTGCGCATCCTGCTGCGAGGTGACGCCGCTGACGCCGATCGCACCGATCACCTGATCGCCCACCTTCACCGGCACCCCGCCCTCCAGCAGGGTGACATCCCCCAGGCTCATGATGGAGGGGCGGGTCTTGGCCAGGTCGTCGAAGACCTTGGTCGGCCGTTTGAACGCCATCGCCGTCTTGGCCTTGCCTACCGCCACGTCGATGCTGCCGGTCTGCGTGCCATCCATGCGCTGCAGGTAGATCAGATGTCCGCCTTCGTCCACGACGGCGATCACGACATTCCATTTGTTGCGCATCGCTTCGGCCTCGGCCGCGGCCACCATCTTCTTCGCGGCGTCGAGGGTGAGGGCTTTCTTGTCGGCGAGCTGCGCCTGGGCCGAGACCGAGACGACAGCGAGGATCGAGAAGGCGGTCGCCGCCACTGCATTCCTGAGCTTGATCATGTCTCCTCCTGGGTAGGTGCGACCCGGCTGGTCGCGAGTGAAGGGCGACGACGGCATCGCCTTCGGGCCGGACACGATACCTTGCGCGCCCGGCCGAGGCAATCACCTCTCGACATCGTCGACGCGCGCCGCCGCCCGGCCGCGTGCAAACTCCAGTCGCACCCGCTCACCCGGCTGCAGCTGTTCCGCGCCGCGCACGATGCGCCCGTCCTCGCTGCGGACGATGCTATAGCCGCGCTCGAGTACCTGGCGCGGATCCAGATGCGCCAAGTGCGCACCGGCCCGTTCGACCGCCAGGCGGCGCCGTTCATGGTCCGCGCGTGCGGCGCGCCAGAGCCTGCCCTGCACGAGCGCTACGCGCACGGCCAGGGCCGCGATGTCGGGACGCGCGCGGGCGAGTCGGTGCGCGAGCGCATCGACGGCGTTTTGCGCTTCGCGCAGGCGACGCGCGACCCCTTGGCGCAGGCGCACGTGCCGGTCCGCGAGCAGGCGCTGCTGCTGGACCAGCCGCTGACCGGGATGGACCACGCGCCGCGCGAGGAAGTCCAGTTGCTGCGCACGCTGCGTCCATTCGTGCAGCAGGCATCGGCGCAGGCGTGCGTGCAGCAGGATCAGCCGCCGCATGAGCTCGGCACGATCGGGACAGACGAGTGCGGCCGCCGCGCTCGGCGTGGGCGCGCGTGCGTCCGCGACGAAATCGGCGATCGTCACATCCGTCTCGTGGCCCACACCGCACACTACGGGGAGTGCACAGCGCGCGAGCGCGCGCGCCACCGCTTCCTCGTTGAAAGCCCACAGATCCTCGATGCTGCCGCCGCCACGGCACAGGATGAGCACGTCGCACTCGGCGCGCGCGCCCGCGCGGTCGAGCGCGGCCGCGATCTGCTCCGCCGCCCCGTCGCCCTGGACGAGCGTGGGGTAGACGATGACTGACAGCCCAGGCAAGCGTCTGCGCAGCACGATCAGCACGTCGCGCAGCGCCGCGGCCCGTGCAGACGTGACGATGCCGACGGTGCGGGGGTAGGCGGGCAGGCGACGCTTGCGCGCCGGGTCGAACAAGCCTTCCTCGTCCAGCATGCGCTTGCGCCGCAGGAAGCGTTCGTACAGCGCCCCCAGCCCCGCGCGCCGCATGAAATCGACCGCAAGCTGGAACTCCCCGCGCGGTTCGTAGAACGATGCGGCGGCACGCACCTCGACCTGCATGCCATTGGCGGGTGTCCAGTCGAGCAGCTGCGCGCGCGTGCGGAACAACACGCAGCGCACCTGGGCACGCTCGTCCTTGAGCGAGAAGTAGCAGTGTCCGGAGGGCGCCCGCGTGAAGTTGGAGATCTCGCCCGCCACCCAGAGCATGGGAATGGCGCGCTCGAGCGTGCGCCGCGCCAACGCCGCGAGCTGCGAGACGCTGATCGGCTGGCCTTCCATCGGTGCACCGCGCCGCAGTTCCTCGGCGCCCGATTCGAACGTATCGCTCATGCTGAAGTCATGCGAAGGAGAGGGTCGATGGCGGCGCCCGAAAACCAGGCAGCACGGCGAACGCCGTTCCCCGCGGTTCAGTCAGGAGGGCGTCGCACATGCCGCACACAGGCTTATCCACAGAAACTGGAGGCCGTTGCGCGACCGGACCTGCTGCACGACGCCAACTCCTTGCGAACCGATCCCCTGCAGTTTAAAGTGCCGCCTTCCCTTGACTGCGCCACGCACCGGACATTCCGAACCGGGGCGCCGGAAGACCACGTGCTCTCGATCATCCAAGCTGCAGGCTGGCCGATCTGGCCCCTGATCCTCGCATCCATCATCGCGCTCGGCATTATCGTGGAACGGGGCTGGTCGCTCCAGCGGTCGAAGATCGCACCACGCACGCTGCTGCCGGAAGTCGCCCAGGAGGTGAAGGCCAAAGGCGTGTCCCAGGACCTGCTCAACCGGCTCGCCGACGGTCCGCTTCTGGCACGCCTGTTCGCAGTCGGCCTGCGCAACGTGCGCAGCTCCCGCGACGTGATGAAGGAATCGCTGGAAGAGGGCGGGCGCGTCGCCGCACACGAGCTCGACCGCTTCCTGACCACCTTGGGGACGATCGCCTCGCTGGCCCCGATCATGGGCCTGTTCGGGACGGTCATCGGCATGATCGAGATCTTCGGCGCACAGGGCGGCCCGGGCATGAGCACCAACCCGGCGCAACTGGCGCACGGCATCTCCGTGGCCTTGTACAACACCGCATTCGGCCTCCTCGTGGCGATTCCCAGCATGATCTTCTACCGCCACTTTCGTGCCAAGGTCGACGGCCTGGTGGTGGAAATGGAGATGCAGGCGATCAAGCTGG
This sequence comes from Pseudomonadota bacterium, assembly GCA_023430065.1. Lineage (GTDB taxonomy): Bacteria > Pseudomonadota > Gammaproteobacteria > Burkholderiales > SHXO01 > SHXO01. The sequence continues at coordinate 10,169 of JAEZCG010000113.1, read as the reverse complement.
TCGAAATCGTCCACGGCGAGCGCGTCTGACGCGCGCCGGCATCCGCATGAACTTCCGTCGAGGATCGTATCGCGAAGAGCCGGAGATGAATCTCGTCCCGCTCATCGACGTGCTGCTCGTCACCATCATCTTCCTCGTCGTCACCACCACCTATTCGAAATTCTCGGAACTGCAGATCAATCTGCCGACCGCGGAGGCGACCCAGGCCAGTGACCGGCCGGAGCAGATCAACGTGTCCATCACCGCCGACGGCCGATACGTGGTCAACCGCACACCCATCGCGGGCGATCCGCTGGCCCTGGCCGATCAACTCAAGCGGGCGGCGGGCAACAATCCCGACCCGATGATCGTGATCAACGCCGATGCCAAGGCCGACTTCCAGAACGTGGTCAACGCGATGGAAGCGGCGCGCCTGGCAGGGTTCGGGCGCATCACCTTCTCCACCCAGCAGAATCGTTAGCAGCGCGACGGGCACCGGCCGGTGCCCGGGCTCACGCTACCATAGGGAACCCGCCCGGCTTCGGCTGAACCTCGTGTCCCTGCAACCCGCTGCGTCCGCTGTGTCCTGCCGCGCGCCCGTACTGGCCTGGCTCGTCATCTGGCTGTGCCTGGCGAGCCTGCCGCGTCCCGCTTCCGGCGCAGATCCAACGCCGGCGCCGACATTGACGGTCGAGCTTGCCGCGCCCGATGCGTTGCGCCCGGCGCTCGAGGCCAATCTGGACATCGTGCGCTGGGCGAACCGCGGCGGTCTGACGCAGGGCCAGATCGAGCAGCTGTTCGCCGGAGCCCGCAAGCAGATCCGCGAAATCGCCGCCACCGAGGGCTACTTCGACGTGCAGGTCAGCACCTCGCTGCGGGGCGATGCGCAAGGCCGCGTGGCGCGGCTGGAGGTGACCGCCGGTCAACCCGTACTGGTTCAGGACGTGCAGATCGACTTCGTCGGGGCGCTGCTGCACGATCCCGAGAGCGAATCGCGCATGCGGCGTGCGCGGCGCGTGTTCCGGCTGGAACCCGGCGATCGCTTCCGGCAGTCGGAGTGGGATGCGGCCAAGAGCCGCACCTTGCGCAGCATCGCGCGCAAGCGCTACGGCACGGCGACGATCGCACGCAGCGAAGCGCGCATCGACCCGGAGCGCCACAGCGCGACGTTGAGCCTGAAGATCGATAGCGGCCCACCGGTGACGATGGGGCCGCCGCAGGTGACCGGATTGCAGCGCTACGAGGAGCGGGTGGTGCGCAACCTCAATCCGATCGCCGTGGGTGCGGACTACGACGAGGACGAACTGCTCAAGTATCAGCGGCGCCTGCTCGCCAGCGGCTATTTCGGCAGCGCAATCGTCGGTTCCACGCCTACCCGCGACGCCCCCGCCGGCACACCCATCCTGGTATCCCTGACGGAGAGCCCGTCCCGCCGCGTCGAGCTCGGCGTGGGGTACAGCACCGACCGCGCGCTGCGCGCGCAGGCAAGCTATCGCGACAACGACCTGTTCGATCGCGCATGGCGACTGCATACCGGCCTGGCGGTAGACCGCTACGTGCAGGAGCTCAACGGCGGCATCGTGTTTCCGCGCCGGCCCAGCGGCATCAACTACGCAGTGGAAAGCGAGCTGCGCGCCGAGGACATTCAGGGGCAGGAGATCTTCAACTGGAGCGTGACCGGTGCGCGCCAGTATCTGACCGAGGCGTACGAATCCGCGCTGAGCCTGCAGTTTCTTTCGGAGCACAGTCAGCTCGACGACGGGCCGGAGGACAACCGCAGTGCCCTCTTCCTCAACCAGCGCTGGCTGTGGAACGCATTGGACGATCCGCTCAATCCCCGTCGCGGCTGGTCGTTCCAGTTCCAGGCGGGCGGTGCAGTCAAGAGTCCGATCACCACCCGCACCTTCGGCCGCCTGCATACGCGCGCAAACTACCTGCACCCCTTCAACCGATGGTGGACACTGGCCCTGCGCGGTGAAGCCGGTGCGGTGCTGGCCGAGAGCCGGGACAACATCCCGTCCGCATACGTATTCCGCACCGGCGGCGATACCAGCATCCGCGGCTATGCGTACGAGAGCCTGGGCGTGACGGAGGCGAATGCGATCGTCGGCGGCCGCTATCTGCTGGTAGGCAGCGTCGAGCTGATGCGCTGGCTCACGCGCCAATGGGGCGTGGGCGTGTTCGTCGACGGCGGCAACGCCTGGGACGACCTGTCGCGCTTCGAACCGGTCTACGGCTACGGCGCGGGTGTGCGCTGGCGCAGTCCACTGGGCAATCTCAGCCTGGACCTCGCGCACGGCGAGGCCAACGACGAGTGGCGGGTGCACTTCAGCTTCGGTGTCGTGCTGCGATGAAGTTGCGTCGCGGGCTCGCGGTCGCAGCTGCGGCGCTTGCGGTTCTGACGATCGCAGCCGTGCTGGCCGCCTACTGGGCGAGCCGCAGCGAGACGGTGCTGCGCTGGGCCGTGGCGCAACTGGGTGCGCGCCTGCCCGGCACCCTCACGGTCGACGGACTGCACGGTGCCCTCGACCGTCCGATCCGCATCGAGACCCTCGAGTACGTCTCGGGCCCGACGCGCATGCGTGCACGCGAAGTCGAGCTGGACTGGTCGCCGGCTGCCTTGCTGGCGGCGCGCCGCGTGCAGGTCGACCGGCTGGCGATCGATCAACTCGCCATCGACACGCTGCCGGATGACACCCCGGCGTCGCTGCCGGCCCATCTTCGACTTCCGCTCCCGGTGCGCGTGGACGAACTGCGCATCGCCCGGCTGCAGGTCGACAATGGCGCCACACCGGTGGAACTGAGCGGCATTGCGCTTTCCTATGCGGGTTCGACGACGGCGCACACGCTGCAGCTGCGCCATGTCGTGTCGCCATGGGGGAGCGGCAAGGGCGCACTGACGGTGCAAAGCGAACAGCCGTTCGCGCTCGACGGGACGCTCGCTTGGAACGGGGCGGCGATGCCCGACTGGCCGATCCATGCGCAACTCACCGTGGACGGCACGCTCGAGAGCGTGCAACTGCAGGGGGAGGTGACGCTGCGTGACCTGCGCATTCCGGCACAGGCGCAGCTCGCGCCGTTCAGCGATGCACCGGTGGCGCGCGCCGCCATGCAGGTGAGCGGGCTGGACCTCGCGCCCTGGTTTCCGCAATTGCCTTCCACGCAGCTCGACGCGCAGGTCGTGCTCGGCGGATCGCCTCTACGCGGCACCCTGAACCTGAGCAACAGGCAGCCGGGACCGCTCGACGCCGCACGGTTGCCCCTCGACGCCCTTGCGTCGTCGCTGGACCTCGACGGCGCGCTGCTGCGGCTGGGCGATGTGCGCGCCAGCCTGCATGGCGGCGGCAGCGTACGTGGCGAGGCCACACTGACGCGGGACGGCATCGACGCGCAGCTGCAGGTGGAGGGACTCGATCTGCGCGGCGTGCACACCGCTCTTCGCGCAACCGAGTTGCGCGGCGCGATCGCGCTCTCGCGGCGCGGTGCGCGCGACGAGTTCGAACTGGATCTGACGGAGCGTGCGCTACGGCTCGAGGCACGCGCAAGCATCGAGGACGATCTGCTCACTGTCCACGATGCGCTGCTGCGCGCACGCGATGGAAGGGTGCAGGCGCGCGGCACGCTCGACCTGCAGGGCGCTCGGGCGTACTCGGTTTCGGCGCGTCTCGATCGGCTGAATCCCGCCGACTTCGGCGCCTTTCCGGCGGCGCGCGTGAACGGCAGCGCGCAGATCGATGGCAGGCTGCAGCCACGATGGGAGGCGCGCACGCGCTACACCCTTCGCGACAGCCTCTGGCGCGGCTATCGCCTCGCCGGCGCCGGCCAGCTCGTGCTCTCATCGGGGCGCGCCCACGACGTGGACGCCCGGCTCACCCTCGGACGCAACACCCTCGCACTACACGGCGCGTATGGCACGACGGGCGACACGTTGCGCTTCTCGCTCGAGGCCCCGGCTCTGGCGGCACTGGGGGAGGCGTTCGGCGGTACGGCGCAGGCCCGCGGAACGATCGGCGGCACACCCACCCGTCCGGCGCTCGACGTGGCGCTCGGCGTGCGCAACCTGCGGCTTCCAGGCGGTCACGGCGCCGACACGTTGCGGGCCGAGGCAAACATCGATGCGTCGCCCGACCCGCGCCTGCACGTGAACGTGCGCGGAAGCGGCCTGTCCGCCGCGGGCAATCCCGTGGACGCGATCCAGCTCGCGGCCGACGGCCAGCGCAGTGCCCATACCATCACCCTGCGCACCCGGCGCGGCGCGCTCGACGTGCACGCCAGCGCGCGTGGCGGACTCGATGCCGAGTGGAAGCGGTGGATCGGGCGCATCGAGTCCCTCGACAACCGTGGCGTCGAGCCGTTCCGGCTGGAACAGCCTGCCGGTTTATCGGTGTCCGCTGCCTCGGTGGCACTCGGCGCGGCGCAGGTGACCTGGGGCGGCGGGCGCGTCACCCTGCAGGATACCGTCTACACGCCGCAGCAGATCCGCAGCGGCGGCACGCTCACCGGCCTGCCGATGCGCAAGCTGCTCGCCCTGTCCGGTATCGAGCTCGATTGGGACAATGACATCGTGCTGGGCGGGCGCTGGCGTATCGACGCCGCCGAACGGATGGACGGTCGCATCGAGATCTTTCGCGAGTCCGGCGATCTGGTTGCGCCCACCGACGACGAGCCGCTCGCGTTAGGCGTGCAGCAACTCTCGCTGCAACTCGACATCGCGCGCAGCCGGCTCTCCGGTCGCGCGGCCTTCACCTCCCACGCTGCGGGCACCTTGTCCGCAACCGGCGAGACCGTCCTGTCCCGCCGCGGCAACGCTTGGGGAGTATCCGGAAACGCACCGGTACGGCTCGATCTCGTGGGGCAGCTGAACAGCGTGCGCGGCCTCGTCGCCGCGTTCACTCGCGACGTCGCCGTCGACGGCCGCGCGCATCTGCGCGTGGCAGCGCGCGGAACGTTCGGCGCACCCGACCTGCGCGGCAGTCTGACCGCGGAGTCGATCCAGGTCGAGCAGGTCGCGGCAGGTGTCTTCCTGCGGGACGGCAGCCTGCAGGCCGATTTCACGCCGGGCGTGGTACGCCTGCAGCGCATGCGCATGCGCGCCGGTGACGGGGAGTTCCTCGCCAGCGGCGAATACCGCCTCGGGGATCGACGCCTCGCCCTGACGTGGAAGGCGGACCGGGTCGCGGCGGTCCAGATGCCGGACGTGCTGCTGGTCGGTTCCGGGGAAGGCAGCGTCAACGTCGCGGAAGGTCGCATCGCACTCACCGGCCGGGTGCGCGCCGACAAGGGGCGCGTCGAATTGCGCGAGTCGGGCGGCGCCACCCTGGGCGAGGACGTGGTCGTGATCGGGGAAGAGAAGACCCAGACGGTTGCCGGCCGCCTGTTGCGCTCGCAAATCGACCTGAACGTCGACCTGGGCAAGGACTTCTCCGTGTCCGGCCGGGGTCTGCAGGCGCGTCTCGCCGGCCGGCTGCACCTGCACAACGAGCCCGATGCGCCGCTGCGCGCGGACGGCGAGATCCGAGTGGAACGGGGCACCTACGAGGCGTACGGACGTAGCCTGGACATCGAGGACGGCACGCTGCTGTTCGCCGGCGCGCCCGACAATCCGGCACTGGACATTCTCGCGCTGCGCAAGAACCAGCAGGTGCAGGCGGGGGTGCGCGTGACCGGCACGGTACGCAGACCTGAGGTCCGGCTGGTCTCGATCCCGGACGTGCCGGACATGGAGAAGCTCGCCTGGCTCACCCTCGGTCGACGCATCGAGGCGGGCAGCCAGTCCGACACCGAGACGCTGCAGCGCTATGCCGCTGCCATGGCGGCCACCCTCGGGACGGGTAATTTCCAATCGCAGCTGGCCAAGGCAGTCGGCCTGGACGAGATCGTCGTCCTTCCGGGCACCGATCCCGCCAGCGAGGGCGGCATCGTCCAGATCGGAAAGCGCATCGGCAGGCGCATCTACGTGGTGCTCGAGCAGCGACTGTCCACCGCCCAGAACGTAGTGCGCGTGAACTACCAGCTCGCGCGCGACTGGTCCCTGCGCCTGGAGAGCGGCGAGACCGACGCGGTCGACCTGTTCTACAGCCTGTCCTTCGACTGACGCGGGGTCCTGGTGATCTGCCCCATGCCTCGCGTGGGGTACACTGCCCCGCCACTTGTTCGCCCGTCATGCGCGTCATCGAGCACTTCTGGTATCGGATCCGCCCTGCACACCTGATCCTGATTCCCCTCAGCCTGCTGTTCGGCGTGCTCGCCGCAGTCCGTCGACGCGCCTTTCATGCCGGTTGGGTGTCCAGCGAACGTGTGCCGGTGCCCGTGATCGTGGTAGGCAACATCAGCGTCGGCGGGACCGGCAAGACGCCGCTCGTGCTGTGGCTGACGCAGTGGCTGCGTCACCATGGGATGCATCCCGGCATCGTGAGCCGGGGATACGGCAGCCGCGGCGGTGTGCAGCCGGTCACGCCGGCATCGGACGTGAGAACGGCCGGCGATGAGCCCGTGCTGCTCGCCGCGCGCGCCGGATGTCCCGTGTGGATCGGGCGACGCCGTGTGCAGGCGGCCCGCGCCCTGCTCGCGGCGCATCCGGAGGTCGACGTGCTGCTGAGCGACGACGGCCTCCAGCACTACGCGCTCGCGCGTGACGTGGAGATCGCAGTAGTCGACGGCGAGCGCGGCTTCGGCAACGGTATGCTTCTGCCGGCCGGCCCCTTACGCGAACCGCGATCGCGCTTGCGGCGGGTGGACGCGGTGGTGGTCAACGGCGGCGGGCACATGCACACACCGGGGCCGGTGCACTTTCCGATGCGCCTTGCCGGCAGCCGGCTGGTCAATCTGCGCGACCCGGCGCTGCACGCTGCGCCGGATGCCTTCGTGCAGCACACCGTCTTCGCCGTCGCCGGGATCGGCTATCCGGAACGCTTCTTCGCCCATCTTCGTGGACTGGGCCTGCGCATCCGCCCGCAGCCCTTTCCCGATCATCATGCGTTCGTCGCGGACGACCTCGCCCCGTTCGGCGACGAGCCGGTCGTGATGACGGAGAAGGATGCAGTAAAATGCCAGTCCTTCGCCCGTGAGAACTACTGGTATCTGCCGGTCGACGCAGAGGTCGACGACGCGCTCGGCCAACACATCCTGGATCGCATCGAGGCCCGCCATGGACGCCAAGCTCCTTGACATACTCGTGTGCCCCGTCACCAAGGGCGCCCTGATCTACGACAAGGCCAACCAGGAACTGATCTCGGTGCAGGCCGGCCTCGCCTACCCCATCAAGGACGACATTCCGGTGATGCTCGAGGACGAGGCGAGGCGACTCACCCCTGAGGAGATCGAGGCCTGGCGCGCAAAGCGCTGAGTTCGGCGTGAGCGGCTTCGTCGTCGTCATTCCGGCTCGTTACGCCTCCACGCGGCTGCCCGGGAAACCCCTGCTCGACATCGCCGGCAAACCCATGGTCGTGCACGTCGCCGAGCGCGCGCGAGACAGCGGTGCCGACGAAGTGTGCATCGCCACCGACGACCCACGCATTGTCGATGCGGCACTCGCACATGGCTGCGAAGCCGTGATGACGGCGTCCGACCATCCCTCCGGAACCGATCGTCTTGCGGAGGTTGCACGCCGGCGCGGATGGCCGGCGGGACGCATCGTGGTGAACGTGCAGGGTGACGAGCCGCGCATCGCGCCGGCTCTGATCCGCGAGGTCGCCGCGACGCTGGCAGCTCGTCCAGAAACCGACATGTCCACTGCGTGCCACCCGATCCGCAGTGCGCGTGAACTGTTCGATCCCAATTGCGTCAAGGTCGTACTCGACCGCAACGGCAACGCGCTCTACTTCAGCCGCGCACCCATTCCCTGGGCCCGCGATGCCTTTGCGCGCGATCGATCGCTGCTGCCCGAGCAGTTTCCCGTGTTCCGACACATCGGCCTCTACGCTTATCGCTGTGCATTCCTGTTGCGCTACCCGTCGATGGCCGCCCCGGCCATCGAGCACTTCGAGGCGCTGGAGCAGCTGCGCGCGCTCTGGAACGGACACCGGATCGGCGTGGCGATCACCGATGCCTCCCCGGAGGCCGGCGTCGACACGCCCGAGGATCTCGACGCCGTGCGACGCCTGTTCGCCGCCGAGTCCGCTGCGCGGGGTGAGGCTTAGCCTCGCCGTATAATCGATCCGACCGTATCGTCTTGACTGGCAGGTCGGTGCGCGGTGACAACGATTCGAGGACAACGAGCATGAGACTCATCCTGCTGGGCGCACCGGGCGCCGGCAAGGGGACCCAGGCGGTCGCCATCACGCAGAAGTTCGGCATTCCGCAGATCTCCACCGGGGACATGCTGCGCGCGGCCGTGCGTGCCGGCACACCCCTTGGGCTGGAGGCGAAGAAATTCATGGATGCCGGCGCGCTGGTGCCGGACGAGGTCATCATCGGCTTGGTCAAGGATCGCATCGGGCAGCCGGACTGCGCGAAGGGATTCCTGTTCGACGGGTTTCCGCGCACCATTCCGCAGGCCGAGGCGATGAAGCAGGCCGGAGTCGATCTCGACTACGTGGTGGAGATCGACGTGGATGACGACGAGATCGTCAAGCGGCTGTCGGGCCGTCGCACGCACCTGCCGTCCGGCCGCACGTACCACGTGGAGTTCCAGCCGCCCAAGGTGCCGGGCAAGGACGACGTCACCGGCGAGGACCTGGTCCAGCGTGACGACGACAAGGAAGCGACCGTCATGAAGCGGCTCCAGGTCTATCACAGCCAGACCAAACAGCTGGTCGACTACTACTCGTCCTGGGCAGCGAAGGGCGATGCACGCGCGCCGAAGTACCGCAAGATCGCGGGCATCGGCAGCGTCGAGGAGATACGCGAGCGGATGTTCGCTGCGTTGTCCTGATCGCGGCGGCGCATCGGACCATCCGGTGCGCCCGCCTCTTCACCGGAGGCACGATGGCCAAGAAGAATGCGTTCTACGCACAGTCCGGCGGCGTCACGGCCGTCATCAATGCCAGTGCATGCGGCGTCATCGAGACCGCACGCCTGCATCGCGATCGCATCGGCAGGCTGTACGCCGGGCGCGACGGCATCATCGGCGCGCTGACCGAAGAGCTCATCGACACCGGCAAGGAGTCTGCGCGCGCGATCGCGGCATTGCGCCACACGCCGGGGGGCGCATTCGGTTCGGCGCGTTACAAGCTCAGGAAGTTCGAGGAGAGCCGCGCCCAGTACGAGCGGCTGATCGAAGTGTTCCAGGCGCACGACATCGGCTATTTCTTCTACAACGGTGGCGGTGACTCCGCCGACACCTGCCTCAAGGTGTCGCAGCTCTCGGCACAAATGGGCTATCCCATCGTCTGCGTGCACGTGCCCAAGACGATGGACAACGATCTTCCGGTCACCGACTGCTCGCCCGGCTTCGGCTCGGTGGCGAAGTACTGCGCCACGAGCATCCGCGAAGCGGGCTACGACGTCGCCTCGATGGCGCGCACCTCGACGCGCGTGTTCATCCTGGAGGTCATGGGCCGGCATGCGGGGTGGACCACGGCGGCGTGCGGACTGGCGTCGGAAAGCGAGGGCGAGGCGCCGCACGTGCTGCTGTTTCCCGAGATCGCCTTCGACCAGGCGAAGTTCCTGGCCAAGGTGGACGATGCGGTGAAGCGGCACGGCTACTGCGTGATCGGTGTCTCCGAGGGCCTGCAGGATGCCCAGGGCCGGTTCGTATCCGAGACCGGACTGCGTGACGCCTTCGGTCATGCCCAGCTTGGCGGCGTGGCGCCGGTACTTGCCGACCTCGTCAAGGCGCAGCTCAAGCTCAAGTACCACTGGGCGGTGGCCGACTATCTGCAGCGCTCGGCGCGTCACATCGCCTCGAGGACGGACGTGGCACAGGCCTATGCAGTCGGCAAGGCCGCGGTGGAGCTGGCACTGAAGGGGCGCAACGCGGTCATGCCCGCCATCGTGCGCAAGTCGGACAAACCCTACCGCTGGAGCATCGGCGTGGCCGAGTTGAAAGACGTCGCGAACGTGGAGAAGAAGATGCCGCGTGACTACATCAGCGGTGACGGGTTCCACATCACCGACAAATGTCGGCGCTATCTCCTGCCGCTGATCCAGGGCGAGGACTACCCACCGTTTCGCAACGGCATGCCGGACTATGCACGGCTGAAGAACGTGCCGGTGGCGAAGAAGCTCGACGCGGGCTTCAAGATCTGAGT
>JAEZCG010000045.1 GCA_023430065.1 Pseudomonadota bacterium | reverse complement strand
CCCGCCCCGGGCCCCCCCGGGACGAACCACCATTCCATCGTGCTGCCGGCCTTGAGCTCGAACCGGCGGACCGGCCCGTAGATCTGGACCAGATCCCGTCCGGACGGATCGAGTACCACGGCCTTGCGCGAGTAGACCGCATCGGCGAAGCTTTGCGAGCCGAAGTAGTAATCGTTCGGACCGGGATTCTCGATCCGCAGCGCATACAGCTTTCCGGTCTCGAAGGTAAGCGTATCTGGCACGAATCGATGGGCACCCTCTGCGGTGCCGAGGCGCACCGACACCCGGACGGGTTCACCTCTGGTCAGATCGCCGGCTGCCTGCACGGGAAGACAGGCGCCCAGGGTCGCGATCAACCCGATCTTCACGATGACTGTCCTCATGGCGTGTCCTCTTCATTGTCTCTGTTCTACGAACCATCGGCAGTGACGAAGTTCCCACGGGCAACCGGCCTCGGGATGACACCGTGGGTTGAGTACGGACGCGGGCGCCGCCACCATCGCGGTCATCCCAGCACCAACGGTGTCATCCCGCGCACCAACGGTGTCACCCGAGCACCAACGGTGTCACCCGAGCACCAACGGTGTCATTCCAAGCAGCAAAGGTGTTGTTCCAGCATCAATGGTGTCATTCCGAGCGCAGCGTGAGCGTCGCGAGGAATCCTCGCCGTGGCCGCAACCGGGTTGCGACCTTCCACGGGACCGATCGCCGACGCCCAACCGGATTTGCGGATCGGCCGCTGATCCGCTTCGTTCTGATTCCACCCGGCATGATCCAGCCGCTCTGCGCGGCCGCCCCTTGTTAACCGACGAACGCCGCCGGCACCGGATCCTCGCCGAGTGCGTTCCTCAGGATCGCCCAGTGCATCGCCTCGTCGCCCAAGATGCTTGCCGCTGCCCGCGAGAGTTCGCGGTCGTGGAACAGCGGCACTGCGCCGACGTAGGCACTCACCGCACCCTGCTCCAGCCCCGCTGCGAAGCGCAGCACGTCAACCTGGGACTTCAGCGTCTCGACCGGAAAGTCGTACCGTTTCTTTGCTTCGACGGGCGTGCCACCCAGCTTCCGCACGACGCCGGCGAGAACGTCCGCGTGGGCCTTGTGGTGCCCCTGGAACTGCAGCGCGAGCGCAAGCACGGGTTTCTGCAGCAAGCCGCTTTCCGCGCCGGTCTGGTAGGCGGCAATCGCTTCGAGCTCGGAGCCGAGCGCGCTGTTCAGGATGCCGACGTCAGTCGGCTTGGACGGGCCTGCGCCGTTCGCGAGTCCACGCGTCCCCGCAAGCAAGGCGACGGCGGCACCCGAAAGCGCGAGACTCGAACCAAGGAACGCGCGCCGTGCCTGACGCGCCGTGGCGTGAGAGAGGAAGCTCATGTCGTTTCTCCTATGGATGTGCATTGCATCCATTGGATGCACGACGTGCGCTGCTACGTTCCGTCCCTGATGCGTTCGAGGACTTTCGCCACGGTGCGGTCGCAGCGCGCGCCGGCAAAGCCGAAGGCCAGCTGCATCTCCAGGTCGACTTCCCGCGCGATCGATTCACGCAGCAGTCCGCGCGCGCGGAAGAACCGCGTACGCACCGTGGTCTCGGGAATATCGAGTGCGAACGCCGTCTCCGCCACGGACAGCTCCTCCACCGCCCGCAGCATGAACACCGCACGGTAGTCTTCGGGCAATGCGTCGATGCGCTTCTCGATCAGCCGTCTGAGCATGTCGTCGCCCCGCTCCCCGTCCGATTGCAGCTCCGTCGCCTCGAGCGGCACGACGTCTGCCATTCTCTGCTGTGAGCGCCGGCGCATGAGTGCCTCGTTCGCCGCGATGCGCACCAGCCACGTCGAGAACTTCGACTCGCCACGGAACGTGTCGAGCGCCCGGTGGGCGCGCAGATAGGTCTCCTGCACCGCGTCTTCGGCCTCCGCGTCGTCGCGCAGGATGGCGCGCGCGGTCCGGTACAGGAGCCGGTTGTGGCGGCGCATCAGCGCCTCGAGTGCGCGGAGGTCGTGCCCGCGCAGGCGCTCGACGAGCACCTCGTCGCTGAGGTCTGACAGCGGTTGGATTGCGGCGTGCATGGACATTGGATGCACGAGGCGGGTCGCGCGTTTCACCGCCTGCACGTCATCCCGCCTCGTCGATCAACTCCACCCAGTGCCGTACCGGAATCGGCGTCCCGGTCTGGATGTGTGCCAGGCAGCCGATGTTCGCCGTGGCGATGACCTCCGGCTGTCCCGACTGCAATGCCTCGACCTTGTTCTTCAGCAATTGCTTCGACAGCTCGGGCTGGAGGATCGAGTAGGTGCCCGCGGACCCGCAGCACAGGTGCCCGTCGGGCACGGTGGTCAGGCAATAGCCGGCCGCGTCCAGGAGCGATTCGGCCAGGCCGCGGATCTGCTGTCCGTGCTGCAGCGAACAGGGAGAGTGAAACGCCACCTTGGCGCGCGTCCGTGCTGCGCCTGTCCTGCGCGCAAGCGCCGCGCGCTGCTCGCTCAGGATCTCGGTGGCATCCCGGGTGAGGGCCGAGATGCGTCTGGCCTTGTCCGCATAGCGGGGGTCGCGCGCGAGCAGATGGCCGTATTCCTTCACCATGGTTCCGCAACCGCTCGCCGTCATCACGATCGCCTCGGCGCCCTGTTCCACCAGCGGCCACCATGCATCGATATTGCGCCGCATGTGGTCGAGGCCTTCCTCCTGCGCATTGAGGTGATAGGCCACGGCGCCGCAGCAGCCCGCCTCGGGTGCAGCAGTGAGTGAGATGCCGATGCGGTCCAGCACGCGCGCCAGGGCGGCATTGATGCTCGGCGCGATGCCCGGCTGCACGCAGCCCTGCAGCACCAGCATGCGTCGCGCATGCCGTGCCGCCGGCCACTCGCCTGCCGGCGAGGAAGTGGGCACCTTGCGCCCGAGTGCATCGGGCAGGAGCGGCCGGACGAGCTGGCCGAGCCTGAGCAACGGGGTGAACAGTGCGGGAGCGGAGATCACCTTGCGCAACACCGCGCGCTTGACGCGCGCAGCCGCGGGGCGCGGCACGCGCTGCTCGACGATGTGGCGGCCGATGTCCACCAGCCGTCCATACTTCACCCCGGAGGGACAGGTGCTCTCGCAGGAACGGCAGGTGAGGCAGCGGTCCAGGTGCAGTTGCGTACTCTGGCTGGGTTCCCGGCCCTCGAGCAC
>JAEZCG010000230.1 GCA_023430065.1 Pseudomonadota bacterium | reverse complement strand
CCGGCATGCTTGAACTTCAGCATGTCCTGCTCGATGTCACGAGCGGATTTGCCCTGGAGGCTGTCCAGTACACCGGCGCTCCTGCCGTCGGTGCCGTGACACATCGCGCAAGTGTCGGCCAGCATCTTTGCGCTCGGCTCGGCGTGTGCTGCAATCGCCGTCAGCAGCATGAAGCTGCCGAGCACAATTCGCACGGCCACGCGTCTCCTGGTTGCATCAGTCGACATGCGCACGCTCCTCGACGTTTTCGGTGTCTTCCGGGCAATGACGGTGCACCGCACTGGTGGCGGCCAGGTAGAGGCACACTGCGAGCGCGTTGCGCGTCAGGGTGGCTCGATTCAGAGTCTGCCTCGCTCTGATCATGGTGCTCCTTGAACAGGCTTGCTCAGCATTCGCGTTACTACTAACGTCTGCGTGCGAGTGACGTATTGACCTGGATCAAGGCATGCGTCGATGGGGACAGTCTGAGTGTGCCGTCTTAAGCGATGCTTACCTATTACATCTTCTCTGTGGAATGCATGGGTTCGCGCGCGAGCCGGAATCGGCAGTAGAAGTCCCATCGGAGGGAATCCATGGGCCCCGGCTTCCGCCGGCACGACGACACCGATCCAATGCTGTATCTTTGCACAGTATTTTGATCCGCCACCATGTCCCCTTCCTACGCCGAACTGCACTGCCTCACCAACTTCAGCTTCCTGCGCGGGGCCTCGCACCCGGAGGAACTGGTGGAGCGCGCGGTGCGGCTGGGCTACGCGGCCCTGGCCATCACCGACGAGTGCTCGCTGGCGGGCGTGGTGCGCGCGCACGTCGCGGCCAAGGACGCCGGCCTGCCGCTCATCGTGGGGGCGGAACTGCGCCTCGACGACGGCCTGCGGCTGGTGCTGCTGGCTGCCGATCGCGATGGCTACGGAAATCTCTCCGACCTGATCACCCGCGCCCGGCGCCGCGCCGACAAGGGCGAATACCGCTGCACGCGCGCGGACCTCGACGACGGCCTGCCCGGCTGCCTGGCACTGCTGCTGCCGGGCGACGAACCCGCCGCCGACATCGCCTGGCTGCGGGCGCGCTTTCCCGAGCGCTGCTGGATCGCCACCGAACTGCTGCTGGACGGGAACGACACGCAGCGGCTGGCGCAACTCGAAGCGCTCTCGCGCGCGCACGGCGTGCCGCTGGTCGCGGCCGGCGACGTGCACCTGCACGTGCGCGGCCGGCGCGCGCTGCAGGACGCGCTCACCGCGGTGCGCGTGCGCCGGCTGCTGTCGCAGTGCGGCCAGGCGCTGTTCCCCAACGGCGAGCGCCATCTGCGCAGCCGTGAGCGGCTCGCCCGCTTCTATCCGCCCGAGCTGCTGTTCGAGACGATCAACATCGCGCAGCGCTGCCGCTTCTCGCTGGACGAACTGCGCTACGAGTATCCCGAGGAGATCGTGCCGCCGGGGCGCACGCCCACGCAATGGCTGCGCGAACTGACGGAGGGGGGATTCGTCTGGCGCTTCGGCGTACCGCTTGCGCCGGATGCTGCGCCCTCCCCCGAGGACGCCGCACAGAGGCGGGCCGGCTGGGGCGGTCACTTCACCGACCGCCAGCCGTTCGACCTCGACAAGGCACGCCGCATGGTCGAGCACGAACTGCGGCTGATCGCACAGTTGCGCTACGAGGCCTACTTCCTCACCGTGCACGACATCGTCCGCTTCGCGCGCGAGCAGGGCATCCTGTGCCAGGGACGCGGCTCGGCAGCCAACTCGGCCGTGTGCTACTGCCTGGGCATCACCGAGGTCGATCCGGCGCGCATGGAGATGCTGTTCGAACGCTTCATCTCCAAGGAGCGCAACGAGCCGCCGGACATCGACGTCGATTTCGAGCACGAGCGGCGCGAGGAGGTGATCCAGTACATCTATCGCAAGTACGGCCGCGCGCGCGCGGCGATCACCGCCACCGTCATCCGCTATCGCGCCAAGAGCGCGGTGCGCGACCTCGGCAAGGCACTCGGCTTCGATCTCGCGCAGGTCGATCGGCTGGCGAAGAACCTCGCCTGGGGTGACGTGCGCCAGGTACGCCCCGAGCGCCTGCGCGAGTGCGGCTTCGATCCGGACAGCCCCGCGATTCGTCGTCTGCTGGAACTGGTGCATACCGTCGTCGACTTCCCGCGCCATCTGTCGCAGCACGTGGGCGGCTTCGTCATCGCGCGCGGCCCGCTCTCGCGCCTGGTGCCGATCGAGAACGCGGCAATGCCCGAGCGCTCGATCATCCAGTGGGACAAGGACGATATCGACGCGCTCGGCCTGCTCAAGGTGGACGTGCTCGCGCTGGGCATGCTCAGCGCCATCCGCCGCGCCCTCGACCTGGTGAGCCGCTGGCACGGCCGGCCCTTCGCCATCTCCGACGTGCCAGCCGAGGATCCGGCGGTGTACGAGATGATCGGCCGCGCCGACACGGTCGGCGTGTTCCAGATCGAATCGCGCGCGCAGCAGGCGATGCTGCCGCGCATGCGCCCGGTGCGCTTCTACGATCTGGTCATCGAGGTCGCCATCGTGCGTCCGGGGCCGATCCAGGGCGGCATGATCCATCCTTACCTGCGCAGGCGCCGGGGGCTGGAGCCCGTCACCTACCCCTCCGAGGACGTGCGCGGCGTGCTCGAGCGCACGCTCGGCGTGCCGATCTTCCAGGAGCAGGTGATGCAGCTCGCCGTGGTCGCCGCCGGCTTCACGCCCGGCGAGGCGGACAAACTGCGCCGGGCGATGGCGGCGTGGAAGCGACGCGGCGGGTTGGAGCCGTTCGAGCAGCGCCTGAAGGACGGCATGCGCGCGCGCGGCTATCCGGAGCAGTTCGCGCAGCAGATCTATCAGCAGATCCTCGGCTTCGGCGAATACGGCTTTCCGGAATCGCACTCGGCCAGTTTTGCGCTGCTGGTGTACGTGTCGTGCTGGCTGAAGTGCCACGAACCCGCAGCCTTCACCTGCGCGCTGCTCAACAGTCAGCCGATGGGCTTCTACGCCCCCGCGCAGCTGGTGCAGGACGCGCAGCGCCACGGCGTGCGTGTGCTGCCGCCCGACGTGCGCGTGAGCGGGTGGGACTGCGTGCTGGAGGCCTGCGACGGCCAGCCGGGACCGGCGCTGCGCCTGGGTCTGCGCATGGGGAAGGGCCTGTCGGAGGACGCTGCTTCACGTCTGGTCGCGGCACGCCGTGCGCTGCGCTGGAATGCATCCGGCACGCACGACTTCGAAGCGCTCGCGCTCGCCGCGCGGCTCACCCGCCGCGATACGCAGGC
>JAEZCG010000006.1 GCA_023430065.1 Pseudomonadota bacterium | reverse complement strand
CGCGCTGACCGCCGGCCTGATCGGGGTGCTGCTGTGCCGCGACGTGGAACAGCCGGTGGACAACGATGCCGACGGCATCATGGACAACGTCGATCGCTGCCCCGGCACTCCGCCCGGTCAGAAGGTGGATGCCGAAGGCTGCGAACTGGACAGCGACGGCGACACGGTCATCGATCGCAACGATCTGTGCCCGGGCACCGGTGCGGGGGTCAAGGTCAACGCGTCGGGCTGCCCGGCCGCCGGTGACACCGACAAGGACGGCGTTCCCGACGACCGCGACCGGTGTGCCGCAACCCCGGTGGGCGCGCGCGTCGACGCCAACGGCTGCGAGTTCGACAGCGACGGCGACGGTGTGACCGACTTCAACGACCGCTGCCCGACCACGCCTGCAGGGGCTGGCGTGGATACCAGCGGCTGCGAGAGCGACGGTGATGGCGACGGCGTACCGGACAGCCGCGACCGCTGTCCCGGCACGCTCGCCGGGACCAGCGTCGACGATCAGGGTTGCGAGCGCGCCCAGGACCGCGATCGCGACGGCGTACCGGACAGCATCGATCGCTGCCTGGACACGCCCGCCGGTGTTCCGGTGGATGCCGAGGGCTGCACGCGCATGACCGACGCGGACAACGATGGCGTGGCCGACGATCTCGATCGTTGCCCGGGCACCTCCTTCGGCACGCCGGTCGATGCGATGGGCTGCGAACTGGACCAGACCGGCGCGGCAGCTGCCCCGGGCGGTGGTGCGGCGCAGCCGGGAGCCGACAGCGCGGGTACCCGCGCCTCCAGCGCCGTCCCCGCTGTCGCGCAGGGCGACATCGTCGTGCTCAAAGGCGTCAACTTCGAGACCGGCTCGGCGAAGCTGCTGCCCGAGTCGATGCAGGTGCTGGACAGCGTCGCCGCGGATCTGCTCGACAATCCCGACCTGGCCATCGAGGTCGGCGGCCATACCGACAACACCGGCTCGGCCGCTACCAATCGCCGTCTGTCGAAGGAGCGCGCCGACGTGGTCCGAGGCTATCTGATCGGCAAGGGCATCCCGGCCGCGCGGCTCACTGCGGTGGGCTACGGACCGGATCGACCGATCGCGTCGAACCGGACCGAGGACGGACGCGCGGCGAACCGGCGCGTCGAACTCAGGAAGCGCTGACGATCCGACGCGCCCGCTGCTCGTGCGGACGCGGTGCGGGCGGCCCACGGGCCGCCCGTTTCGTATCGCGGGAAGGGGCAACCCGATGTACCCTTAGCGCCTCCGTGCCGTGCACGCCGATTGTGCCGACTCGGCGATTACCCTAGGATATCCCTCGCGTTTCGAAACACGCCGTCATGACGCTGCACTGCGCGGCATCGTGTGACGTGGAACGCGCCTCGTTCCATCAACCGAACAACGGAGGCCTGAGAATGAGTTTTGCGTCGGAGTTCAGAGAGTTCGCCTTGAAGGGCAACGTCGTCGATCTCGCGGTCGGCGTCATCATCGGCGCGGCGTTCGGCAGGATCGTCGATTCGGCCGTCAACGACCTCATCATGCCGTTGGTCGGTCGTGTCATCGGGAATGTCGATTTCTCGAACATGTACGTGGTGCTGTCCGACATCCCGCCGGATGTTCCCAACACGCTCGCCGCGCTGAAGGCGGCAGGCGTTCCGGTCTTCGCCTACGGCAATTTCCTCACGGTGCTGCTGAACTTCATCATCCTCGCGTTCGTGATTTTCATCATGGTCAAACAGATCAATCGGCTCAGGCGCGAAGCGCCGCCTCCTGCCCCGGCCGCTCCGCCCGAGGATGTGGTGCTGCTGCGCGAGATCCGCGACAGTCTCAGGCGGGTCTGATCGGGATCGGCGAAGCCGCGCAGGCCGCGGCTTCGCACGCACGCTTCAACGCGATCCCGAGAACCCGCGCATGGCCAACGCCACCGCCATGCCGGCAAGGAACCCGCCGATGTGCGCACCGTGCGCCACGCCCCCCTGCCCGGCGCTGATCAGCATCGGCAACAGATTGTCCAGCACCAGGTACATGATCAGCACGACCGTCGCGTTGATGCGCAGCATGCCGATATAGAAGGGAATCAGGAACACCCACACCTTCACCACGTGACGGGGAAACCACACGAGGTAGAAGCCGAGCACGCCCGAAATCGCGCCGGAGGCACCGACCAGAGGAATCGTGGAGCCCTTGTTGAACAGCGCGTGGAACAGGGTCGCGGCGACGCCGGTGACGAGATACCAGAACAGGTACGGCGCTGCGCCAAGGCGGTGCTCCACGTTGTTGCCGTAGATCCACAGGTAGAGCATGTTGCCGAACAGGTGCATGAACCCGCCATGCAGAAACATGGCGGTAACCAGCGACAGCAGGTTCGGATCGCCGGGACGATAGCCCCAGCGGAACACGACCAAGTCGTACGCGCTCACCTGTGCGGCCAGATCACCCAGGGGAACCCCGGCAGGCAGATGCGGCAGCATCGCGCGCAGGTACTCGCGCAACAGCGGATCGGCGGGGTCCGCCGGTTGCACGCTCAAGGGCAGCGTGACCAGCAGGAAGACCGCAACATTCACGGCGATGACCAGGACGGTGATCGCCGGCAGATGATGCGGATTGGGCTCGTCGCCGATGGGTAGGAACATGGGCGCAGGTGGCGGATGCGGTGGTGAAAGGGTGGAGCGGGACCGGCGGCGCAGGCACGCCCCGGATCGTCAATCGAGCAGGTCGGGTTGCTCGCGCACGATCATCTGATAGAGGGGTTGGAACGCCATCCACCCGGCCCAGTGATTGCCCACGTCGCGGCCGGTCGATGCGGCGTGCTCGTGCGGGATGAGCCGCGGCGTGCCCACGGCCTCCGCCATGATCTGCGCCTGGCAGCTGCGCTCCATGGCGATGAACCACCATGCCGCCTCGTCCATCGTGCGCCCCACCGTGAGGTGGCCGTGATTGCGCATGATCACCGCCTTGCGCGAGCCGAGCGCGGCCGCGATGCGCTCCCCCTCCTCGGTATCGAGCACGATGCCGTTGTACTCGTCGTAGATGGCGTGATCGCCATAAAAGGCACAAGCATCCTGCGTGAGCGGATCGAGCAGGCGCAGCAGCGTGGACCAGGACTTGGCATACATCGAGTGCGCATGCGCGGCCGCGTTGACGTCTGGACGCGCTTCGTGCAGCGCTGCATGAATCGCGTAGGCGGAGGCATTGGGCGGCGTGCCGATCAGCGTGCGGCCCTGCTTGTCCACCAGCGACAGGTTCGACACGCGCACGTCGCCGAAGTGAACGCCATAGGGATTGACCCAGAAACAGTCGCGCCGGACCGGATCGCGCGCCGTCACGTGTCCGGCGACACCTTCATCGAAGCCGTAGCGCGCAAACAGGCGCAGGGTCGCCGCGAGACGCTGCTTGACGTGGAGCTGCTCCGCCTGCGCGCTGTCGAACCGCGCAGGTTGCGGGCTGTACAACTCCATCTTCATGTCACGCACTCCCGGGGTCGACTGGACTCGGATTATAGACATGCCCGGGCATCGGCCCTACACCCGGCGCAGACCCAGGCAAAAGCCTGCAATCGTTACAGCGCATTACGAACAGCCTACATACGGGCCGCGCATTGCCTCTATACTTTCGCGCTGTCTGTCCACCGGCTGTCGTCGTTTTTCCGATCGTGAACAGTTCGCTTCCGTCATCCGCCCCCGCGCACGCTCCCGAGCTGATGAGCCGGGAGGAGCTGCTCGCGCTCGTGCGTCTGTTGCGGCAGGGACCGTTGCATCAGACGACGCAGGAGGGCGACGACGTCGATTCACGACAGGCGAATCGCTCCGTCATCCCGATTCTTCTTCCCGGACACGCACAGACGGGCGCCGCACGCCCCCACCCGCCCCAGCGCGATCAGATGTTGTCGGCCCTCCTCGATTCCTCGGACGATCTCATCTTCAGCGTCGACCCCGACGGGACCGTGGCGTATTGGAACCGTGGCGCGGAGCGGATCCTCGGATACGCACCGGACGGCATCGTCGGGCGCAGCGAACTGACGCTCATTCCCGTCGATCACCGCAGCGAGACCGACCTGCTCTACCGACGCGTGCTCGCGGGCGAGCGCGTGGCACGCTTCGAGACCATGCGCCTGCACCACAACGGCGAACCGGTGCACCTGTCGCTCAATCTCTCTCCGCTGCGGGGAAGTGCCGGCGAGGTGAGCGGCATCGCGGTCATCGGCCACGACATCACGGACCGGGTGCGCGCCGAGCATGCCCAGCGCCAGAGCGAACGGCAATTGGAGTCGATCCTGAACAATGCCGCCGAAGGCATGATCGTGCTGTCCGAGAATGGAACACTGGAGCGCATCAACCTGGTGGCACAGTGTCTGTTCGGCCTCGAGGCCGAGGAGGCGGTCGGCATGAACCTGCGACAGCTCGCCATCGACCTGATCGCGGACGACGCGCGCAGCGCGCTGGACAACGGCATGTGGCTGCGAACCTTGCTGGGCGGCCGTCGAGAGTTGTCCGGGCGGCGCAGCGATGGCGCGTTGTTTCCGCTGGAGCTGTCCCTGTCCGAGATTTTGCTCGAGCCCTACCCGCCCAAGTTCATCGCCGTCCTGCGCGACATCACCGAACGCAAGCGCTGGGAAACCCAGATCTACGCGCTGGCCTACTCCGATCCGCTCACGGGATTGCCCAACCGCCTGCTGCTGCGCGACCGACTCGAGCATGCCATCGCTGCTGCACAGCGCAATCGATGCCTGGTGGCGGTGTTGTTCGTGGACCTCGACAATTTCAAGCATGTCAACGATTCGTTCGGCCACCATGTCGGCGATCAGTTGCTGCGCGACATCGCCGAGCGGGCGCGCGGCTGCGTGCGTGAGATCGACACCGTGTGCCGCGTGGGCGGCGACGAGTTCGTGGTAGTCCTGCCGGAGCTTCACGACGCCCAGGATGCCGGGGCAGTGGCGCGCAAGCTCCTCGCTTGCCTGGCACGGCCGTATCGTGTGGACCTGCACGAGATGCACGTCACGCCGACACTGGGGATCAGCGTGTTTCCGCACCATGGCGCGGACGCGGAGACGCTGCTGCGCAATGCGGATGCCGCGATGTACCACGCAAAGGAAAACGGCAAGAACGCGTTCCGCTTCTACGGAAGCTGAACCGGCCTGTCGCCGGTCACGCGATTGCGCCGCTCACATCGAGCAGGCCCTGCTCGATGCCGACCTGGTACATGAGAAACATGCCGAAGGCGAGGCTCAGCGCGCCGGCCCCGATCTTCAGCGCCTGGGCCAGCCCCGCCGATCGTCCCGAGCCAAGCGCCATCGGTGCGGCGATCAGCAACGTGACGAGCATCATGCCCACCGTGGTGCCGAGCCCGAAGACGACGAGGTAGGCGAGGCCCTGGGCTGCGCTGTCCACGCTCGCCAGGACGAGGAGCGCAACTGCCGCCGAACCGGCCAGGCCGTGTACCACGCCCACCAC
>JAEZCG010000201.1 GCA_023430065.1 Pseudomonadota bacterium | reverse complement strand
CCGGCACCCCGATGCCGGTCAGAAGCAGGCGCGCGCCGGCCAGTGTCCGCCACAGCCGCGCCTGGCGCACGCGATTGCGCCACACGGGCAGGGGGCGGGATGCAGGGTTGCAGGCGGTCAAGAACGCCCAGTACCGGACGCCCTTCGCATGCAGCAGCCGGTCGAGAGCGGGCGCAGGGGCGCCGAGGCGCAGGTCGAAGCAGCCATGCGCCGCGACCGCCCGGTAGGTGGTCGCGCGATAGGCGCGCTCGAAGCGCGCACGCATCGTGTGGCCCATCGCCTCACCCGTAGCGCGCGAGCGCCGCGGCGAGGCGTTCACGCACCCGTTCGCGCAGCGCCGGCGGTTCGAGCACCTCGACGTCTTCGCCATGGCGCAGGATGTCCATCACCAGTTCGCGCTCGTCGCTGAACGGAATCTCCAGCACGTAGCTGCCGTCCGTCTCGAGGCGCCCGCGCTGCTGCGGATGCCACTGCTCGTGCGCGACCCAGCGCGCGCGCATCGCGGTGAAGCGCAGTACCGCCCAGCGCGTGTCACGTCCGCCGAAGATGCCGTAGCCGGCCGCCAGCACCGCGTCGAGCTCGGCCTCGGGCACCTCGCGCGCCGACACATCCAGGATCGTCGCTGCGCGGATCGCATCGACGGCGAAGCTGCGCACGTCGCCACGCAGGTGGCACCAGGCGTCGAGATACCAGTTCTCGCGATAGTGCACCAGCCGCTGCGGCGAGAGTTCGCGCTGCGTGCGCTCGTCGCGGCTACGGTTGTAGTAGTCGATGCGCAGCCGCTTGCGCTCGAGCAGTGCGCGGGCGGCGGCCTGGAAGTGCTCGAGCGGCAGGGCACGCCGCGCCGCGTGCAGAATGCGGATGCGCTTCTGCACCGCCTCGGCCGGATGGTCGCTGCTGCCCATGGCCCTACTCAGCCGCACCAGAAGCGGCTGGATGTGCGGGCCGAGGAGGCCCGGTTCCAGGTTGCGCAACAGATGCTGCATGGTGAGCAGCGCGTAGATCTCGGCGGCGCTGAACCACAGGCCGGGCAGCTCCTTCAGACCGGCACGCGGATCGAAGCGGTAGCCGGCGGCTTCGCGGTCCCAGACGATCGGGATGTTCAGGCGCGAGCGCAGATACTCGAGGTCACGCTTGAAGGTTGCCAGCGAGATTTCGAGCTCGGCGAGGAAGCGGTCGACCGGCACCACGCGATGGCGCTGAATCAGCTGCTGGATGCGGTAGAAGCGTTCGGTACGGTCCACCCCGGGATTCTAATCCGCCCTAGAATGGATTCATGGACACCATCGCGCTGTTGTCCGGCGCCGCCGGATTGGCCTGGGTCAGCGGCTTTCGGCTGTACCTGGTGCTGTTCCTCGCGGGGCTGCTGGGACGGCTCGAATTCGTGCCGCTGCCCACCGGGCTGGACCTGCTCACCCACGACTGGGTGCTGGCCGCCAGCGGTGTCATGGCGGTGGTGGAGTTCCTCGCGGACAAGATTCCGCTGGTCGACTCGGCCTGGGATGCGATCCACACGTTCATCCGCATCCCGGCCGGCGCCGTCCTGGCTGCCGCGGCACTCGGCTTCGACAATCCGGCACTGACGCTGGCTGCCGCGATCGCCGGCGGCGCGATCGCCTCCGGTGCGCATCTCACCAAAGCCGGCACCCGGGCCCTGATCAATACCTCGCCCGAGCCGTTCAGCACCTGGGGAGCATCGCTGGCGGAAGACGGCATGGCGCTGGGCGGACTGTGGGCGGCGCTGGCCGCGCCGCTGGTATTCCTGGGACTGCTCGCACTGTTCCTGGTCGTGGCGCTCCTGCTCATCCCACGACTGTTGCGCGCCATGCGCGCCGTTCTGCGCCGGCTGCGCGGCGCCGGCGCGGCGCCCTGAGGCGAGCGCCCGGTTACACTTCGACCATCCATTCATTCGATCCGGACGCACCATGGAAAAGAAGTTCGCATCCCAGGCCGACCTCGAGGAGAAGAAGGTGTCCTTCACCCGGCTCGCCGAATGCGCGTATGCCTACACCGCCGAAGGCGACCCGAACACCGGGATCGTCATCGGCGACGACGCGGTGATGGTGATCGACACGCAGGCCACGCCGGTGATGGCCCAGGACGTGATCCGGCGCATCCGTACGGTCACGGACAAGCCGATCAAGTACATCGTCATGTCGCACTACCATGCCGTGCGCGTACTGGGGGCGAGCGCCTACGGCGCGGAACAGGTCATCGCCAGCCAGGGCACGTACGAGCTCATCGTCGAACGCGGCGAAGCCGACATGCGCTCTGAGATCGAGCGCTTTCCGCGGCTGTTCCGAGCGGTCGAATCGATTCCCGGACTGACCTGGCCGACGATCGTGTTCAAGGACGAGTTGACGTTGTGGCTGGGCCGGCTGGAGGTGCGCATCCTGCACGTGGGCAGAGGCCACACCAAGGGAGACACGATCGTCTGGCTGCCGCGCGAGAAGGTGCTGTTCAGCGGCGACCTGGTCGAGTACGGCGCCACGCCCTACACCGGCGACGCCTATCTGCGCGAGTGGCCGGCCACGCTCGATCGGCTGCGTGCGCTCGGTCCCGAGAAGCTCGTCCCCGGCCGCGGCGATGCGCTGGTCACGCCCGAGCAGGTGGAGGCCGGCCTGCAGGGCACCAAGCGTTTCGTCACCGAGATGTTCGCGGCCGTACGCGACGGCGCGAATGCCGGAAAGTCGCTCAGGGAGGTGTATCGCAGTACCTACGAGAAGCTGCGGCCCGACTTCGGGCACTGGGTGATCTTCGACCACTGCATGCCGTTCGACGTCAGCCGTGCCTACGACGAAGCCACGCACCATCCGGATCCGCGCATCTGGACCGCGCAGCGCGACAAGGAGATGTGGCAGGCCCTGGAAGGCTGACGGACTGCACCGCGGCATGAGCTCCCTGCCCTATCGCAAGGCGCCCGAACTCGACGGCCGCCCCGCCCCGCGCTACCGCGTCGTCGTCGTGGGCGCCGGCCCGGTCGGCCAGTGCGTGGCGATCGATCTCGCGCGCCACGGCATCGAATGCGTGCTGATCGACGAGGACGACAAGACCGCCGAGGGCAGCCGCGCCATCTGCTTCGCCAAGCGCAGTCTCGAGATCCTCGACCGCCTCGGCGTCGGGCAGCGCGCCGTCGACAAGGGCGTGGTGTGGAACGTCGGCAAGGTGTTCCTGCGCGAACACCAACTCTACCAGTTCGATCTTCTCCCCGAGTCGGGACACAAGCGCCCCGCGTTCATCAACCTCCAGCAGTACCACCTCGAGCAGTTCCTGATCGAACGTCTGAATGAGACGCGCGTGGACGTACGCTGGCGCAGCCGCGTGACCGGGGTCACCGCGGGCCCGGACGGCGTGAGCGTGACGGTGGGAACCCCCGACGGGGTGTATGCGCTCGAGTGCGACTGGCTGCTCGCCTGCGACGGGTCGCGCAGTCCGGTACGCAACACGCTCGGACTCGAGGCACGCGGCCAGGTGTTCCGCGACCGCTTCCTGATCGTCGACGTCAAGATGCAGGCGTCGTTTCCCACGGAGCGCCGGTTCTGGTTCGATCCGCCGTTCCATCCCAACCAGTCGGTGCTGCTGCACAAGCAGGCCGATGACGTCTGGCGCATCGATTTCCAGCTCGGATGGGACGCCGACCCC
>JAEZCG010000188.1 GCA_023430065.1 Pseudomonadota bacterium | reverse complement strand
CGCTGGTTCAGGTGCCGCCGGCATAGGCGGCGACGGGAGGATCGGCGGTGCCGGGGGTGGGGTCACGATCGAGAGCCGGGGCTCGATCGAGACCCACGGAGTTTCAGCACACGGCATTGCCGCTCTGAGCAGAGGCGCGCAAGGTGGGGATGGCGGGTTTGGCAGCGGGGCCGCAGGAGTGGGCGGCGACGGCGGGCATGGTGGTGCGTCCAGTTCCGTGACCGTGATCAGCGCCGACTCCATCACGACCAACGGCAAGAGCGCATACGGGATCCGCGCGCAGAGCCTGGGTGGAGCGGGTGGAGACGGCGGCAGCGGAGACGGAATAGCTGGCTCCGGGGGCGCTGCTGTAGGGAGTGGTCCCGCCGGCAATGTCCTCGTGCAGAACGACGGACTCATCTCGATCGGCAGTGACAATGCTCGCGGCATTTTTGCCCAGAGCATAGGCGGGTTTGCGGGGACTGGTGGGGCGGGGAGCGGCCTCCTGGGCTTCGGCGGCAACGGAAACAGCGCCGGCAGCGGCGGCGCGGTGACGATCCTCAACCATGGGGCCATCACCACCGGTGCGCAGGCCGGTTGGGCCAATCAATTCTCCGATGCCATCCTTGCGCAGAGCATCGGCGGTGGTGGTGGCGATGGTGGCGAAGGCGGCGGTGTGATCTTCTCGTTGGGAGGTTCAGGAGCCGCTGGAGGCAGCGGCAGCAAGGTCACGGTGGAGAATTTCGCCGATCTCGAAACATCGGGGCAGCAATCGGTTGGGATCCGGGCGCAAAGCGTGGGCGGCGGCGGCGGAAGCGCCGGAGGAGGCGTCAGCCTGAGCGCTTGGGCCGGCCTCTCGTTGGGTGGTTCCGGTGGCAGCGGCGGCGACGGTGGAGAGGTGGAGGTCACGAACGACGCCGGCGTCGCGACCAAAGGGTGGTTCGCTGACGGAATCCGGGCGCAGAGCATCGGCGGCGGTGGCGGCAGCGGCGGCTACGCCGTCACGCTTACCGGCGGGATTGGCGGATCCATCAGCGCTGCTGTCGGTGGTAGCGGAGGTGATGGCGGCAGCGGCGGGCGGGTGCGCGTGGACAGCACCGGTCACATCACCAGCGAAGGAAACGACGCCATCGGCCTGTTTGCCCAGAGTGTGGGAGGTGGTGGGGGCGACGGCGGCTTCAGCATTTCGGGCGCCGGCAGTGACGGCGTCGGCGTAGCGATTGCCTACGGCGGCACGGGTGGCGCCGGAGGCGATGGGGGGGATGTCGATGTCACGGTCTCGGGCGTGATCGAGACGTCGGGCACCGGATCGGCCGGCCTGCTCGCTCAGAGCCAAGGCGGTGGAGGCGGTAGTGGCGGCTTCAACATAGCGGGCGCTGGCGGCGGTGTCGGCGGAATCGCGTTGACGCTTGGAGGACGCGGCGGCGGAGGCGGGGACGGAGGTTCGGTTATCGTCAGGAACACGCTGGATACGGTTGTCACGCAGGGTGCCGATGCTCATGGCGTCGTGGCGCAAAGCGCAGGCGGTGGCGGCGGCTGGAGCACCTTCAGCCTAGCCGCGAGCGGAGGCGGCGCGTTCAACGTGAGCGCCAACGTGGATGCGCTTCTGGGCAGTTCGGGCGGCCCCGGTGGCGACGGCGGATCCGTGGCACTGGTCAGCGAGTTCGGCAGCATCACCACGCAGGGTGACGAAGCCTATGGAATGCTGGCGCAGAGCGAAGGGGGCGGTGGCGGTTTCGGTGGCGTCAACATCGTGGCCGGTGGTGCAGGCTCGGTCAGCGTGAACGCCAATGTCGGCAGCGTGATGGGCAGTCAGGGCGGCAGTGGCGGCTCCGGCAAGGACGCCACACTCAACAGCCTGAGCATGGTGGTCGAGACCTTCGGTGCGAGCTCGCACGGCGTGGTCGCGCAAAGCGCAGGCGGGGGCGGCGGTTTCGGCGGGGTCAATATCGCGGCGGGCGGTGCCGGCGCCGTTGCCGTGAACGGCAACCTGAGCAGCGCCCTGGGCAGCTCCGGTGGCGCTGGCGGCAACGCCGGGTTCGTACAGATCTTCAGCACTTCCGACCAGGTCACTACGCACGGCGAGGAATCGTACGCGCTGCTCGCGCAGAGCGCAGGTGGCGGAGGCGGCGTTGCGGCCGTGAACGTCGCAGGGGGCGGTGCGGGGACGGTCAGCGTGGTCGGCAACGTAGGCAGCGCACTGGGCAGCACCGGCGGAACTGGCGGTGACAGCAATGCGATCGTCATCCTGCGAAGCGAGAACACTACGGCGGAGACGTTCGGCAGCCGCTCCCACGCCGTCGTGGCGCAGAGCGTAGGCGGCGGGGGTGGTTTCGGCGGTGTCAACATCGCCGGCGGCGGTGCCGGGTCGGTCAGCGTGAGCGGCAACGTCAGCAGCGGATTGGGCAGCTCTGGTGGCCTTGGCGGCGATGCCGGCCCGGTCGATCTGCGCGATTTCCATGGCGTGATCACGACGCACGGCAGCGACGCGCACGGCGTGCTGGCCGAGAGCGAGGGTGGCGGCGGCGGAATCGGCGCGGTCAACATCGCCGGGGGCGGAGCCGGCACGGTCAATGTGACAGGCAACCTGAGCAGCGTGCTGGGGGGCAGCGGCGGGGCAGGTGGCAGTGGCAACGACGTCACGCTCACGAGCGTTGGCACCACGGTCGACACCTACGAGGCGCGCGCACATGGCGTGGTCGCGCGGAGCGCGGGTGGCGGCGGCGGTTTCGGTGGCGTCAACATCACCGGCGGCGGCAGCGGTAACGTCAACGTGAGCGGCAACATCGAAAACATCCTGGGCAGCACGGGCGGAACCGGCGGCAATGCCGGATCGGTGAAACTCTCGGGCCATGCAGGTCAGGTGACTACCAGGAAAGCCGACTCGTTCGGGTTGCTGGCCCAGAGTCAGGGCGGCGGTGGCGGCGTCGGCGCGATCAGTATCACCGGAGGCGGCGCCGCCACCGTCAACGTGACGGGCAATGTCGACAGCGTGCTGGGCGGCGAAGATACGACGGGCGGTGCGGGCGCCGCGGCAACGCTCCACAGTGCACACATGGCCATTACCACCAGCGGCGATCGCTCTTCGGCGATCGTCGCGCAGAGCCTGGGCGGCGGCGGCGGTTTCGGCGGCGTCAACATCGCCGGCGGTGGATCCAAGTCGGTCAACGTAACCGGCAACCTCAGCAGCAAGCTCGGCAGTTCCGGCGGTGGCGGGGGCAGCGCGGGCCAAGTCGATCTCTACAGCAGCTCCGACCTCATCACCACCTATGGTGACGATTCGCACGGGCTCTTCGCGCAGAGTCTGGGCGGCGGCGGAGGTGTCGGTGCCGTCGGCATCGCCGGCGGCGGCGGTGGCAAGTTCAACGGCGCACTGAATGTCGGAGGCAGCGGAGGCACAGGTGGCAGCGGCGGTGCAGTCGCGGTGAAAGCCTGTCTGATCGGCGCCGACGGGAGCTGTGCGGCCGGTGCTTCGGGCGCGGCATCCACCATTCGAACTCACGGTGAGAATGCACACGGCATTTTCGCAGAGAGCGTGGGCGATGGCGGTGGCGCGGGCGGTCTGAGCGTCGGGTTGGATCCTTCCGTCACCGCCAACGTGAAGTCATTCGCATTGAACGTCGGCGGTGAGGGCGGAACCGGCGGTCATGCAGACGATGTCACTGTCCTCGCCGATGGCGTGATCGTGACGACGGGAGACATGGCCAAGGGCATATTTGCCCAGAGTGTGGGAGGCGGTGGAGGGGCCGGCGGCGCGTCGTTCGTAGGCGCCTTCGATATGGTGCCCGCGACGGAGACGTCCATCGATTTCAACCTCTCGGTCGGCGGTCGCGGCAGCGACGGCGGTGTCGCCGGGGAGAAGGTCTACGTCGAAACCCTCATCGGAAGCTCCATCACCACCGCAGGCTATCAGTCGCATGGCATCCAGGCGACCAGTACCGGCGGCGGCGGCGGGGATGGGGGGTTGTCGATAGCGGGCCTGTTCGACAACGCCGGGCAGAGTTCAAAGAGCAAGGACGTGAATGTCGCCCTTACCGTGGGAGGGGTCGGCGGGACGGGCGCAGTCGGAAAGTCGGTCGAAACGGTCAATGCCGGCGCGATCTCCACCACCGGCCATGCTTCCCACGGCATCTACGCGCAATCGATCGGCGGCGGGGGCGGAAGCGGTGGTGATGCGATCGCCGGCGCCGTGATCGCCAACTCGAATTCAGAGGGCCAGAAGTGGAGCGGCACGTTTGCCCTCGGGAGCTTTGGTGGAAGCGGAAATCTCGGTGGTGAAGTCATCATCAGCAACCACGGCAGCATCCGGACTGCCGGCGTGGGTTCGAAGGGCATCGTCGCCGAGTCCATTGGCGGCGGCGGCGGCGACGGCGGCAATGCCAATGCCTTTTCCCTGGCTCTCGGGTTGCGATGCCACCCGCCGCTGGGCACGGCTTCGCTAGTGTGCAGGAAAGAAGGCTTTTTCTCGCGGCCTATCAAGGCCGACCCGAGCCAGGGCGTCAAGGGCGAGCTACCCGTCTACACCGGAAAAGTAGCCATCGGCGGTTCCGGTGGCGATGGCAACGACGGCGGAAAGGTCAACGTCTCCAACCACGCCTGGATCGAAACCAGCGGGTTGAACGCGGCCGGCATACAGGCGCAGTCCATCGGCCACGGTGGCGGCAATGGCGGTAATGCCGCTACCAGTGTAGCCGGCGTGGCCCCGACGATCGCCGGGCACGACATCGTCGACTACGTCGCAACGATCGAGGGTCTCACGATCGACAACGCCTCGTTCACGAAGAAGTTTTCCATCACGCTCGGTGGAGCGGGTGGAGGCAGCGGGTCGGCCGATAAAGTCATCGTGACCAACTCCGGAACGATCGTCACGCATGCGACCGATCTCGTCGTGGACGTCGGGGCGCAGTTGCCCGACTTACTGGCCAACCTGTTTCCCGAGATGGGCTTCGTTCTGCCGGCGAGCGCACCGGCGATCACCGCGCAGAGCATCGGAGGCGGCGGGGGGATCGGCGGGATGGCAAACAGCGGGCTGCTGGGGACGCTCAGCATCGGCGGGCGGGGTGGCGCATCCGGGGATGGCAGCGAGGTGCGGGTCCTCAACAGCGGCGGCTTGAGAACCATGGGCGGCGACTCGTTCGGCATCCTGGCGCAAAGCATCGGAGGCGGTGGCGGTCTGAGCGAATTGCAGCTCGTCGACCCGGAGGCCCCCCCGCCGGGCAGCGGCGGCGCATGCGGCGCGGTCTTGTGTCTGGGTGGCTCCGGCGGCGCGCAGGGTAACGGAGGCGAGGTCGTCGTCGACAATGATGGGTGGCTCTGGACGTCAGGCAAGGGGGCGCGCGCCGTCTACGCGCAATCCATCGGTGGTGGGGGCGGCGCGGTTGCAGGCGGCACGAAGACCACCTTCGGCCTTACCCTGCTGCCGCGTGGTATCACATACGGCGGTATCGGCGGCAGCGGCGGCTCAGGTGGCAACGTAACGGTGACGAATACCGGCGATATCCTCACGCAGGGCGATAGCGCCGAGGCGATCTTCGCGCAGTCGATCGGTGGCGGCGGCGGGTCGAGCAAGGCCTCGCTGGCGCTCATTGACATCGGCGGCGATGCAGGCAGTTCCGGTTCGGGCGGCGTGGTGACGGTCGATAATGAAGGCCAGCTCGAGACGACGGGAATGTTTTCATCGGCGATCTCCGCCATGTCCATCGGCGGAGGCGGCGGTGACCAGCAGCAGGACGTGGACGAGGCGCAAGGTGGCGGTGGCGGGGAAGCGATCGGCCTGCTCTTCGTCCTCGGCGGCAAGCCGGGAAGCGCCGGCAACGGCGGAGACGTGGGCATCGTCAATCGCGCTGCAGGAAGCATCACGACCTGGGGCGATCAGGCCCATGGGATTTTCGCGCAATCGGTTGGTGGTGGAGGCGGAACGGCCGGCAGCGCTCTGGTCATGGGTGTGCCGACGGTCGGCATGGGTGTCGGAGGCAGCGCCGGCGGGGTGGGGGGACTAGTCGCGGTAACCAACGAGGGCGTAATCACGACCCATGGCAGAGATGCCAGCGCCATCGTTGCACAGTCCATCGGTGGCGGAGGCGGAACGGCGGGAAGATCGCTGAGCATCGGCCTGGGCATTGTCGGCATCAACCTGGGAGGAGGCCCCGGTGGTGTTGGCGGAAACGGCGGTGCCGTACACGTCGAGAACATGACGTATGCATTGTTGATCGCCAATGGAGCAAGCGCGACGGGCATATTCGCTCAGTCCATCGGGGGCGGCGGCGGCGCCGGCTCCGATTCGGTCACGGTGTCCGACCATCCGGGGTTGCTCGAGACGCGCCTCGGAGGAGGAGGCAGCGGCGGCACAGGCGGCAGCGTGACCGTCAACAACGCAGCAATCGTCGAGCTGAACGGCGCCAACTCCATCGGGATCATGGCACAGAGCGTCGGAGGCGGGGGTGGTTCGACGCGGGTGTCCGCTATTGGCGAATTGCTTGTGCCGTTTTCAGCCACGACGCGCGTCGGCGGCTCGGACGGTGCGATCGGTTCGGGTGGCGATGTCACGGTCGTCAACAGCGGCACCATCGTCATCAGCGGAAACCACTCGGTCGGCATCTTCGCGCAATCGGTCGGCGGCGGCGGCGGTCTGGTGCAGCTCTCCGGCGGTGCCGCCCAGTTGTCGGTCCTGGATGGCGGCAGCGGTCACGGTGGGATCCAGAGCGTGGAGAACACCGGCGATGTCTTCATCACCGGAGAGAACAGTGTCGCCTTCCTCAGCCAGAGCATCGGCGGCGGCGGTGGCGTGGTCCTCGCCGGTGCATCGGGCGCTGCAGCAGCGTCGACCGACGGCACGCCGTCGGCGGTGGAGCACGTCACACCGCTGTCTTTCACCGGGACCAGCGGTGGTACCGGCGATGCAGCGCCGGTGATGGCAACGCAGACCGGCCACTTGATCGCACCGGGCATCGGCTCGACCGCTCTGCTTGCCCAGAGCGATGCGCCCGGCAGCAGGGGCGACATCATCGTGAGCATCCGTAACCGGTCACCCGGGGTGTTGAGCATCATCGCAGGTGGTAGCGGTGACGGCAGCGGCGTGAAGATCCTGGAGGGCGCCAACAACCGGCTGCACAACGACGGGGTGATCACCAACGCATCGGGCGTCGCCGGCCAGGCGATTCTGGCGACGACCGGAAGCGACGAAGTCGACAACCACGGCGTGGTGATCGGCTCGGTCGATCTCGGCGGCGGACACAACGCCTTCCATAACAGGGAGGACGCCCGCTTCGACTCGGGAGCAGTCATCCACCTGGGTGCGGACAATCGGCTCACCAACGAGGGCATACTCTCCCCCGGCGCGGAGCAACTCGTCCAGTCATCGGTGCTTGCCGGCAGCATCGTGCAGACCGAAGCGGGCATCTATCGTATCGATCTCGACGTGCGCAACGCCGGTGCTGATCGCATCGCCGCCACCGGAACTGCAACGCTCGCCGGCGTGACCGCCATCGGCCTGGTTGAGGCAGGGTATGCCGTCCCCGGTTCACACCAGACGACCATTCTCTCGGCCGCGGGCGGCGTGATCGATTCCACCATGGCACTGCAGGCATCGGCCTCGGCCGTGATCGGCTATCGGCTCCTCTACCCCAGTTCGACGGACGTCGATCTCGCCTATGTCGTCGACTTTGCCCCCGCCGGGCTGAATCGCAACCAGACGCGTATCGGCCAGCACCTCAACGACATCCAATCCAGCGGCGGCACTGCCCACATGGCGCCTCTCGTCGAGGCGCTGGTCGATCTTGCCGATGTGGACCGCCTGGCGGTTGCCTACGATCAACTGAGCCCAGAGGTCCACATGTCGTCCCTGCGTGCTGCGCTCACGTCGAGTTCGCAGTTCGGCGATGCCATGCTGAGCTGCAGATCGCGCGACGGAGCCTATCGCTTCATTCGTGAAGGCGAGTGCGGATGGATGACGATCGGAGGCCATGTGCTGCATCAGGAGCGCACCGCCGAGAATCTCGGCTTCGAACGCAATGCGTTCAAGCTCGCCGGCGGCATGCAAACGCAACTCACCCAGACGTGGCATCTCGGCTTTGCGCTCGGCTACGAGCGAAGCTGGCTGGAGGTGGGAAATCTGAGCAGCACCGACGGCGACCACGTCCACGCCGGCGTGACAGTGAAGGGGCGGTTCGGCGCCACTGCGCTTGCTGCATCGCTCAGTGGCGGGCTCGGGTGGCTGGACAGCAGGCGCACGGTCACGCTTCCCGCACCCGGCACGGCGAAGAGCAGCCAGCATCTCAGCTTCATCGCGCCTCGCCTGCGTCTATCGCACGACTTCGAGCAGCGTTCCTGGTATCTGCGGCCGCTTGTCGACGCGGCGATGACCCATGTCCGCCTGCAAGGTTTCAGCGAGTCCGGAGCGGGCGCGGCGAATCTCGATGTGCGCAGCCAGAGCGAGACGTATGTCACGCTCAGTCCGGCAGTCGAGATCGGGGGTGAATGGGCCGGAGAGAGTGACCTGCTGCTGCGCCCATACTTCAGAGTCGGCCTGATCCGCCTGCTCGGCGACACCAC
>JAEZCG010000180.1 GCA_023430065.1 Pseudomonadota bacterium | reverse complement strand
CCGCAGGCTTGTCGGCCGCCTGCCTCGACGACGGCGCGGGACGTGGCCCGGGTGCGCGCGCAGGCGGCTTCTGGCGCAATCCCGCCTGCGCCCGCCGCACGCGCGACGTGGCTCCGGAGGCCGACGGTCCGGAGGCCGGTTTGTTCTTCGGAAGCGATAGCTTGGGGCGTTGCGAAGCGGACATCTCGCTCAGTACGTCACCACCGCGCGGATCGACTTGCCCTCGTGCATCAAGTCGAAACCCTTGTTGATGTCGTTCAGCGGCAGGACATGCGTGATGAGATCGTCGATGTTGATCTTGCCGTCCATGTACCAGTCGACGATCTTCGGCACGTCGGTGCGGCCGCGCGCACCGCCGAACGCCGTGCCCTTCCACACCCGGCCGGTCACCAGCTGGAACGGCCGGGTCTTGATCTCCTGGCCCGACCCGGCGACGCCGATGATCACCGACACGCCCCATCCGCGATGGCAGCACTCCAGCGCCTGGCGCATGAGATCGACGTTGCCCACGCACTCGAAGCTGTAGTCGGCCCCGCCGTCGGTCAGCGAAACGAGGTAAGGGACCAGATCTCCTTCGATCTCCTTCGGATTGACGAAGTGCGTCATGCCGAATTTCTCGGCGAGCGGTTTGCGCGCGGGATTGATGTCCACCCCGATGATCTTGTTCGCCCCCACCAGACGCGCACCCTGGATGACGTTCAGGCCGATGCCGCCGAGCCCGAACACCACCACGTTGGCACCCGGCTCGACCTTGGCCGTGTTGATCACCGCGCCGATGCCGGTGGTCACGCCGCAGCCGATGTAGCAGACCTTGTCGAAGGGCGCGTCCTCGCGGATCTTCGCCACCGCGATCTCGGGCAACACCGTGTAGTTCGCGAAGGTCGAGCAGCCCATGTAGTGATGGATCATCTGCCCGTCGAGAGAGAAGCGGCTGGTGCCATCGGGCATCACGCCCTTGCCCTGCGTCGCGCGGATGGCCGTGCACAGGTTGGTCTTGCGCGACAGGCAGGACTTGCACTGCCGGCACTCTGGCGTGTAGAGCGGGATGACGTGATCGCCCTTGCGCACCGACGTCACGCCTGGACCGACGTCCACCACCACGCCCGCCCCTTCGTGCCCGAAGATCGCCGGGAACAGGCCTTCGGGATCGGCGCCGGAGCGGGTGAACTCGTCGGTGTGACAGATGCCGGTGGCCTTGATCTCGACCAGCACCTCGCCGGCCTTCGGCCCCTCGAGCTGCACGGTCTCGAGGGATAGGGGCTGGCCGGCCGCGAAGGCAACTGCTGCGTTGACGTTCATGGGTTCTCCGTATTGAAGACTGTGCGCAATGCGTGTCAAGGACTGACGACCGAGCAACTGGACGGCGTCGCGCGCTTGGCAGCGCCTGGTTCCGACGGCCCGATCCAGCCGGTCACCCGGCGCTTCCCGGTCCCCGCCTTTCCTCAGCTCGCGACTTTCAACCCCTCCGGCGTCCCGAAGTAGCGGTTGCGGATGATGGTCTGATTCTCGTAGATCGACCCCTGTTTCAGCGCCGGCGGATAAGGCATGCGCACGGGCACCTTTTCCAGCCGCGGCTCCAGGGTAGGCTTGCCGCAGATCATCCGGCTGTCGAACTCGTCCAGATTGGTCCAGTTCACCAGCGGCCAGGCATCGGCTGCGGCGCACTCGTACAGCATCAGCGGCCGCGGGCGGCGCGAGCGGTTCTCCGCGGATCCGTGCACCAGGCGAACGTGGTGGAACGAGCACGACCCGGCCTTGCCCGGGCAGGACACCGCCTTGGAAAAGTCGAGGCCGCAGGCGACCGGGTCCATTGCACCGCAAAAACGCCCGTCGACGTGATGGTCGTACACCGGACCGCGGTGGGTTCCGGGCAGCACGAGCAGCGCGCCGTTCTCCTCGTCGATGTCATCGAGCATGACGCCGATGGCGAGGATGTCGTCGTTGGTGTGCGGGTAGAACGCCCAGTCCTGGTGCCATTCCACCGGTGAACCGTATTCCGGATCCTTCATGTTCAGCTTGGACCCGTGCAGGCGCACGTGGGGCCCGAGCAAGGCGGTCAGGACCTGGACCATCGCCGGGCTCTTCACCACCTGATCGAAGATCGGATGCACCTGGGTGGGCTTTTTGATGCGCCGCACACGAGGATTCTCGGGCGTGTGGCTGGGCTCCAGGTCGTACACGTCCGTATGCGTCGTGAGACCGCGCGCCCTGCCGATCAGGTCCGCAACGACGGCCTTCATCGCATCGCGCGTGGCGGCATCGACCACGTCCTCGACGACGATATAGCCGTGCTCCTTGTAGAAATCGACTTGCTTGCTGCTGATCACCATTCTCTCCCGTGGAAACCCGACCGTTCCGGCAGCCGCGCAAATAGCCTACCTTGTGTCGGCGCGCCCTTCCGCACCGGCGCGTCGGCGAGCCGCCGCCCCGCCACCGGGCTGCAGGACGCACCGCCAGCTTATCGCATGGAGCCGTCATGCACCCGCGTACTTCTCGCTTGCGTGGGCTGCACGCTTATGCCATCTTACGCCTCGTCTACCGGGGGGAGGGCTCGAGGTCGCAGCGCACAGCCCCGGAGTGACGAACAACAAGAGACCTTCAACACATAAGTAGGGAAGGAGACGACTCAATGAGACTTACCATCGTTGCAGGGGCGGTACTGGCCGCGTTCGCCGGCACGGCCATCGCTGCCGAGCCCCAGATCATGGGCGGACCGACCGATGACAGTGCCCTGAACTTCAAGTCGCAGTGGGGCCCGGACGACCGCGCCGGCAGCGCCAACCACACCAAGAACCCCGCACAGATCAAGCGTGCGCTGGCCACGATCAAGCAGAACAAGGCGATCACGATCGGCAAGTACTACCACCGCGAAGCGCCGGCCTTCGGTCCGCGCGGCTGGCACATGTGGATCCCCGGCACGCCCACCGGCGGCCCGTTCGCCAAGAATGCGCTGATCTATCACGACGAACTGGTGACCACGCAGATCGGCCAGATCCAGACCCAGTTCGACGGTCCCGGCCACATCGGCGTGAACACCTCCAAGGGCATGCGCATGTACAACGCGTTCGCGCATGACGCCTATGAGCGCGGCGCCGGCGGCCAGGCCGTCGGCATGGGTCGGCTGGGCGTCGAGCACGTCGGCGAACTCGGCTTCGTCTGCCGCCTGGTGGTAATCGATGCCGTGGCCCTTCGCAAGTCGCAGGGCAAGCTGTCGGCCAGCGCCGAGATGCTGCCCATCCCGACCAAGCCGGGCGACATCGGCATCGTCACCGCCGATGACGTCAAGGCAGCCGTGAAGGCTCAGGGCTTGTCCGAGATCGGCGCGGGCGACTGCGTGGCGATCCATACCGGCCAGGGCAATTCCTGGAGCAACGACCGCTACAAGACGATGACGAGCGAGCAGCGGGCTGCCGCGCGCGCCCTGTTCGCGCAGGGCGAGCCGGGATTCGGCATCAGCGCGTGCAAGTACTTGGCCGAACGCAACATCGCCCTGACGTTGGGTGACACCTCGGCGAACGACGCGCAGCCCGGCGGCGAGGAAATGGGCTTTGCCGTGCCCTGCCACACCGAGATGCAGCCCAAGCATGGTATCTGGAACCTGGAGAACGTGGACACCAAGTCCCTCGTGGACAACAAGATCTACGAAGGCGCGTTCATCTGGGCGCCCCTGCGTATCATCGGTGCCACCGGTTCGCCCGGCAACCCGGTCGTGCTGTACTGAGACCCCAGCCTCGACGACAACGGCAGCCCTGCGGGGCTGCCGTTTTTGTATCTCCAGACCGTCAGCACCATCGCGAACCGCCGTTGGCGCAAGGGAGGTTTGCGAACCGGGCCTCCTAGACCCTCGCCAGCGCGCACGTCACCGCCGGGTTCGGCAGCCCTTTGCCACCTCGGCGTTCTCTGCGTCGCATGCCTTGCGGCTGCGTTACTCGAAGACCGCCTCCACTCTGCCCATTCCTTCGATTTCCATCTCCACACGGTCGCCGCGATTCACCCACTTGGTCTCCACCACGCTGCCGGTGAAGACGAACTGTCCCGCTTCAAGGCCTCGGCCGCGGCGGGAAAAGTTGTTGGCCAGCCACGCCAGCGCCTCGAATGGGTGACCCATGACGTCCGCGCCGCGCCCCCGGCCGACTTCCTTGCCGTTGATCCAGGTGACGCCGGTCAGCGCGGTGAGATCGAGAGCGCGCCAGTCGCGGACCGGTTCGCCCAGCACGCAGCCGGCATCGAAGAAATCGTCGGCAATGAGTGTGGGCGTGTCCAGCGCTTTGTAGTCGACGTAACGGTCGTCGACGATCTCCATGCCGGCCATGCACTCGACGACGGCATCCGCCACCGAGGTGCGGGTGTAGGGCGAGTCCGAGGCGGGCAGATCACGCCCCAGGCGAACCACCATCTCGCACTCGACGCCGACGTGCAGGTACTGCGCGTGCGCGATGCGCGCGGGAGAACGGTGCACGGTGGCGGCGAACACACCCCCGGCGCAGGGATTGGGGATGCGCAGGAACGCTTGCATCACCGCGGTGGTGCAGCCGATCTTGTGGCCGCACACCGCGCCCAGTTCAGGCACCAGCAGCGCATGCAGCGCGTCCTGCACCGCATAGGCCTGTGTCTCGTCCTCGGGGCGCACCGCCGGAGGCAGCGGCGGCAGCGGCCGGCGGGCGAGTCGATGGTCGCGGATGGTCTGCGCGGCGGCAGCCAGGTCGTTCTGATTCATCGTTCCCGATCTCGAGTGCGGTCACGCCATTCTACCGAGCGCTGATCGGTGCATTGCAGCAACCGACAGCCGCCTTGACATCGGCAAGTGCCTCTCACATCATCCCTGCGCCCCCTCGCCTCACCTGGGCGGCATCGAACAACAAGGAGGAGAACACCCCGGTGAAGGGCACCACCCCCACCGTGGATCGCGATTACCCCCGGCCCTGTCGCCGTTCGTAACCATCCGGCATTCGTGTCGAACCGGTGCGCAAACGATCAAGCGCACCGCCGCGATGCTCGAATCCGATCACCGATCACCTCACGATGTCCTCCATCGCCTGCATCGAAGACCTGCGTCAGCGCGCGCGACGCGCTCTGCCGCACGCGCTGTTCGATTTCATCGACGGCGGCGCCCAGGACGAGATCACGGTCCGGCGCAATCGCGAGGACTTCTCACGCTGGGCACTGGTGCCGCGCGTGCTCACCGATGTGTCGCAACGCGACCAGTCGGTGGAGCTGTTCGGGCAGGTTCTGCGCTCGCCGCTGATCCTCGCGCCGACCGGGCTGCCCGGCGTGCTCTGGCCAAACGGTGCGATGGAGGCGGCAGGTGCCGCCGACGAGGCCGGTGTGGGCTTCTGCCTGAGCACGATGTCCACGTCGAGCATCGAGGACATCGCCGCGCGCTCGCGCCAGCGCATCTGGTTCCAGGTCTACGTCATGCGCGACCGCGCGATCACGGCGCGCATGATCGAACGGGCGAAGCATGCGCACTGCTCGACGCTGGTGATCACGGTCGACCTGCAGATGCAGGGCCAACGCGATCGCGACGTGCGCAACGGATTGACGATGCCGCCTCGTCTGCGCCTGGCCAGCCTGCTCGAGTTCGGCCTGCATCCCGGCTGGCTCTGGCGCTATCTCACCGGGCCCACCCCGACCATGGCCAACTTCGTCGAGGCAGGCAAGCACTCGGACATGGTCACCATCGCCGGCTTCGTCAACTCGCAATTCGACCAGTCCGTGACCTGGAAGGACATCGACTGGGTACGCTCTCTGTGGGACGGTCCGCTGGCGCTCAAGGGCATCACTGCTCGCGAGGATGCGGCGATCGCCATCGAGCACGGGGTGGACGGGATCATCGTCGGCAATCATGGCGGCCGACAACTCGACGGCGCACCCTCGGCGATCTCGGTGCTGCCCGAGATCGTCGATGCCGTGCAGGGTCGCGCGAAGATCGTCCTGGATGGCGGCGTGCGCCGCGGCAGCGATGTGCTGAAGGCGCTGTCGCTGGGTGCCGATGCGTGCATGATCGGCAGGCCGTTTCTGTACGGCCTGGCCTCGATGGGCGGGGCCGGCGTGAGCAAAGTGCTGGAACTGCTTCGCAACGAGATCGACGTCAACCTGGCGCTGATCGGCCGGGCAGGCATCAAGGAGCTGGACCGTAGCGCGGTGAGCTGGATCGCAGGCTGACCGCTTCGAAACGACAACGCAGCCACGGATCGCCGCGAGTGCCGGCGGCTGGAAGGCTGCCGGGAGGAGAGATGGACGCGTCCCACAGGCGGGTGATCCTGGCGTCGGCAGTCGGTTCGGCGCTGGAGTGGTATGACTTCTTCATCTACGGGATGGCAGCCGCCCTGGTGTTCGGCGAGCTGTTCTTCCCGCAATCCGATCCTGCGGTCGGGACCCTGCTCGCCTTCGCCACCTTCGGCGTCGGATTCTTCGCGCGCCCGTTCGGCGGGCTGGTGTTCGGCCGCCTCGGCGATCGCATCGGACGCAAGCCGGTGCTCGTCATCACGCTCATGCTGGTGGGCGGCGGCACCTTCCTCATCGGACTGCTGCCGACCTACGACGCGATCGGGGTATGGGCGCCCATCCTGCTGGTGATCCTGCGCCTGATCCAGGGTCTGGGCGCGGGCGCGGAATATGGCGGCGCGGTGATCATGGCGGTCGAGCATGCGCCGCCGGGCAAGCGCGGACTGTTCGGAAGCTGGGCACCCATCGGCGTGACGGTGGGCAATCTGCTCGCCGCCGGCGTGTTCGCCCTCTTCTCCTCCCTGCCGCGGGAAGAGTTTCTCGCATGGGGCTGGCGCATTCCCTTCCTGCTGAGCGTGGTGCTCATCGCCTTCGGCTTCTACATCCGGTCGAGGGTGTCCGAGACCCCGGTGTTCAGCGAGATCGCTGCGCACAACAAGGCAGCACGCTCGCCGGTCCGGGAGGCGCTGCGCCGGCATCCGCGCGAATTCTTCGTGGTGGTGGGTGCGCGCCTCGCCGAGAACGGCCTCGGCTACCTGTTCCCGGTGTTCACGCTCAGTTACATGACGCAGACGCTGGGCATGGACAAGAGCATGGTGCTCACCGGCATCATGAGCGCCCATGCGCTGTCGCTGATCACCATCCCCATGTTCTCGACACTATCCGATCGCATCGGTCGAAGACCGGTCTACATGGGCGCGGCGCTGTTCTCGGCGGCGTGGGCCGTGCCCTTCTTCATGCTGGTGAATACCGGCACACCGGTGCTCGTGTGGTTCGCGCTGATCGGTGCGATCGCGATCGGGGTGGCCGGCATGTTCGGTCCGCAGGCCGCGTACTTTGCCGAACTGTTCGGCGCACGCCTGCGCTATACCGGCTTCGCGCTTGCGCGCGAGCTCGGTTCGATCCTCGCAGGCGGCCCGGCACCCTTCCTAGCCGCGCTGCTGCTGGCGTGGTGGGGCGGGGCACCCTGGGGCGTCGCCGGCTACATCGTCCTGCTGTCCCTGATCACCGCGATGGCGGTCTATCTGGGGCCGGAGACGCATCGCGCGAACATCGACGCCGATCACACCGCCTAGGCGCTGGCGCCTGCCGGGGCGACTCAGCGCTGCGGCTTGCG
This sequence comes from Pseudomonadota bacterium, assembly GCA_023430065.1. Taxonomy (GTDB): domain Bacteria; phylum Pseudomonadota; class Gammaproteobacteria; order Burkholderiales; family SHXO01; genus SHXO01. The sequence continues at coordinate 11,143 of JAEZCG010000180.1, read as the reverse complement.
TCCGGTGCAGCCCACCCACGCCTGCGCGAACATGCCGTGGGGCGAGCGCTGCCAGGCGCGCAGCGTGGCGGCGTGCGCGATCTGCCCATCGTCCTCCAGCTGGAAGGCGAGCAGTTCGCCGATGATCGACAGGGGGTCGTAGTTTTCGTAACGGGCGCGACTGCGCACCTGCTCGAAGCCGGCGTCCACCGCCAGCTGTGCCAGGCGCCGCCCGACGAACACGTCCCCGCCGTTGCGCTGTTGTAGCGCCATGTAGGCCTGCACCGCAGCCGTCAGCGCGGGACTGGGGGGGCCGAACAGAAAGCCGCCCCAGTCGGGCGTGGCGACCCCGACGATGCCACCCGGTCGCAGCACGCGCAGGAACTCGGCCATCGCGCGCTGCGGCGCGCGCAGGTGCTCGAGTAACGCGTGCGAGAACACCAGGTCGAAGCTGGCGTCGGGAAACGGCAACTGGTACGCGCTGCCCGTTTCGAACCGGACGTTAGAAAGCCCCTCCGACGTGGCCGCATCCGCCGCCAGGCGCACCTGCGCCGCGCTCATGTCGAGTCCGACGACCGACCCCGTGCCGAGCCGCCGTGCAAGCTCGCGCGTCATCACGCCCGGCCCGCACCCGGCATCCAGGACTTCGAGCCCGGGGACCAGGAAGGGCAGGATGAAGGCGCCGTGCGAATCGAGGGTACGGCGCACCAGAAAGCGCATCGCGCGCATGTCGTAGCCGAGCGTGTAGTGCTCGTGGGCTGCAGTCATGGAGTCGGAATGTGTAGGATTTGTATGCGCTCGCCGATCACGCACGCGCGCGCCCGCGCTTGCGCAGGTGGCCCCCGTACACGGCGGCGGGGATGGTCAGCAGCGTGCCGATCACGCGGTAGCCGAAGGGATACGCGCCGGTCGACTGGGCCAGCATCATCTCGCCGAATACCAGCACCGCTACGCCGGCGAGCAGCGCGTGCAGGTACTCTCGCTCCCCCGCCGCCCGGGCGGCGACGTATCCTCCGAGCACCGTGCAGGCCAGTCCGGCCAGAAGGGCCAGCAGCGTGTACCCCTCCGAGGCGAGCAGGGCCTGCTCCAGTTCATCCAGAGACGCGTTCTCACCCGCCAGGCGCCGGCCGACGATCGCAGTCAGCACCACGCTGACCACCACCGTGGCCGCGATATCGCTGATCAGTCCCAGGCCCACGGCCCGGATGGTCCAGGCGAGACTGGGCGTGCGGCGGTTGCGGCCGTCTGTCTCGCGTCGCTCTTCGTTCATGCCTGGCGATCCGTATGCGCGTCCCGTAAAGAGCGAATTATCGCGCGCTTCGCCCGCCTCGAGGATGAGCCGCTGCTCAAGTTGCGCGGCGCGGCGGCCGTTAGTCGCCTAATCGCCCGCGCGCTCTCGCGGGCACCGCTCCCGGAGCATCCCCATGAAGCGCAGCCGCATTCCCGTCGTCGCTGCCGTCGGCGCAGCGCTGCTCGCCGCCTGCGCAGGCAACACCGATCCGCAGGCGGAGACGGCCGTGGGCAGCGTCCAGGCCATCTACCTCGAGCGCGCGCCGGGCGTCTACATGGACCATCGGGTGTCGTCCGACGGCGCCAACGGGCGACGCTGGGCGGCAGTGCTGCTGCGCGCGCCTCTCGCAAACGGCCGCTCCTTCACGACCGCCGCGATCGATGCGGACGTCCCGGTGGAGGTCGGCGATCTGGTCGAACTCGAGGTCGAGAACGACGCGCCGGAAGCGCAGGCGCGCGTGAGCGGAATCGTCAGCCGGCGTGCGGAACGGGCAGCACGCCTGAACATCAAGGGACCACGCTGGGCAAGCTGATGCGGGCCGGGTCGGCGAGGGACGCGATGCGGTTGGCCCGAGCCTTGCTCGCGCGCCGCGCTGGCATCTCGCCCCCGACGCAACCGACCGGCATCCAATCGTGTTCCTGCCCCGAATCATGAAGAGCGGTCTCCCCCTCCTGGCGCTGCTGTTCGCCGTCCTGCTCATCCAGGCGTATGCGCGCACCGACCGCCTCGGCGACATGGATCATGTCGGACGCGTGGAAGCGATCTTCGACGAGGTGGGCACAGGGGTCTTCGCGCCGCGCACACCGGCCACAGCCGCCACGAGCCGGGCCGCCTGGGTACACGTCCGGTTCTCGGTCCCGCTCGTGGATGGCCGCGCCTACGCGGTCGCGCGACTGCCGGAAGGCCTCGACGTGCATCTGGACGACGACGTCTCCGTACGATTCGGCGACAGTCATGTGCCGGACGCGCCCGGCTCCGGGCAAACCACCATCACCAGTGTGCTGGGCCGGGGAAGACCGCTTGCCCTGAACTAGCCGCTGCCTTCGTGCATCGCACGCAGGCGTTCCGACAGCGCGGCCTGCATCAGGCCCGCGTCGGTGCCGAAACAGATCATCCGGAATCCGCGCGCCAGATACTCACGGGCGAACTCGACACTCGGCGCCAGTGTGCCCAGCACCTTCCGGTTCGCCGATGCGGCCGCCGCGATCCGATCCACCGCGGCCAGATAGCGCGCATCGCGCAGGTTTCCTGGCGCACCGAGGAAGTTCGACAGATCGAGAAAACCGATGTAGATGGAATCGACGCCCTCGACCGCTGCGATCGCTTCGACGTTCTGCACCCCGACCTCGGTCTCGACCTGAAGCATCACGAAGCAGCGCTCGTTCGCTGCCGCCAGCTTCGTGCGCGCGTCCCCGCCTGCATAGTCGTCGTGCGCGCCACCCAACACGGCGCCGCGCCGACCCAGCGGCGGATAGCGCGTCCAGCGCACGATGTCGCGGGCCTGCTCGGCCGACTCGACCATCGGTGCCATCACCCCCATCGCCCCCATGTCCAGCACGCGCGACACGAAGTGGTACTGGTTCGCAGGAACGCGTACCAGCGGCACGATGTCCAGGCCCCGACAGTACGCGAGCTGCTGCTTGATCGTGTCGATGCCCGCGCCGGAGTGCTCCATGTCGAGCAGGAGGAATTCGGCGCCGGCCGCCTGAGCGATCTGCGCCAGCCCGGGCGTAAAGAACTCGAAGGCGAACAGGCCGAAACTCGTCCCGCCTTCGAGGAGTCGGGACTTGAGCGGATTGGTGCGCACGGCGCGAACGCCTAGGACCGACCGGACAGCTGCTGCAGCGGCCGAATTCCCTCGCGAATGGCGCCCTGAAGCAGCATCGCGTCCACCCCGACCGCGAACATGCGGAAGCCCTTCTCCCAGTAGGTTCGACTCCACTTCTCGTCGGCAGTCATGCACGCCAGCACCTTGCCGTGCTTGTTCCCGGCGGCAACCATCCTGTCGATCGCCTCGGCATAGCGGGGATGGTCGAACTGCGCGGGGATGCCGAGGAAGTTCGTGAGATCGAAGTGCCCCAGCCACAGCACGTCGATGCCCGGCACCGCAGCGATCGCGTCGATGTTGCGAACGCCCTCCTCGGTCTCGATCAGCGCCATCACCAGGGTGCGCTCGTGCGCCATGCGAATCTTGTCGGCGACGCTGCCGCCCTCGTAGTCGTCGTGCGCGAATCCGAAGGCCGCGCCGCGCCGTCCCTGCGGCGGATAGCGCGTGCATGAGACGATGAATTCGGCCTCCTCGGCCGACCCGACCATCGGCGCCATGATGCCCATGCAGCCGATGTCCAGCGCGCGCGAGATGTACTGGTACTGATTGGCAGGCACCCGGGCCATGGGCACGATGCCGATCCCGCGCGCCATCTCGCACTGCGTCTTGATCGCCTCGTAGCCGGTGCCGCTGTGCTCCATGTCCATGAGCAGGAACTCGGCGCCCGCGGCCTTCACGATCTGCGGCAGTCCGGGAACCAGGAACTCCCATCCGAACGTGCCGAACACCGGCTGGCCGGACAAAAGCTTCGATTTGATCGGGTTGGATCGCATGGTGGTCCGTCTCGTTGAGGAAATGCAGGTGCTTCGGCAGGCGGCAACTTCCCAATCCCTGGTCCGGCTCTACTTGTGCCACTGGCCGCGCCAGGACGCATGTCCCAGCGCTTCGACGTTGACGATGTGCGCGGGCCGCCGCCCGCCCGCGAGGTCGATCGCAGACTTGAACGCGCTTTCGCCCAGCAGGCGCATGCACTCGTCGGTGTGGCACACCGCGTGCGGCGCGACGATCACGTTGTCCAGTGCCAGGAGCGGATTATCCGCCGGCGTGGGCTCCTGCTCGAAGACGTCGATGGCGGCGGCGCGAATGCGCCGCTCGCGCAGCGCCTGCGTGAGCGCCGCCTCGTCGACGACCGGTCCGCGTGCCGTGTTGATGAAGAAGGCGGTCGGCTTCATCAGTGCGAACTCCCGCGCACCGATGAGGTGACGGGTGTCCTCGTTGAGCAGGCAGTTGACGGAGACCACGTCGGCTTCGCGCAGCAGCGTGTCCAGGTCCACCATCTTCACGTTGAGCGCGTCCACCGCCGCCTGCGGCACGTTGGGGTCGCACCCCAGGTGCCGCAAGTTCCAGGGTGCCGCCAGCCGGAACACCTCCTTGCCGATGTTGCCCACACCGATCACGCCCAGCGTCTTGCCCGCCAGGCCGTAGCCGAGATAGTCGCCCTTCGCCTTCCAGCGACCGTCCCGCACCAGCGCGTCCTTCTCCTCGAGACGATGCGCCATGGCCAGCATGAACGCCATCACACTGCTCGCCACCGGCCGCCGCACGCCATCCGGTGCGATCGTGAGGAGCACGCCGTGCTCGCTGAGGGCGGCAACGTCGACCGAGTCGTAGCCCACGCCGAAGCGTGCGATGAGCTTGAGCCGGCGCGCCGGCGACGAGACCGTCTCGCGCGTCACCTTCGCGCCCAGCACACAGATCGCGTCGTAGCGCGCCGCGTGCTCGGGCGTGAGCTCGGGCACGATTTCCGGGAGGAACTCCCACTCGATGCCCGGTGCATCCAGGACGCGCAGCGCGTCCCGGCCGCACACCGGCTCCCCGCTCGGCGTGATTGCATCGCGTGTGATGCCCACGCGAAACGTCTGCTGTGCCATACCCCCTCCTTCGGTCACAAGTTCATCTACCATAAAGGTCACCAAGGGACTCGAAGAAAGGCGGGAGAACCTCATCCACCACCGAGGGCACCGAGCATCACAGAGAAAGCCCCGAATCGCGGTGTCTCGCAGTTCCTCTGTGTACCTCTGCGTCCTCTGTGTTCGAGGGATTCCCTTCGTGACCTTCGTGGTGAATGTGTGTCTGCAACTACATCGCCGCGCTGAAGGCGCCGTCCACGGTGAGGACGTGGCCGTTCACGTAGGACGCCTCGTCGGAGGCGAGAAACACCGCCACCGGTCCGATCTCCTCGAGCCGGCCCCAGCGCGCCGCCGGCGTGCGGCGGCACACCCAGTCGTTGAAGTCCTTGTTCCCGATGAGCGCGGTGTTCATCTCCGTGGCGAAGTAGCCCGGGGCGATCGCGTTCACCGTGATGCCGTGCTGGGCCAGTTCCACCGCCAGTTCGCGCGTCAGCGCGTGGACCGCCCCCTTGCTCGCGATGTAGGCGGAGATGGTGGGGCGCGCCAGGAACGCGCTGATCGACCCGGTCATGACGATGCGGCCGCTCTTGCGCGGAATCATCACGCGCGCGGCCTCCCTCGCCAGCGCCCAGACGGCGGTAAGATTGGTGTCGAGCACCCGCTGGAAGTCGCTGCGGGCGAACTCGGTGATGGGCGCGCGATGCTGGATGCCGGCGTTCGCGATCAGGATGTCGAAGCGGCCGTGTCGCTCGACCGCCTTCTGGACGCAGTTGACCCCGGCCGCCTCGTCAGTGACGTCGAACGCTGCCGCTTCGGCACTGCCGCCCTGCGCGGTCAGCTGATCGGCCCGCTCCTGCAGCGCGAACGCGTCGCGCGCATTGAGAATGACGTGGGCGCCCGCCTGCGCGAGCGACTGCGCCATGGCCCAGCCGAGGCCGCGGGAGGCCCCCGTCACGAGCGCGACCTTTCCCTGCAGTGAGAACATGTCCCCTCCCCCGTTTGTTGCTTTCCGCGGATGATAAGCCAAGGACGGCGCAAGTCGCGCGGCCGATGCGGCGGCGCGGGGTTGCCGCCTTCGATCAGGCGCCGAGTGCCGCGCGGAACAGACCGGCGAGTTCCGCGCCGCTGCGGCGATTCCAGGTCTCGTTCACCAGCACGGCGAGGGTCGCTTCGTCGTTCATCCCTGCAACGGGAGTTGCGATCACGACGCCGCTCGTACGCAACCGCTCCCGCAGCCCCTGCGCGCGCGGCGCGGGGACGTGCAGGCGGAAGATGTTGCTGCCGTTGGCGATCCGCTCGACGCGCACCGAAGCCGGCAGCGCACCGATGAACGCCTCGGACACGGAGATCGCCCTCGTCAGTCGTGCGACGAAACCCTCGGCGTAATGCCGCGCGAGCAGGGCAAACGGCCACGCGTTGAACAGCGCACCGCCGAACATACGCCGCGTGTGCACCAGCGGATCCAGCAGCGCACGGGGTCCGGCGAGGATCGCGCCATTGAGCGAGTTGAAGCACTTCCACAGCGAGACATAGACGGTGTCGAACGGCGCTGCGTAGTCTGCTGGAGAGATTCCCGTGTAGGCGCTGGCGAGATACAGCCGCGCACCGTCGAGGTGCGAGCGGATGCCTCGCTCGCGGGCCCGCGCACAGATGCGCATCATCTCGTCTCGATCGAACAGTTCGCCAGCGCACCGCCTGACCGGCGACTCGATCGAGATCGCCCCGACTGGCGCGGCGACGCGCCCGGATTCCGTGCGATGCAGGACACGCTCGACGTCGCGCCAGGTGAAGGACGCCCGATCCGGCGCGAGCGGAACGAGGGTCAGCGCGCTCAGGGCCTGGGACGCATCGCCAGTGTCGTTGTAGACGTGACTCACGTCCTGCACCACCACCCGGCGCCGCTCGCCCGCCAGGGCACGCAGCGCCAGCTGGTTGGCGAGCGTGCCGGTGGGCATGAATAGCGCGCGCTCCTTGCCCAGGTCCCGGGCAAACCACGCCTCGACCTCGTCGACTTCCCCGCCCAGTCCGTACCAATCGGCCATCGGCCCCCGGCTTGCGGCGAGCCGCGCGAGTTCGTCTGCCGCCTCCAGCGGCGTCAGGCCGAGTCCGTCACCCTGCATGATGACCAGGGATGCAGTGGACACGCGTTTCTCCGATTGCGCAGCGAGGCTCGCCGCCGGCAGGCTCAAGGCCGCAGCAGCGAGGGCGGTCTGTTTGATGAATCGGCGGCGCGGCAACGCCTCTCCATTTGTCGTCGCGCCGCCCTGCATGGACCGGCTCCGTTACGGCAGCAGCACGGTGGAGCCGGTGGTCTTGCGCCCTTCGAGATCGCGGTGCGCCTTTGCAACGTCCCTCAGCGCGTAGGTCTGATTGATCTCGATCTTGACCTTGCCCGACTTCACCACCTCGAACAGTTCGCTGGCGCCTGCCTCGAGATCGGCGCGGCGCGCGACGTACGTGTTCAGCGTGGGCCGGGTGACGTAGAGCGATCCCTTGGCCGCGAGCATCCCCAGATCGAACGCCGGAACCGGCCCCGAACCGTTGCCGAACACGGCGAGCAGTCCCCGCGGCTGCAGGCAGTCGAGCGATCCCATGAAGGTGTCCTTGCCCACCGAGTCGTACACCACCGGCACCTTGCGCCCGCCGGTGATCTCGAGCACGCGCTCGACGAAGTTCTCGCGGGTGTACACGATGGTGTGCGTGCAGCCGTGCGCCTTGGCGATCTTCGCCTTCTCGTCGCTTCCGACCGTGCCGATGACGGTGACGCCCAGCGCCTTCAGCCACTGGCAGGCGATCAGGCCGACGCCGCCGGCTGCCGCGTGGAACAGCACCGTCTCTCCCTTCTCGACGCGGTAGGTGCGACGGATCAGGTACCACACGGTCAAGCCTTTCAGCATCATCGCCGCGACGGTCTTGTCGTCGATGCCGTCTGGCACTTTCACCAGGCGATCGCCCTTGATGTTGCGCAACTCCGAATAGGCGCCCGGGGCGCCGCCGGCGTAGCCGACGCGGTCACCCGGCTTCACCCACGTCACTTCCTTGCCGCAGGCTTCCACCACCGCGCACGCTTCCACGCCCAGCCCGCTCGGCAGGGGCAGCGGATACAGTCCGCTGCGGTGATAGGTGTCGATGAAGTTCAGGCCGATGGCGGTGTTGCGCACCCGCACTTCGTCCGGTGCCGGATCGCCGACCTGCACGTCCTCGTAGACGAGCACTTCCGGACCGCCGGTCTTGTGGAAACGGATTGCCTTGGTCATGTGTGTGGTGTCCTCTGGTTGGTTGGGGCGGCCTTGCATCTACCGCATGAACTGCTCGACGTACGCCGCGCCCAGTCCGTTCTTCGCATAATGCGCCCGGCACATGTCGATCTTGCTGTGGACGTCCTCGTAGCCGACGGTCTTACCCTGCTCGTCCACGTAAATCATGGCGCCATTGACGTTGAAGAAGGTGATCATCTCGGTCGTCGGCGCATCCACCACGAGCGTGTGCACCTCTCCCGGCGGCTCGTAGACGAATCCGCCTTCCTCCGCCACCCAGTCGTGCTCGAGATAGCGCCAGCGCCCGCGCAGCACGAGACCGCACACCATCGAGGGATGGCGATGGCGGCTGACCACGCCGGTCTTGGTCACGCGCAGCAGGTTCCACCACTGGCCGGTGACGGTGTTGAGCAGCAGCGGACGAAAGAACACGCCAGGCGCCTGCGGCACCCACACGCGCTCATCGTTCGGAATGGCCGTCTCCACGATCTCGGGAACCATCCCGGGCGCGGACAGCCTGCTCACCTTCTCGGGTGCATTCATCGTTCAGGGCTCCATCAGGTAACGAGATAACCGCCGTCCTCGGGGCAGCGGTCACCGTCACCGAGGCGCCGGCTGCCGCCAATCCGCATCCGATGGCCGCGCCGATTCCGCTGGTCCCGCCCACCACCAGCGCGTGCTGGCCGGCCAGGCTCCGGGCAAAGACCTGTTCGACGATGAGAACGCGGTGCCGCTGCGCAAAGGGACGCATAGCTTACCGCACGGCGCACGGCCATCACGATCCGGCCTTGCCGCCGGCGCGCACAGACCAGACAATGCGCGCGGGAAACATCACCACGACAACTGGAGGCGCGCGTGCACCGCCGCATATCGACGACCCTGCTTGCCGCGGCCCTGCTCGCCGCCCTGCTGGCGGGCTGTGCCGAGCGATCTGACCGCCTGAAACTGGCGGCCGGCCCGCAGGGCGGGACCTGGTATCCCCTGGCCGGTGCACTGAAGAACCTTCTGGAGCGCCGGGTCGACGGGCTGTGGGTACAGGTGCTCCCGGGCGGCGGCGTTGCCAACGCCAAGGCCGTGGAGATCGGCCGCGCCGACATCGCCATGGCCAATTCCGTTTCCACCGTCGATGCCATCAACGGCGTGGCGCCGTTCAAGGCGCGCGCCACGCACGTCTGCAACCTGGCGACGCTGTACCCGCAGTACTTCCAGGCCGTGGCGCTGGCGGACTCGGACATCCGCACGCCGGCGGATTTTCGCGGCCGGTCGCTCGCGACCCAGCCGATGGGCAACACGGGCGAAGCCATCACCCTGCAACTGCTGCAGGCGTACGGAATGGACTACGGCGACCTCGGTCGTCTCAATACCGGCAACTACACCGATTCCGTCTCGCTCATGAAGGACGGCAACGCCGACATCTTCACCCTCGGCACCTCGGTGCCGTCGGGGGCGGTCATGGACCTCGCCAGTTCGCGCAGCATTCGCCTGATTCCCGTACCCGACGAGGCGCTCGCACGCTTGCGCGAAATGAACGCCGGCTATCTGCGCATCGTGATCCCGGCCGGAACGTATCCGGGACAAGCGGAGCCGGTGCCGACCATCGGCTACGCCACTCACGTTATCGTGCGCTGCGATCTCCCGGATGCGATCGTCGTCGAGATCCTCGAGGGCCTGGTCGCCGGCATGGACGACCTCGCCAGCATCGCCAAGGCCATGAAGGACACGACGGCAGCCAGCATGGGAGCCGACATCGGCGTGCCCATGCACCCCGCCGCGACGCGCTGGTACGCCGCGCATGACCACACGGACGCTGCCCGCTCCGGAGGCGAACGCTGATGGAATCCGCATCGATGGCTCGCAGGACACCCATCGGCTGGCTCATTGCCGCCGTGGGACTGGCGATGTCGTGCTTCCATCTGTGGATCGCGTGGTACGGTCCGCCCGATGCGCTGACGCTGCGCACCGTGCACCTGGCTTTCGCGCTGGGGCTGGCCTTTCTCACCCTGGCGCCGCACGCGCGTGCCGCCACCGACTCGCCCGGCTGGCTCGACGCCCTGCTGGTGGCCGCCAGCCTCGTCGTGTGCGGCTATCTCGTGGTCGAGCGCGACTACGTGCTGGGGCGCATGATCTACGTGGACGAACTGCGGCCCGCCGACTGGATGCTGTCCGGCGCGACGGTCCTGCTCGTCCTCGAGGCAACGCGGCGCGCGGTGGGCTGGGCGCTGCCACTCACCGCTGTGGCCTTCCTCGCGTACGCGGGGTTCGTCGCCGACATCGACCTCGAACTGCTGTTCGAGCAGATGTACCTCGGGACCGAGGGCATCTTCGGCATCCCGCTGTATGTGTCGGCGACCTACGTGATGCTGTTCATCCTATTCGGCGCACTGGTCGAGCGCACCGGCACGGGACAGCTGTTCATGGATTTCGCCATGAGCCTCACCGGACACAGCGCGGGCGGCCCCGCCAAGGTCGCATGCGTGACCAGCGGCATGTTCGGCACGGTATCCGGCAGCGCGGTGGCGAACGTGATGACTACGGGCACGTTCACGATCCCCATGATGAAGCGCATCGGCTACAAGCCGGCGTTCGCCGGTGCGGTGGAAGCGGTGGCCTCCACCGGCGGTCAGATCATGCCCCCGATCATGGGAGCAGCCGCCTTCATCATGGCGGAGTTCCTCGGCATCGCCTATCTGCAGGTCGCCACGTACGCGTTGCTGCCGGCGCTGCTGTACTACTTTGCGATCTACATGTCGGTCCATTTCGAGGCCAAGCGCCTCGGCATGCACGGCCTGCCGCGCGCGGAACTACCGCGCCTGGGCGAAGTGCTGCGCGAACGGGGCCACCTGTTCCTGCCCCTGGTGATCATCGTCGGCGTGCTGGTCGCCGGCTACAGCGCGCCCTTCGCGGCGCTCTGCGGCATCGCCTCCACCATCCCCACCGC
>JAEZCG010000147.1 GCA_023430065.1 Pseudomonadota bacterium | reverse complement strand
TTCGGACGGTGTCCGGTGATTCCAGAGAGGGCTCTGTCGAGAGACGGAGCCCTTCTTCTTTTGCGTCGTAAGACGCTTGCGCGCGCCAAATTGACACGCGCTTGCCTCCCCCCCAGAATCCTATCGCCTGCAGCCTCCGCCAGTCGGGCGTTCCAGGCCAACACCAAAATCAAGGGGGGAACTCGGATGAAGAATCCGCAGGGGTATTGGCGGGCCAACCTCAGGATTCTGCTGGGGTGCCTGGTCGTCTGGTTCGTGGTGTCCTACGGCTTCGGGATCCTGCTCGGCGAGCAGCTCAATCAGATCCAGATCGCCGGTTACCGGCTGGGCTTCTGGTTTGCCCAGCAGGGTTCGATCTACGTATTCCTCGTTCTGATCTTCTACTACGCGTGGCGGATGAATCGCCTCGACCGCGAGTACGACGTGCACGAAGACTAGATCCGCACCCAGGGGAGACCACAAGAAATGGATCTGAAAACGATCACCTATATCGTCGTCGGGGCGTCTTTCGCACTCTACATCGCCATCGCGATCTGGTCGCGGGCGAGCAGCACCGGCGAGTTCTACGTGGCGGGCAAGGGTGTATCGCCGATCGTCAACGGCATGGCCACCGCGGCCGACTGGATGTCGGCGGCATCGTTCATCTCGATGGCCGGTCTGATCGCCTTCATGGGCTACAAAGGCGGGCAGTACCTGATGGGCTCGACCGGCGGCTACGTGCTGCTGGCTTTGCTGCTCGCCCCCTATCTGCGCAAGTTCGGCAAGTTCACCGTTCCCGAGTTCATCGGCGACCGTTACTACTCCCAGACCGCGCGCGTCGTGGCGGTGGTGTGCCTCATCTTCATCTCGTTCACCTACGTGGCCGGGCAGATGCGCGGCGTGGGAATCGTCTTCTCGCGCTTCATGGAGGTGGACATCGTCACCGGCCTGGTGGTCGGGATGGGAATCGTGTTCTTCTACGCCGTGCTGGGCGGCATGAAGGGCGTGACGTACACGCAGGTGGCGCAGTACGTGGTGCTGATCTTCGCCTACACCGTTCCGGCGGTCTTCATCTCGCTGCAGCTGACCGGGCACGTCTTCCCCCAGTTGGGCCTGGGCGCGACGCTCAACAGCAATCCCGACACCTACCTGCTGGAACGGCTGGATGGCGCCTTGCGCGACATCGGGTTCTCCTCCTATGACACGGCGGAGGTGAACGTCATCGACTTCTTCTGCGTGACCTTCGCCCTGATGGTCGGGACCGCCGGCCTGCCGCACGTGATCGTGCGCTTCTTCACCGTGCCCAGGGTGCGCGATGCGCGCAGTTCGGCCGGGTGGGCGCTCGTGTTCATTGCCTTGCTCTACACCGTCGCACCCGCGGTTGGCGCGATGGCGCGCCTCAATCTGGTCGATACCATGTATCCGGGCGCGATCGGCACGCAGGCCGGCAGCCTGGCAATCGACGAGCGGCCGGCCTGGATGAAGCGCTGGGAGGAGACGAAGCTCATCTCCTTCGAGGACAAGAACGGCGACGGGCGCATCCAGTACTACAACGATGCCAATTCGGATTTCGCGGCCAAAGCCGAGCAGGAGTACGGCTGGAAGGGCAACGAGTTGACCGTCGACCGCGACATCCTGGTGCTTGCCAATCCGGAGATCGCCCGCCTGCCGAACTGGGTGATCGCCCTGGTTGCCGCGGGGGGCATTGCCGCGGCGCTGTCGACGGCGGCAGGATTGCTGCTCGTCATCTCGTCGTCGATTTCGCACGATCTGTTGAAGAGCACCTTCGCCAAGCGCATTTCCGAGAAGGGTGAACTGCTCGCCGGTCGCATCGCGGCGGCGGGCGCCGTGCTGATCGCCGGGTACCTCGGTTACAACCCCCCGGGGTTCGTGGCGCAAGTGGTCGCCTTCGCATTCGGCCTGGCCGCGGCGTCGTTGTTTCCCGTGATCATCATGGGCATCTTCAACAAGCGCATGAACAAGTGGGGCGCCATCGCGGGCATGCTGACGGGGCTGGTCTTCACGATGGGCTATATCATCTACTTCAAGGGCGTGTTCATCGAACCCATGGCGGACAACACGCCGGAGAACTGGCTGTTCGGTGTGTCTCCCGAGGGAATCGGAACGGTCGGGATGCTGCTCAATTTCGCGGTCGCCTGGGTCGTCTCGAAAGTCACCGCCCCTCCGCCCGAGCACATCCAGCATCTGGTGGAGGACATTCGCATTCCGCGTGGTGCAAAGGGTGCCACGCACCACTGATCGCGTTTGCCGTGCGACGGGCCCCGCATCGGCGAGGCCTGTCGTGCGGCACGCCGCATCGAAATGAGATAGCGTTGCCCGAACCGGCGTCTCTAAGCACGCGGCTTTGGGCATGGACGTAGAGCTTCTCGAGATACGCGATTTCCTCGCTGCGCACCACCCGTTCGACGCGCTGCCCGAGGACGTGTTGCAGCGCCTCCCCGGCTTCATGTCGGTGCGCTATCTGCGGCGCGGATCGGCCTTTCCTCCTGGGGAGGGCCGCTCCGGCTTCCTCTACATCGTGCGCAAGGGCGCCGTGGCGCTGCGCGATGCGGCGGGCGAACTTACCGACAAGCTCGGTGAAGGCGATCTGCACGCCGACTGCTCCCTGTCCAGCGGTTCCCAGGACGGATCCGGGGTGACGATCGAGGACACGCTGTGCTATCTGCTGCCCTGCGAGCGGCTCGAGGTGCTGTGCCGCGACCACCCGGTCTTCGGCCGTCACTTCGCCGCGTCGCAAGCGGAACGGCTCGAGCGCGCGATCGAGGCGCTGCCTTCCGTCCCGCCGCGTGCCGGGAGCCTCATGACGGTGAGCATCGAGAGCCTCCTCGCGCGCAAACCCATCTGCGTCGCGCCGCAGACGAGCATCCGGGATGCCGCACAGCTCATGACGCGGGAGCGCATTTCCTGTCTGCTGGTGACCGAGCACGACGCGCTGACCGGCCTGTTGACGGACCGCGACCTGCGCAGCCGCTGCATCGCGGAGGGGTTGGAAATTTCGCGTCCTGTCCGCGACATCATGACCACGCACGTGCATGGCGTCGCGCCGCACACGCTTGCGTTCGAGGCGCTGATGCAGATGACGCGGCTCAACGTGCATCATCTCCCCGTCATGGACGGTGCGCGGGTGATCGGCGTCTTGTCTGCCAGCGACCTGGTGCGGCGCGAGAGCGCGAACGCGGTGTATCTGGTCGGGGACGTGAGCAAGGCGAAGACGCCCGAAGCCATCGCGGAGATCAGTGGCCGCCTTGCTGAACTGCAGGTGCAACTCGTACTCGCGGGTGCGACGGCACGCCACGTGGGCGAGGCGGTCTCCACGGTCAACGACGCGATCACCGTGCGCCTGCTCCAGCTGGCCGAGCAGGCGCTCGGTCCCCCGCCCGTGCCGTACGCGTGGGTGGCCGGCGGCTCGCACGCCCGCCGCGAGCAGAGCACGCACTCCGATCAGGACAATGCGCTGATCCTGTCCGATGAGGCGACGGATCGAGACGACGCCTACTTCGCGCAGTTGGCGCGCTTCGTCAACGCCGGATTGAATGCCTGCGGGTTCGTCTATTGTCCGGGCGATGTCATGGCGAGCAACGCCGAGTGGAGGCAACCGTACCGGGCATGGCGACGGCGTTTCGACGGCTGGATCCACGAGCCCGAGCCCATGGCGCTGATGCTGTCCAGCGTGTTCTTCGACCTGCGTACCGTGCACGGCGAGGCGCAACTGCTCGACCGCCTACAGCGCGAGAACCTGCAGCAGAGCCGGGACAGCCGCCTATTCCTGGCCTACATGGCAGGCAATGCGTTGAAGCACCGGCCTCCACTCGGTTTTTTCCGCAACATCGTGTTGATTCACGGCGGCGAGCACGATCGCACGTTCGACATCAAGCACCATGGCGTCGTGCCGGTGGTCGATCTGGCGCGGGTCTATGCGCTTGCGGAAGGCATCCCCGAAATCGGCACCGCTGCCCGGCTGCGCGCGGTGGCGGGTTCGCACTCGATCACGGCCGACAGCGCGCGCAATCTCGAGCATGCTTACGAGTTCATCGCCACCCTCAGGATGCAGCACCAGGCGCGGCAACTGCGCGCGGGCGAGAAGCCGGACAACTTCGTTGCGCCTGAAAAGTTATCCAAACTCGAACGCAGCAATCTGAAGGACGCATTCGGCATCATCGCGATGCTCCAGCAGACTCTGGAGGGGCGTCTGCCGACGGGGCGGTTCCACTGACCGGAATGCTGGCCTGGCTGTTCACCATGGAGCGTCGCCGCCAGCGCATCTTGCGGCAGGTGCGACCCGGGCCGCTGCGCGACTATCTGGCCGTCTCGTTTCCGGCGCGCAGCGCCGACTGGCATCACGTGGACTTCGTCGCGCTCGACCTGGAGACGACCGGGCTGGACGCCAGCCGCGACGAGATCCTGAGTGTGGGGATGGTCGAGCTACGAGGCGGCTGCGTCCGTCTCGACACGGCGCGCCACCTTCTGGTCGCGCCCGAAGGTGCGGTGCCCGAGCGCTCCGCCGTTATCCACCAGCTGACCGACGATCAGGTGGCCGCTGGTCGGCCGCTGGGCCAAGTCCTTCCCGAGGTGCTCGAGCGGCTCGCCGGCCGCGTGTTGCTGTGCCACCACGCCGCCATCGAGACCGGGTTTCTCGATGCGGCGTGCCGTCGCCTGTACGGTGCACCCTTCGTCGCCCTCGTCGCCGACACCGAATGGCTGATCGGGCGCTGGCTGATACAGCGGAACCAGGCGCCGGCGCCGGGGGGCCTGCGCTTGCATGCGCTGCGGGAGCGTTTCAACCTGCCACGCTACAAGGCGCACGACGCGCTGATCGACGCGCTCGCCACGGCGGAATTGTTCTGCGCCTTCGCCGCCCATCGGGAGCTGGGCAGCGACCCGTCCCTGCGCCATTTCCTGTCCCTGGGCTGACAGGCTTATCAAGCGGCCGCCGAGCCGATATAATGCGCGGCTCGCTCGGGGGTGCGACGCCCGTCGCATGAAGGCTGGCCGACGTTCCGCGTCGGAGCTGTCCGGAGTCCTGCAGCGTGCGGTATCGGTAAGGCCAAGTAGCTCAGTTGGTAGAGCAGAGGACTGAAAACGCCGCCAGGCGTTTCGGCGAAGACTAACCTTCAGGTTAGTCGGAGCCAAAATCCTTGTGCTTGCAGAGGTATCGGTAAGGCCAAGTAGCTCAGTTGGTAGAGCAGAGGACTGAAAATCCTTGTGTCGGTGGTTCGATTCCGCCCTTGGCCACCAACACTCCCATAGCGTCGTAGAAACATAGTAGGAACGTCGCCATCCCCTCTGGGGAGCAAAGCCGGGAGCGCTTTGCCTGCCATCGGTGTGTGTCGGTTCTCCTTACATAATTCGGTGAGATTCTCCGGGGCTGACTCGTAACCTACTGAGTGGTAACGTCTTTTCTTCAATGGTTCGAGTATTGCATGTGCGTCGACAGACACGGTTCTGCAAGGAAGTCACTATGCTTCGCGAATCGATGCGTACGATCTTCGTCGGACTGCTCATTGTGGCAGCCATCGGCATAGTGCGGGTGAGTGAGGCCGCACCCATCACCTTCACCGCCGTGCTCGACGGCGCCAGCGAAAACCCGCCAAACGCATCGCCCGGCACGGGCACCGCGACCGTCATCATCGATCTCGACACGGGGTTTTCGACCGTCGGCACGATGCGGGTGATGGCGGAGTTCGAGAACCTGATCGGCAACACCACCGCGGCGCACATCCACTGCTGCACACCGCCACCGAACAACGCCGGCGTCGCGACGCAGGTCCCATTGTTCGAGGGATTTCCGCTCGCGGTCACGAGCGGGTCGTACGATCACACCTTCGATCTGGCCGATGAGGACACCTTCAACCCAACCTTTCTCATCACCAACGGCGGCACCGCCGAAGGCGCGACTGCCGCGCTGGTCGCCGGTCTGCAGGCGGGACAAGCGTATTTCAACATCCACACGGACTTTGTCACCGCGGGGGAGATACGCGGCTTCCTCACGGCGGAGCAGGACAACTCGGTTCCCGAACCCGGGATGGTGGCGTTGCTCGCCCTGATGGCATGGGGCACTTGGTTTGCGATACGCAGGCGGCACTGACCGCCTGGCCTCGTAGCTGCCGGTCCGCGGACCACGCTCCCTCGTTCGTAGCCGGCTGACGCGTTTCGCCGGCTGCGCCCTGTTCAGGGTGAAATCGCTCGCCGCGCATTTCTTCTGAAGAATCCTCCACGCGCTCGACCGTCGCGCGGCACGCCTCCACGCGCGTGCGATGCTTCGGCATTTCCACGCACTGGAACCTGCTCTAATGAAACTGCTTGACTCACGCCGCCATGATCGCGCTCGCCGCGATTGCGGCGATCGAATCGGTTCCGAATGTGCACGCTGCGGATGCCAGCGGCAACTTCTCGATTCGCGAGGGCAGGGCAGCTGACCTCTTACTGCTGCATCAGCCTCGGCAGCCACAACGAAAGCGTGGGATGGCGCAGCGCGTGGAATCGAACATAGCGCTTCACCCAATGAACATAAGCCCGCTCGGTCTTGAGGCTGTAGCGGCGAAGGCGCAGTGCGGCGCGCACACTGGGCACCAGTCGGGGTGATGGGGCCAACGGCCGCTCGACCGCCGCGAACGTGGTGTCGGCGTGCATTTGCGAACCCTCCCGGTGGGCGGTAGGATTGATCGGCGAAAGGCATGGCTCAGCGCATGGGAGTATCCGCCCACCTCTGGCTCAGTGGGTGAGCCAGCCTCTCCAGATAAAAATTTCTACCAACATCGGGGAATTGAACCGACATGCATGTCGTTAACTTTAAAGTTGGGCGGTGAAGTACTGATCTGTGGCTCTCCAGGAGGAGGTCTCCATGTCAAGAAGCCATCGCGTGTTCATGCTCATGATGTTGCTCGCACTCGTCACGCCGACCGTCGCGCCTGCGCAAGGAGGATCGCCCGACGAACGGGCCCGTGCTACCGAAGCGCGGATGACCGATGACGAGCGGTTTTCGCTGCTCATCAGCATTCTGGGCAATGTGCCGGGCGGCGCGCTGGCGCCCGACCCCCGCGTCAAGGACATCAAGAACCAGAGCGCGGGCTATACGCCCGGCATTCCGCGGCTCCACGTCCCGACGCTGCAGAGCAGCGATGCGAGCATGGGCATCACCAATCCCGGATACCGGCCCGACGACAAGGGCGCAACCGCGTTCCCGGCGTCGATCGTCGTCGGCTCGAGCTTCAACCCACAGCTCGCCCGTGAGGGCGGCGTCGCGATCGCACGGGAGGCGCGCAGCCGCGGTTTCAACGTCCAGCTGGCGGGCGGCATGAATCTCACCCGCGACGTGCGCAACGGGCGCAATTTCGAGTACTACGGCGAGGATCCCTGGCACAGCGCGGTCATGGCCGCCGAGCAGGTCAACGGCATCCAGAGCCAGCAGGTCATCTCGACGCTCAAGCACTACACGCTGAACGCCAACGAGACCAATCGGCATTGGCTGGACGCCATCATCGACCCTGCAGCCCATCGCGAATCCGATCTGCTCGCCTTTCAGATCGCCATCGAACGTTCGCAGCCCGGCGCGATCATGAGCGGCTACAACAAAGTCAATGGCACATACGTCGGCGGCAGCCATCACCTGCTCAACGAGGTGCTCAAGGGCGCATGGGGCTACAAGGGCTACGTCATGTCCGACTGGGGCGCGACGCCCGAATGGGAGTTCGCGATGCACGGACTGGATCAGGAGTCCGGCGCGCAGGCGGACAAGATGATGTGGAAGGTGCCCGTCGAACCGTTCGTGGGACCACTTCGCCAGGCGTACAAGGACGGCAAGTTCCCGAAGGCGCGGCTGTCCGACATGGTGCGGCGCATCCTCCGCTCGGCGTACGCGGTGGGCATCGATACGTGGAAAGCGGCGCCCGCCGTTGACCTGGCGAAGCACAACCAGATCGCGCTCGACGTCGCCCGGCAGGGCATCGTGCTGCTGAAGAACGACGGCGCGCTGCCGGTCGCGACGGACAAGCCGCTGAAGATTGCCGTGATCGGCGGCTACGCGCAGCAGGGCGTGATCAGCGGCACCGGCTCCGGCGCGGTGGCACCGGTCGGCGGGTTCGCCGGACAGATGAAGATCGGCGGCGCCGGCGTCATGGGCAGACACCGCAATCTGTATCTGTTCGAACCGTCGCCGCTCGACGAGCTGAAGAAGGCTCTGCCGAACGCGCAGATCGACTTCGACCCGGGGTATACGCCGGCGGAAGCGGCGTTGACAGCGAAGCGGTCGGACCTGGTGATCGCGTTCGGGATCCGCGTCGAGGGTGAAGGGTTTGACCTCCCCGATCTCTCGCTGCCGTGGGGGCAGGACGCCGTGATCGACGCGGTCGCGTCCGCCAATCCGAACACGATCGTCGTACTCGAAACCGGCAACCCGGTCTCGATGCCGTGGCGCGACAAGGTCAAGGCGATCGTCGAGGCGTGGTATCCCGGGCAGGCAGGTGGCCGGGCGATCGCCGAGATTCTGACCGGCAAGGTCAATCCCTCGGGCCGCTTGCCGCTCACGTTCCCCGCCGATCTGGCGCAGACGCCGCGGCCCGAGCTGTCAGGCCTCGGCACGCCGTGGGGCACACCGGTGACTATCCGCTACGACGAAGGCGCGGAGGTCGGCTACCGCTGGTACGCGCAGAAGAACCACAAGCCGTTGTATCCCTTCGGCTACGGCCTGAGCTACACGAGCTTTGATTACAAGGAATTCAGCGTGAGCGGCGGCGAGACGATCACCGCGACGTTCACCGTGACCAACACAGGCAAGCTCGCGGGCGCGGACGTGCCGCAGGTGTATCTTACCGACACGCCGGACGGCCGGCGCATGCGTCTGCTCGGCTTCGAGCGCGTGGATCTGAAGCCGGGCGAATCGCGAACGGTGACCGTCACCGCCGACTCGCGTCTGCTCGCGCGGTTCGACGGCAAGAACGGCCTCGGCCAGTGGAGAATCAGCGAGGGGACGTATCAGGTCGCGCTCGGCAAGTCAGCGGGCGAGCTTGTGTTGAAGGCGAGCGCGCCGCTGACGGCGCGCGTGTTTGGCCAATAGGAGTAACGACATGGCCATGGATATCGCCAGCGGCACCTACAAGATCGCGCTCGGCAAGTCGGCCGAGGCGCCGATGCTCAACGCCGAGACGCAGCTGCAGGCGCGTCTGTTCGGAAGCTGAGATCCACAGGGGTTCGGCACAGGGGCGCCGCCCAACAACCGGTTGCAGCGGTCGGCCCGCTGCGCGGTCCGCCGCTGAACCGGAGCGTTAGCCCTCAGGAAGATTACCTGGTCGGCCTATTCAAGCGATTATTCGGCAGTCGAGTGGAAGTACGAGAGACCCCAGAGCAGGCCGTGAAGCGCTTGTACCAATCGCTACCTAAGTGCTCGTCGCGCTTGCTCGCTGCCGGACCGTCCTATGGTGACGATCGAGGTGAAGCCGCTGCCTCGCCAGGATTCACGATAAGCAAGGCCGCTGGGATCGCGATCCTTTCCGAAAGGACATGGCCGCGGTCGGCTGAACCACTCAACGCAGGTGATAGCTACCGACTGACACCGCTCTACGCCGTGCTCTCGGCCTGGCCCGTCATCGGTCACGCCGCCGGGTCGATCTCGCCGGAGAAAGCGCGGCTGGCAATGGGTCTGCACGCCGGGAACATGCATCACCGGCTGACGGAGATCCGCGCCCGCCACTTTCGAGAGCTGGCCGATAGGAGCGGCGTGCCGACTGTGTGGGATAAGATGAAGCAGCTGGTCGGCGACGTTCCGCGAGCATTGGAAGCGGTGGAAAGTCGACTGGCCCCCTCCTTTCCTGGGGTTCTATGGGAGCGAATCGCGCACGGCATGCGCTCCCAAGCGGACGCTTTCCAAAATGACACGCGTGGCACCGGCCCGGCATGAACGCGAAGCGACACGTGCCGCTTGGGTAACGACGAACTCGAATAAACCATGTGTGGGTCGGTACGAATCCGAGACCACCCAACCCGAGCAGCACCGCTACTGCTGCATCAGCCTCGGCAGCCACAACGAAAGCGACGGCCATAGCATCACCGCACCCAGGCACACGATCTGGATCAGCATGAACTGGCCCATGCCACGATAGATGGTACCCAGACCCCACTGAGGCACGACGTTCTTCAGGTAGTACGCCGACATCGCCACGGGTGGACTGAGGAAGGCGGTCTGCAGGTTCACCGCCACCAGCGTGCCGAACCAGATCATCGCTTCCTGGGGATCCAGCCCTAGATCCAGCTGCTGGACCACCGGCAGGAAGATGGGCAGGAACACCAGGATGATCGCGGGCCACTCGAACGGCCAGCCGAGCACGAAGATGAGCGCCATCACCAGCAGCAGCTTGCCGAGGTCCGGCAGCGGAACCTGCATCAGGGCGTTGCTGATGAGGTCCGTTGCGCCCAGCTTGGTGAACACGGCGCCGAACACGTTGGACGCCACCGCGAGGAACAGCACCATGCTGGACGTGACCAGCGTCGAGAGGGCGGTGTTCTTCAGCGCAGACCAGGTGAGCTTGCGATAGGCCGCGGCCAGGAGCGTGGCGCCGAACGCGCCGCACGAGGCCGCTTCGGTCGGTGTCGCCAGGCCGGCCAGAATGCTCCCCAGCGTGAAGCCGATGAGCGCGGCGAGTGGAATTACGCCCAGCACGAACTCGCGCGCCAGCTCGCGCACGTCGGTCACGCGCTCCGCCTTCGGTACCGGCGGACCCAGCCGCGGATTGAAGAAGCTGCGCCCCAGGCAGTACAGGATGTACAGGCCCGCGAGCAGCAATCCGGGCCCGAGCGCCGCGGCATACAGGTAGTTGACCGGTACGCCGATCGTCGGCCCCATCACCACCAGCATGATGCTCGGCGGAATCAGGATGCCGAGCGTGCCGCCCGCCGCGATCGCGCCGGCGGACAATCGATGGTCGTAGCCGGCGCGCAGCATCACCGGTCCGGCCATGATGCCGAGCACGGTCACGGCGGCGCCGACGATGCCGGTGGCCATCGCGAAGATGGTCGCGGTCAGGATCACCGCCAGGAACAGTGAGCCGCGCAGCGCGGCGAGCAGGCTGCGCAGGGCGAGGAACAGGCGCTCCATCAGTCCTGCCTGCTCCACCATGAAGCCCATGAACACGAACAGCGGCACGGCGGGCAGGATGTCGTCCTTCATCGTGCCCCACACCTGCAGATAGGCGAGACTGAAGGTGAGTTCGGTCCCCAGGCCGATGGCGCCGAAGACGAGCGCGATGAACAGAAGCGTGAACGCGATGGGGAAACCGACGAAGATGATGCTCATCATCGCGACAAGCATCGCCAGGCCGAGGATTTCCTGGAAACTCACGCGTGCTCCGATGCGTTCACACTTCGATCTTCTCGTGGTGGACGAGCAGGCGCCCGGTCCGCACGGCCCAGAGGCTCTTGAGCAGTTCCGACACCCCCTGCAGGAACATGAGCCCGGCCGTGACCGGCACCACGGCGCGCAGCGGCCACAGCACCGGTTGCCAGGCGGTGTAGTTGGAGCGCTCGTCGATCGACAGGGAATACGCGAGCTCGTCGAACGACAGGTAGAACAGCATCGCCATCGACGGCAGGAACAGCGCGACATAGGCGATGCTGTCGATGATGCCCTTCGTCCGATCGGAGAACTTCTCCCAGAACAGGTCGGTGCGCACGTGCGCGCCCTTGAGCATGGCGTAGGCGGCGCCGAGCATGAACAGCGCGCCGTACGACATCACCGTGGTCTCGAGCGCCCAGTCGGTTGGGCGATCGAGCACGTAGCGCATGAACACCTCGATCGTGTTCGCCAGCACCAGGGGTACGAGCAGCAGTGCGGACAGGTAGGCGCTCCAGCGTGTGAACGCGTCGAGCGCACGAATGGTGCCCAGGTAGGCCGGTCCCGGCTGGTGCATGGTCTGGATCGAACGGCCGCGACGCCTACTTCTGCCAGTAGTGCCGCGCGCTCTTCTCGTAGGGGGGATAGATGTACAGCCGCGCCGGCACGACCTTCGCCGCATAGGCGCGCTGCGACTCATAGACCTTCTTGAAAAACGGATTCGCGGCCGATTCCGCCTTAGCGATCTCGTCCCACGCCTTGAGCGTATTGGTCAGGATGTCATCGGGTGTGCGTTCCACCTTCACCCCGTGTTTGGTGCGCAGTGTCTGCAGTGCGTCAGCGTTGAGCTTGTTCATGATCAGTTGCGAGCGCAACGTCGCATCCATCGATGCCGATTGGATGATCGCCTTCTGGTCAGGGGGCAGCTTCTTCCACACGTCGCCGTTGATGAGCAACTCGACCACCGTCGCGGTTTCGTGCAGCGACGGCATGTAGACGTACTTCCACACCGTGTGGAAGCCGATCTTCATGTCCTCGGCGGGCCCGACGAACTCGGCGCATTCGATCACCCCGCGCTCCCCGGCCGGCACGATCTCGCCGCCCGGGATGTTCACCGGCTTCATGCCCGACTTGGCGAACACCTCGGCTGTGATGCCCGTCTGCCGGCACTTGCGGCCCTTCAGATCCGCCCAGCTCTTCACCGGTTTCTTGAACCATCCGAGAATCTGATTGTTCACGGCGGTCATCGGAATCGGCACGACATTGCGCTTGAGCTCCGTCCGGTAGAACTCGCTGTACAGCGCCAGGCCGCCGCCCTCGTACAGCCAGCCCATGTAGTCGAGCATGTCCATGCCGAACGGACCACCGGGCGCGGGACCGAACAGGGTTGCCGACCGATTCTTGCCCAGCCAGTAGGCAGGCGCGGTATGTCCGCCGTCGATCACGCCCTTGTGTACGCCGTCGAGCACCTCGAACGGCGGCACGACCGCCCCGGGCGGCAGCATCTCGATCTGCAGCCGCCCGCCGCTCATCGCCTTGACCCGTTCGGCGAAGTACTGGGAGTTCTCGTAGAACAGACTGGAGGTCGGAAATGCGCCCTGGAAGCGCAGTTTGGTGACCTGTGCCTGCGCGGCGGGCAGGCAGGTCAGCAGCGCAAGCGCCGCCAAGAGCATGCGAACGGCAAACATCTTTCCCCCTGAATGCTTGTTGTCAGCCCTGTGCCGAGCCTCGTCGTGACGCTTCGCACGCGTACGCTGTCCCGTAGTGTATCCCTCCCGCGCTGGCGGGGTTGGAAAGCCACTACACTTTCGCCCTGCGCCGACGCGGTCGGCGTCGTCACTTTGGAGGAGGAAGACATGCTGTTCGACGTGCGTATCTATACCTGCCGACCCGGTACCATCAAGAAGCACCTCGCGCTCTACGAGAAGATGGGGAAGGGGCCGCAGACGCGGCACCTCGGGGATCCGTTCGCCTATCTCGTCACCGAGACCGGAAACGTCAACCAGTACATTCACATCTGGAAGTACGAAGACGCGGCCGATCGTGCCAAGAAGCGCGCCGCAATGATGGCCGATCCGCAATGGCAGGCGTACCTGGAGGAAAGTGCCAAGCTCGGGGCGCTCGAGCAGCAGCAGAACCAGCTGATGGCCCCCGTGCCCTTCTTCCCGGTCAAGGTTTGACCGTTCGCGTCCCGGTTCGGACCGGGACCGCGTGCGCGGGCGTCATGCGGTGTCCACCTCGTGTTTCTTCGATTGTCATCGCCGTGCTTTTTGGGGTAGGCTCCCCGTCACCGATGCACGTGAGCAGCGCTTCCTGAGATGGTGAAGGCGATCGAGTATCTTGAAGGGGTTCCGTTCTACGACCTGCTGGTCGTTGCCCTGACGGCACCCGGCTTCCCGGAGGCGGCCCGTCTGCTGTTGCCCAGCACGATCTCTCCCTTCGACCAGGAGCCGCACTGGTCCGTGGTGCGCGCCCCCGCGCACCACGTGCTGCACTGGCTCGCCATGTGGTCGGACCAGACTTTCCCCAACCGGAAGAAGCTCTCCGCCGTCCTGTCCTCGCTCGAGCGGGGGCGCGCGCTGCCGGCCCCGGTGCTGGCCCGCGCCGGGACCAGTTACCGTTTCGCCAGCGGTGCCCACACCGCGCTGATGCTGACGGAACTGGGTGCCCCCTCCATGCCGTTGATCGTGCCGTCCACCGCGGTGGGTTTCCTGGCCGGGTCCGCCCTGCGCCAGCCCGTCATGGGTGCAGCACAAATCGTCGCACTGAATTCGTCGCGCCACTGAATCGCCGGCGCGCTGGTAACGCCTGGCCCTGAATCAGGCGTGGCGTTCGTGCTGGGTCGGAACCGGGGCGCTTCAGGCCACGCGCACGCTGGCTGGCTGCGCGAGAACGGCGAGGCGCTCGCGAATCGACTTCAGGACCCCGGAGCGGTCCAGTCCACACAGCGCCAGCAGCTGGGCCTGGTCACCGTGATCGATGAATCGGTCGGGCAGGCCCAGGCGCAGCAACTGCGTCCCGATCCCGCGGGCAGCCAGGCTCTCGGCCACCGCGCTGCCGGCCCCACCCTCGATCACGTTGTCCTCCAGCGTCACCAGCAGCTCGTTTCGGCGCGCCACGCTCGCCACCATCTCGTCGTCGAGCGGCTTGACGAAGCGCATGTTGACCACGGTGGCGTCCAGTTCCTCGGCCGCCTCCAGGGCGACCTGCAGGAGCGGACCGAAGGCGAGGATCGCCATCTTGCGCCCTTCCCGGCGCAGCTGCGCCTTTCCCACGGGCAGCGTGTTCAGCGCCTTCTCCACCGCCACGCCCATGCCTGCGCCGCGCGGATAGCGTACTGCCGCCGGTGATTCGAGCGTGAGCCCCGTGGTCAGCATCTGCCTGCACTCGTTCTCGTCGGCCGGCACCATGACCGTGATGTTCGGAATGCAGCGCAAGTAGGACAGATCGAATGCGCCGTGATGCGTCGCGCCGTCGGCGCCGACCAGTCCGGCACGGTCCAGCGCGAACAGCACGGGAAGGTTCTGGATCTGCACGTCGTGGATGAACTGGTCGTAGGCGCGCTGCAGGAAGGTCGAGTAGATCGCCACGACCGGCTTCATGCCCTCGCAGGCGAGTCCGGCAGCGAAGGTGACCGCGTGCTGCTCGGCGATGCCGACGTCGAAGTAGCGGTGCGGGAACTCCTGCGCAAAGCGCACCAGACCCGAGCCCTCCCGCATCGCCGGCGTGATGCCCACCACCCGTTCGTCCTGTGCGGCGGCGTCGCACAGCCAGTCGCCGAAGACCTGCGTGAAGGTCGGCTTGCCGCCTGCCTTGCTCTGGCCGATGCCGGCCTCGGGCTCGAACCTCGATACGCCGTGGTAGAGCACCGGATCGGCCTCGGCCAGCTTGTAGCCCTGACCTTTGCGGGTGACGATGTGCAGGAACTGCGGGCCCTTGAGTTCCCGGATGTTCTTCAGGGTCGGCAGCAGCGAATCGAGGTCGTGGCCGTCGATCGGACCGATGTAGTTGAAACCGAACTGCTCGAACAAAGTGGAGGGCACGATCATTCCCTTCGCGTGCACCTCGACCTTCTTGGCCAGCTTGCCCAGCTGCGGAATGCCGGAGAGGATCTTCTCTGCCGCCTGGCGCGCCGCCACGTAAGCTCGTCCGGACACCAGCCGTGCGAGGTAGCGGTTCAATCCGCCCACGGCAGGGGAGATCGACATGTCGTTGTCGTTGAGGATGACCAGCAGATCGGTGTCGGACACCCCCGCGTTGTTCATCGCCTCGTATGCCATGCCGGCGGACATCGCGCCGTCGCCGATGACTGCGATCGCACGGCGGTTCTCACCCTTCTGCTTGGCGGCGATCGCCATGCCCAGGGCCGCGCTGATCGAGGTGCTGGAGTGTGCCGTGCCGAAAGTGTCGTACTTCGACTCCTCCCTGCGTGGGAAGCCGGAGATGCCGCCGAGCATGCGCAGGCGCGCCATGTCCTCGCGCCGCCCCGTGAGGATCTTATGGGCGTAGCTCTGATGACCGACGTCCCACACGACGCGGTCCTCGGGCGTGTTGAACACGTAGTGCAGCGCGATCGTCAGTTCCACCGTGCCGAGATTCGACGACAGGTGCCCGCCGGTCTTGCTCACCGACTCCAGGATGAACGCACGCAACTCGTCGGCGAGTTGCCCGAGCATGCCGCGATCGAGTTCGCGCAGCGCCTCAGGCGAGTCGATCGTAGTCAGGAGCGGGTAGCGCATTGCTCGGGTCCAGGCAGCGGGGCAGGGAAGTTGTCTGAATTGTAACGCGTCGACGACCCCCGTTTTCCCTCCTGACACAGGGGTGATGGGCGGCAAGAATGGCCGTGATGGACTGAATGGAAGTCCAGCGTGGTTTGCCGTAGCGCGCACCCGCTCCGCTCCCGGCATCGCCTCAGACTGCGAGAAGTACGCCCTGGTGGCGCGCCTCCCGCAAGATCAGCTCGGCCACGCGTCGCGGCTGTTCCTCGTGCGCGAGGTGTCCGAGGCCCTCGAGTTCCTCCGCCCGTGACCGTGGCAGCAGTCGACGCAGGGCGGCTGGTTGCGCGCGGGGAAGCGTGCGGTCGTTCGTGGCCCAAACCGTCAGAAGCGGCGTGCGCAGGCGCGGCAGATCGCACTCCAGCGCGTGCGGGTTCCAGTTGGCCATCGTCGTCAGCGCGGCCTCGACGTGCCCGGGATTGCGCGCCAGGCGTTCATAGCAGGCCAGGCCTCCGGGCTGCAGACGCGAGCCGGTGCGCTCGATCAGCCAGCGCACGGCTGCGGGGTCGCGCGCACGCCAGGCCAACAGGCGCGAGGCGAGGGTGGTGGACGCCAGCAGGCGGGCGATCGGGGCGAACAGGCGTCCCGCAACGTTGTGCTGCGCGAGCAGCGCCCCGTTGAGCGCGATTAGGCTGCGCGGAGAAAGCGTCCCGTCCAGGCACATGCGCGCAAGGACCGCGGCGCCGGTGCAGTGCCCCACCGCGATCGCCGGCCGCAGGCGCAGGGTGCGAAGCAGCTCGGCGACGCCCCAGGCCATGCCGCGCAGCGACATGCGGTGCCCGGGCAGCATGCCGGTGAAGCCGTGCCCCGGCAGGTCCGGTGCAAGGACCTGGAAGTGCCGGGCGAGCAGGGGTGCCAGTTCGCGCCAGGAGTGCGTTGCCGAGCCGGTACCGTGCAACAGCAGCGCAACCGGTCCGGCGCCCATGTGCTGCACGTGCCACACGATGCCGCCCGATTCGACGAAGCCGCTGGCGTGGCGGTTCGGCCATTCCTCGCCGTCGCGCTGCCAGTCGAGGCGCTGCATCATGTGCCGGCCGCGGGTTTCGGTAAGGCCTGTGGGTGCGCTGCGGTCAAGCGTGCCGGCGCATGGGCCTCATCGGCTGCGCGGCTGCTCCACCGAAAACACCGAGCTGCTGCCGTCCTTGCGCCAGGCGAAGACGCGGTATTCGTGGCCGCCGGCGCCTTCCATGCCGGGCGAACCGACCGGCATGCCGGGCACCGAGATCCCCACCACCTCCGGCTTCTCCTCGAGCAAACGCCGGATCTGGTCGGCCGGCACGTGCCCCTCCACCGCGTACCCGCCCACCTGTGCGGTATGGCAGCCGGCCATGGCGCGCGGTACGCCGAGTCGGGCACGCACGCGGTCGAGATTGCGGTGATCGGTTGCCTCGACCGGAAAGCCGGCGGCGCGCAGATGCTCGATCCACTTCTCACAGCAGCCGCACGACGGCGACTTGTACACGGTGACGGCCGGCAGCGCCGTGTCGGCGGCGAACGCGCCGCCTTGCCAGGCGAAGGTGCCGGCAAGCAGCGCAGTGGCGAGAATCTTGCGCATGAATCCTCCAGAAACGACCGGTTTGACTGCCTGGACGCGGCCGGGTTGCGTTCCATTGAGTCGGCGAGGCTTGACGCCATCTATCCTATAATCGCCAGGGCCGGAATCTCCGCCGGGGCCGGACACGCCGATCGATGCAACTGTACGCCTTCGGGATCAACCACCAGACCGCACCCCTCGACGTGCGGGAGCGGATCGCGTTCAATGCCGAGGGGCTCACCTCCGCCCTGCGCGACCTGGTCGGTCACGAGCCGGTGCGCGAGGCGGCCATCATCTCGACCTGTAACCGGACGGAACTCTACTGCAACGCCCAGGATCCGCAGAAGGCCGTGTCCTGGCTGGCCGCCTATCACCAGATGAGATCGAGCGTGCTCGAACCCTATCTGTACAGCCTGCCGCGCGAACGCGCGGTCAAGCACGCCTTCCGGGTGGCCAGCGGCCTCGATTCCATGGTGCTGGGCGAGGCGCAGATCCTCGGCCAGATGAAGCAGGCCGTGCGCAGCGCCGAGAAGGCGGGCACCCTCGGGCTGGTGCTGCACAAGCTGTTTCAGCAGACCTTCTCCGTGGCCAAGGAAGTGCGCACGCGCACCGACATCGGGGCCAGTTCGGTCTCGATGGCAGCCGCTGCGGTACGGCTGGCCGAGCGCATCTTCCCGGCCATCGCCGAGCAGAAGGTGCTGTTCGTCGGCGCCGGCGAGATGATCGAGCTCACCGCACGCCACTTCGTCGCCCAGAACCCGCGCGGCACCACGTTCGCCAACCGCACCGTCGAGCGCGCGCAGGCGCTCGCGACGCAGTTCGGTGGACAGGCGGTGTCGATCAACGAACTGGGCGAAGTGCTCGCCTCGCACGACATCGTGGTCACCAGCACCGCGAGCCCCCTGCCCATCATCGGCAAGGGCATGGTCGAGCGGGCCCTGAAGGCGCGCCGCCACCGCCCCATGCTGATGGTCGACCTGGCCGTGCCGCGCGACGTCGAGGCCGAGGTCGCGCGCCTGGACGACGTCTTCCTGTACTCGGTCGACGACCTCGGCCGCGTCGTGCAGGAGGGGCGGGACGCGCGCGCCGCTGCGGTCTCCGAGGCCGAGCACATCATCGACGCGAAGGTGGTCGACTTCATGCAATGGCTCGGCGGGCGCGAGGCGGTGCCCACCATCCGCGCGCTGCGCGATCAGGCCGAGCGCGCGCGCCGGCACGAGGTCGAGCGGGCGCTGCGTCTGCTGCGAAAGGGAGAGCCGGTCGAGCGCGTGCTCGAGATGCTCAGCCAGTCCCTCACCAACAAGCTCATGCACGCGCCCACTGCCGCGCTGCACGACGGCACCGAGGTCGAACGCGACGAGTTGCAGCGCATGGTCGAGCGCATCTACCAGGTGCGCGCGAAGGAATGAGCCGACCGCGCGAATGAAGCCCAGCATCGCCGCGAAGCTGGCCCAGTTGTCGGCCCGGCTCGCGGAAGTCAACCGTCTCCTGTCGTCCGAGGACGCGACTGCCGACATGGAGAACTTCCGCAAGCTCTCCCGCGAGCACGCGGAGATCGGTCCGGTGGTCGCGCTGTACGACGCGTACCGGCGCAATCTCCACGACATCGCCTCGGCCCAGGAAATGGCCTCGGACCCGGAAATGCGCGAACTGGCCGAGGCCGAGATCAAGGAGGGCCGCGAGCGCGTCGAGGGCATCGAGTCGGAACTGCAGCGCCTGCTGCTGCCGCGCGACCCCAACGACGAGCGCAACATCTTCCTGGAGATTCGCGCCGGGACCGGGGGGGACGAATCGGCGCTGTTCGCCGGCGACCTGTTCCGCATGTACGCGCGCTATGCCGAGCGCAACCGTTGGCAGGTCGAGGTCGTGTCGCACAGCGCCGGTGAGCAGGGCGGCTACAAGGAGATCATTGCCAAGATCGTCGGCCACGGCGCCTATTCCCGCCTCAAGTTCGAGTCCGGCGGCCACCGGGTGCAGCGGGTGCCGGCCACCGAGACGCAGGGCCGGATCCACACCAGCGCGTGCACCGTCGCCGTCATGCCCGAGGCGGACGAGATCGCCGAGGTGCAGATCAATCCGGCCGACATCCGCGTCGACACCTTCCGTTCCTCGGGGGCCGGCGGACAGCACGTCAACAAGACCGACTCGGCCGTGCGCATCACGCACCTGCCCAGCGGCATCGTGGTCGAATGCCAGGACGATCGCTCGCAGCACAAGAACCGCGCGCAGGCACTGGCCATCCTGGCGGCACGCATCAAGGACAAGCAGCTGCGTGCGCGGCAGGTGCAGGAGGCTGCCCAGCGCAAGTCGCTGATCGGCAGCGGCGATCGGTCCGAGCGCATTCGCACCTACAACTTCCCGCAGGGACGGGTCACGGACCATCGCATCAATCTCACGCTCTACAAGATCGACCAGATCATGGACGGCGAGCTGGACGAACTGGTACGCGCGCTTCTGGCCGAGCATCAGGCCGAGCAGCTGGCGGCGATGGCAGAGGAAGCCGTCTGACCGCAGTGGCGAGCCGATGACCGGCGGACCCCTGCCGCTGCCCGAGGAGACGCCGAACGCAACGCTGCTGCGCGATGCGCGCAGGCTGTGCGAGGGGCTGGGACTGGATGCGGCCGAAGCGCGCTCGCAGGTCGAGCGGATGCTGATGCGGGCGCTGGGCATCCGTCGTGCGCAACTGATCGCGCATCCGGAACACGCGGTCGCTGCCAACAGCGATCCACGCTACGCTGCCATGCTGTCCCGGCGCCTCGCAGGCGAGCCGCTCGATTACGTCCTCGGATGGCGTGAGTTTCACGGACTCGACTTCGAAGTCACCCCCGCGGTGCTGGTCCCTCGCGCCGACACGGAACTGCTGGTGGACCTCGCGCTCGAGCGGTGCCCCTCGGCGGTCGAGGCGTATATCGCCGATCTGGGGACCGGAAGCGGGTGTGTCGCCATTGCCGTGGCGCGCGCGCGGCCGCGGCTTCACGTGCTCGCCGTGGATCGCTCGGAGGACGCGTTGCGCATTGCGGCGCGCAATCGCCATCGGCATGGCGCGCACAACGTGCAGCTCGTGCGCGGCGACTGGCTGTCGGGCGTGGCTGCGCGAAGCCTCGCGGCGATCGTCTCGAATCCGCCCTACGTCCGGGAGGGCGACGAACATTTGCCGGCGCTGCGCCACGAGCCCCGCTGCGCGCTGGTATCGGGCGTCGACGGCCTCGACGCGTGGCGCACGATCGTCCCGCAGGCGCGCCGCTGCCTGGCCCCGGGAGGGTGGCTGCTGATGGAGCATGGCTACGATCAGGGCGACGCCTGCCGCGCGCTGCTCGAAGCGGCCGGCTTCGCCGAGGTGTTCACTGCGCGCGACCTGCCGGGACGCGAGCGCGTCAGCGGAGGGCGGGCGCTCGGTTGACGCTGCGAGAGCGAAACCGATACCATCGAACGATGTCTGAAGAAGGTCCGACGACCGATTCTTCCTCCCAAATTCAGAGGTGCGTCATGGATGTTCAGGAAAAGATCCGCCAGCAGGTGTCCGATAACAAGGTCGTGTTGTACATGAAGGGCACGCCGGATGCGCCGCAGTGTGGGTTCTCCGCCGCGGCCGTGCAGATCCTGGAGGCCTGTGGCGCCGAGGACGTGGCCACCGTGAACGTCCTGGCCGACCCGGAGATCCGCCAGGGGATCAAGGACTTCTCCAGCTGGCCGACGATCCCGCAGCTGTACGTGAACGGCGAGTTCGTGGGGGGCGCCGACATCATGCGCGAGATGTATCAGAACGGCGAGCTGCACAAGCTGCTGAAGTAGGCAGGCACGCGCTCGTTCCAGGGCTGGCTGGTCGCCAGCCCTTTTTCGTTCTACGCAGCGGTGCGGGCGAAGCCGAAAGACTACACGCATGGCATGGTCACGGCGCCAACCGCAACCTCGGCCGAAGGCCCAGGCAACACGATGCAACGCATTGGGGTGGGCATGACTTCCGCGCTTCGCACCCATTGGCCAGTCCTGCTGCTGGTCCTGCTGGCGAGCCTGACCCATCCCCTCCGCGGGCACGCAGGGGAGCCCGATCGCGCGGCCCTGCTGGAGGCACTGCGTGCAGGAGGACTGGTGCTCTACTTCCGCCATGCGGACACGGGCCCCGCGACCCTGGAGTCGGAATCGATGCGCATCGGCCGCTGCGACACGCAGCGCAACCTCAACGACAACGGACGCGGCCAGGCACGCGCGATCGGCACGCAGTTCCGCCGGCTCGGCATCCCGGTGGGCCAGGTGTTGAGCAGCCGCTTTTGCCGCTGCATGGAAACCGCGCAGCTCGCGTTCGGCCGCTACGAGGCGATCCAGGTGCTGACCGGCGTGCGACGGGGGGCCGAGTTCGCGCAGGCTCGCCGCGCCGCCTCCGACGGCCTGCGCAGGCTGCTCTCCACGCTACCGCCGGCGGGCGAGAACACCGTGCTGGTGTCGCACGGATTCAACCTCATCGATCTGGAAGGTCTCTATCTGAGCACGCAGGGCGAGGCCGCGATCTATCGCCCCGACGGCCGTGGCGGCTACACGCTGCTCGCGCGCGTGCTTCCCGAGGAATGGGCCACGCTGGATGCTGCCGTGCCCTGAACCGCCGTGCGCCGTGCACGAGGCTGGTCGTGCAGCGCGCGCTGTACATCGGCGCGCAGCATGGTGGCGATGGCCTCTGCCGTGACCGGCCGGCTCACCAGGAAGCCCTGAATCTCGTCGCAGCCCTCGCTGCGCAGGAACTCCAACTGCGCTTCGTTCTCCACCCCTTCTGCCACGACCTCCATGCGCAGGCTGTGTGCGAGCGCGATCATCGCGTGCACGATCGTCACGTCGTCGCCGTCGCCGGGGACATCGTGCACGAAGGAGCGGTCGATCTTCAGGCTGTGGATGGGCAGGCGCTTGAGGTAGGCGAGCGAGGAGTAGCCGGTGCCGAAGTCGTCGATGGAAAGCTGCACCCCGAGCGCCCGGATCGCATAGAGCAGGTCGGCCACCTGCTGGGTCCGCTGCATCATCGCGCTCTCGGTGAGCTCGAGTTCCAGCCGTTCGGGTTCCAGCCCGCTCGCTTGCAGATTCGCCCGCAGCTCGTCGAGGAACGTCGAGCCGTACAACTGCTGGGCCGAGATGTTCACCGACATGCGCAGCGGCGGCAAGCCCTCGCGCTGCCATGCCGCCGCCTGCAGCATGGCCGTACGCAGCACCCATGAGCCGATCTCCCGGATCAGCCCGAGTTCCTCGGCCAGCGGGATGAACTGAGCCGGCTGCACCATGCCCCGCTCGGGGTTGAGCCAGCGCACCAGGCACTCCACGCCGGTGATCCTGCCGTCCGCGAGCGATACGCGCGGCTGATAGTGCAGCACGAACTGGTTGCCGTCGGCCGCCGCCTTCTTGAGCTGCGTCTCCATGCTGAGCCGATCGACGTTGGCAGAGCCCATGTACGCGGAATAGAACTGCAGGTTGTTGCGGCCCTGCTCCTTGGCGCGGTACATGGCCGTGTCGGCATTCTTGAGCAGCGTCTGCGCATCGGTGCCGTCGGTCGGATATAGGCTCACGCCGATGCTGGCCGTGAGCACGAAGTCCTGCGCACGCACCCGGATCGGCTGGTCCACCGCGAGCAGCAGTTTCTGTCCGAGATTGCCGATGGTGTCGGAGTCGATCACGTCCTCCGCGATCACGACGAACTCGTCCCCGCCCAACCGCGCCAGGATGTCGGAGGCGCGCAAGGCGTGCGCCAGGCGTGCCGCCACGCGCTGCAGCACCTCGTCGCCGACGTCGTGTCCCAGCGCGTCGTTGATGTTCTTGAATCGGTCCAGGTCGATGAACAGCACCGCGAGCACACCCTGATTGCGCTGCGCGCGCGTGATCGCGTGCGCCAGATGCATGTTGAACAGGTTGCGGTTGGGCAGCCCGGTGAGTTCGTCGTAGTGCGCCATGCGCGCGATCTGCGCTTCCGACTCGCGCCGTTGCGTGATGTCCTGGAACGAGCCCCAGGCCTTCGCCGGCCGGCCGTCGACCATCTCGACGGCGCCGGTGGAGCGCACCCACAGCCGCCGCCCGCGCGCGGTCACCAGCTGAAGTTCGAGGTCCCACGGCTCGCCGCCCGCGCGTGCCCGCGTCATCGCCTCGCGGATCTCGTCCTGGCTGTCGGGCGCCAGGAACTGCAGCGCAGTGTCCCACTGCGGCGTGTAGTGATCCGGCGAGAGGTCGTGCAGGCGAAAGGTCTGCGTGGTCCAGTACAGTTCTCCGGACTGCACGTTCAATTCCCACGCGCCGATCTGCGCCGCGCGCTGGGATTGCTCGAGGAGCAGCGTCTGGCGCTTGAGCGCGGTGGCACTGGCTCGCAGCGACTGTTCCGCGGCATCGCGCTCGGCTTCGCGGACGCGCTGCTGGCGCACGGCCCAGATTCCTGCTGCCACCAGCGCGACGAGCGAGACGGCGAACAGGATGGCCGGCAGTTGCATATGGCGGCGCCACTCGGCCCACACCTCGCTTTCGGGCATGGCTACGTACGCCGTGATGGGGAAGCTTCCGAGCCGGCGGTAGGTGATCAGGCCGCGGGTGTCGTCCGCTCCCGGTTCACCGCCCTCCACTAGCCCGCGTGCCGGGAAGCGCCGGGCCACCAGCGCGCTGCGCAGTGCCGAGTCGTGCATCGCCGTGAAGGCGGCGGGCTCGCGCGGCGTCGGGTGCCGTCCCTGCAGGAAACCGTCGTCGCGCAGCAGCCCGATCGTCCATTGCGGGGGCAGGGTCACCGCGTCCCACAGGGCGCTCTGGCGTGCCAGCGGGACCACCATGGACAGCACGTAGACCGGCCGACCTTCGGCATCGTCGATGCGTGTGCGGAAGGGCAGGATCCAGTCGTTGACGCGGCTGCCGTAGCGTACCCTGCCCACGATCGGCGCCGGGCTGGCCAGCGCCGCCTCGTGATCGCGCCGGAAGACCTCGTCGTCAGTGTGCGCGGGCAAACCAGAATTGAGCGAGGGGTCGGCCGCGTTACGGTGGGGCGCACGGACGCTGGTTCCCGCGACCAGGTTTCCGGCGACGTCGAACAGATAGATGCCCGCCAGGTTCGCGTCGGCCGCAGCGTAGCGCAGGATCTGCCGCTGCGCGACGTCGAGGTCGTGGAGCCCGCCGTGCAACGCGATGTCCTGTCCCAGCAACGCCGTGCGTTCGGTGTAGCGCTGCAGGAACAGTTCGACCGACGCTGCACCGAGTTCGGCCAGCTGATGCAGGTGCTCGACCCGATCTTCCTTCACGGTCCGCCAGCTGAAGCCGACGTAGGTCATGGCCACCGCGGCGAGCAGTGCGACCAGCAGGGCGAACAGCACCGCCAGCCGATAGGCGAGCGCCAGCCGCAGAGGCTGACGCAGATAGGAGTGCAGCTCCGCTCCGGAGATCGCGCGCGTCGACGTCGCAGGACCTCGGGGTGAAATCGCCACGACCGGATGCTCAGGCCCGAAAGACGGAGCGGCGCGGCCTGACGAGGACGACGTAGAGTCCTGCGAGCAGGAACGCCACGAACCAAACCAGGGCCCATTCCGCGATGGATAGCCCGACGAAGGTCCAGCCGGCCTCGGCGCAGTCGCCCTCACCCTTGAAGATCATCGGCAGGGCCTTGGTCAGGGGAAACGCCTCGAGCATGTACTCGAGATCGGGCGCGCATTCGAACAGGTTGGGCGGGTTGTGCTGGAGCCAGGTCTGGCGGCCGGCGATACCCGCCCCGATGCCGGCGGCGAGGATGATGAGCGCGCCGTAGACGACCTGCGCCACCCGTCCGGGACCGTGGATGGCCGCGACGAGCGCGATCGCCCCGGTGAGCATGAAGGCATAGCGCTGCAAGATGCACAGCGGACACGGTTCGAGTCCCAGCGCGTGCTGCAGGTACAGCCCGAAGCCCAGCAATCCGGCGCAGGCCAGGAGAACGAGCAGGAAGACGCGACGGGGCGACATTAGATCTGCGCGAACGCGTGGTCGAGATCGGCGCGCAGGTCAGCGACGTCCTCGATGCCGACGGAGAAGCGCACGAGGTTGTCGGTCAGACCCAGCTGTGCGCGGCGCTGGTCGGGCAGGGAGGCGTGGCTCATGAGCACCGGGTGTCCCACCAGGCTCTCCACGCCGCCGAGGCTTTCCGCCAGCGTGAACAGTTCGCACGCCTCCAGAAAACGCTTGGTGCCAGCCAGATCCGTGCGCAGGTATGCCGCGATCATTCCTCCGAACCCGCGCATCTGGCTTGCTGCCAGTGCGTGCTGCGGGTGTTTCGGCAGTCCCGGGTAGATCACCTTCTCCGTCTTCGGATGCTGGTCGAGCCAGTGTGCAAGTTCGAGTGCATTGGCGCAATGACGGTCCACGCGCAGCGGCAGGGTCTTCGTCCCGCGCAGCGCGAGGAAACTGGTGAAGGGGTCCATGATCGATCCGATCGCATTCTGCATGAACGAGAAGCGCTCGATCAGTTCGGCGTTGTCGCCGACCACGACGAGTCCGCCCACCGCGTCGGAGTGGCCATTGATGTACTTGGTCACCGAGTGCAGCACGACATCGAAGCCCAGCTCCAGCGGCCGTTGCACATAGGGCGAGGCGAAGGTGTTGTCGCACACGGTCAGGATGCCGCGCGCACGGGCGAGCTTTGCCACCGCCGCGAGGTCGGTGAGCTTGAGCAGCGGATTGCTCGGTGTCTCCACCCAGATCATTCGGGTGTCGGGCTGCAGGGCGCGCTCGAAGCTGCCGGGCACGTCCGGATCGACGTAGCTCACGCGCAGGTTCATGGACCGGCCGCGCACCCGCTCGAACAGACGCCAGCTTCCGCCGTACATGTCGTCCACGGCGAGCAGGTGGCTGCCCGCCTCCAGGAGTTCCAGCACCGTTCCCATCGCGGCGAGACCGGACGAGAAGGCCCACGCCATCTTTCCGGACTCGAGATCGGCGAGACAGCGTTCGAACGCCATGCGGGTCGGGTTCTGCGTGCGTGCGTACTCGAAACCCGTGTGCTCCCCCGGGGAACGCTGCTTGAACGTGGAGGTGGCATAGATCGGCGGCATCACCGCGCCGGTGGACGGGTCGGGCGTCTGCCCGGCATGGATGGCGCGCGTGGAAAAGCCCTGCGATCGGTGGGTCTTCATACCTGGTCCTGTTTCGTGGCGGACGGCGCGCGTGACGGAATGCTCGTCGCGTGCGCAACGTAGCGGATGGTACGCGAGGGCGACGCGCTGCGCTGACGCCCGTGGGAAGAAACTACATGCCGATCCGAGTTGTGTTGAGATGCGACTTTGTTGTAGAACGTCGGGGTGGACGGGCATCTCCGGCCTCGCGGGCCCGCGTCGCTGCGCAACCCGGGAGGCCCCGGCGCACCCTCCATGCATACCATACCTGCATAATCCGAGGAGACCAACCGATGGAAAGGGTACAGCTGCATCGCTATATCGATCTTGCCGCTCCGGCCAAGGCCGAGGAAAAGGCCGAGCCTCGCGGCATGAGCCGGCGTCAGTTCCTGACGGCCGCGTCGGCTGTCGCCGCCGTGTCCACCATGTCGTCCGAAGCCTTCGCGCGCAACTTCATCGACCAGTACGATCCGGACGGCCCGATCGCGCGCTATCCGAACCCCGATGTCATCGTCCTCGACAAGCGCTTCAAGTACAAGCTCGGGAACACACCCATCGTGCGCCTGTACCGCGGCACCATGTGGGCCGAGGGTCCGGCCTGGAATGGGGTGGGGCGTTACCTGATCTGGAGCGACATCCCGAACAACGAGCAGCTGCGCTGGATCGAGGAAGATGGCCACGTCTCCCGCCAGTTCCGCTATCCGTCCAACAACAGCAACGGCAACACCTTCGACTACCAGGGACGCCAGATCGCCTTCGAGCATGGCACGCGCCGCGTGGTGCGCTACGAGTATGACGGCAGCGTCACGGTGCTGGCGGACAAGAGTGCGGACGGCAAGGGCCTCAACGCACCCAACGACGGCATGTGCCACCCGGACGGATGGCTCTTCTTCACCGACCCGGGCTACGGCGGGTTGATGAACTACGAGGGCATGCGCCTGAACACCGGCAGCCCGCAGCCGGTCCAGAAGGAGGCGGTCTATCGCATCGATGCACCCGGCAAGGTCGAGAAGGTAGCCGACGAACCGTTCAAGCCCAATGGCTTGTGCTTCTCGCCGGACTTCAAGAAGGTGTACATCGCCGATACCGGCATCTCGCACTACCCCGAGGCCAAGAGCGTGATCTGGGTCTACGACGTCGACGGCAAGAAGCTCAAGAACGGCCGTGTGTTCGCCAACATGGAGTACAACGGCAAGACCGGCTTCGCCGACGGCATCCGCTGCGACGAGGACGGAAACGTCTGGGCCGGCATGGGCTGGGTCGGCGACGGCTACGATGGCGTGCACGTGTTCTCGCCGGACGGCACCCGCATCGGTGTCATCCGCATGCCGGAGATCATCTCCAACGTGTGCTTCGGCGGCTCCAAGCGCAACCGCCTGTTCATGACCGGCAGCACGTCCCTGTACGCCGTGTATGTCGAGACGCGCAGCGGCACGCTGACCTGACGCCAAGAGGGGGTCGACCCATCCTCGGATGCGGCCGACCCCTCTGCCAGGATTCTGCGCGTCCACTCGCCGGCCGGCGGGGCCGACGCGATGCATGGCGGCCGGGCGACATGGCGCAACATCTGCTCCGCACCCGATGGCATACTGTATTTTTATCCGGTCCCGGAGTTGCACCATGGTCAAACGTCTCGGCACACTCGTCGGTGGTCTGCTCGCCGCAGGCGCACTGCTCGGCTCGGCCTCCGTGCTTGCCTGCGTGGAGGGCGAGGTGCGCGGGGAACCGATCAATCCCGAACGCAACGTGGGGGCGCTTGCCCAGGGCGAGGGGGCCAGCATGCAGATCGTGGGAGCGGGCTGGTTCCACGCCGCGGAGATCGTGAAGACGGGCCGTAGTTCCGACGCGACCTACGTCACCATCGAACTGGATGGCGAACCCCTCATGCGCACGTCGTTCGCGACGCTGAAGAACAAGTGGATGCAGAGCGGAAATGCGTTCCTCATTGCGGATGTCCGCAGTGAGGGCAACGTGGACACGATGACCATCTGGTACCGGCCGGACGTGAAGTTCAACATGGTGGCGACGGTGCGCGTGGATGTCGACGAGGAAGGCGTCGACGACATCGTACTGCGCTCGGTGCTGAGCCGCGCGCTGCCGCATTCCCATCCCAACGGTCAGCCCACCGCTACTGCGGCACTGCCCGCGTTCAAGTAGCGCCCAGGGCTATTCCGTGTAGGGCTCCACCACGCTCGCCTTGAGCGAATAGGCGATGTCGATGTCGGACGAGCCGTCGATCATGAACAGGGATCGCTTCGTGGAGGCGGCGCTCAGCCGGCCGGTCACCCATACGGCGGCGAACATTCCGGTGCTCTCGAACGGCTTCGCCGGAACCACGTGCACGATCTGGTTCGCCGGCGGCGGGGGCGTGTGGATGCACGCGCCCACCCAGGGTACGAGCAGGAACTCCGACACCTGCTTGCCCTTGTACTCGAGCGGCAGTACGTAGCCGGGAATCCGTACCAGCGCGTTGTTCAGTCTCGAATTGATCGCAACGGACTGCGTCTGCCGCCGGGCGATGAGCTCCTTGCGTTTCGCGAGCATTGCATCGGCGTCTATCCCGGCCTGTCCGAGCCGCTCGATAAGCGTCTGCGCGTCCTTGCTGTCCTTCGCGTTCAGCGTCTCGCCGGCTGCGCGCCGGTCGCGGAGCGCGGCAAGGTCGGACAGGTCGGCGAGTTGCTCGAACGGCATCTTCACGAAGGGGTCGTCCGGATCGACCTTGGACAGGCCGGGAGCCAGGTCTTCCCACATGATTCGCTGCGGCGCGTCCGCCAGCGCAGACAGCGCAGACAGCGCAACCAGCATTGCGCACGAGGCGAGGAGCCTACGGAACAGGAGTGGCATGGCGGATCTCACACGCGGATGGTCATGCCGTCGGCGAGCGACTGGCGGTACATGCGGTAGCCGGGAACGAGTCCGATGATTATGCCCGCAACCGCGACCAGCGCGGCGAGCGACACTTCGCGCATCGACGGCCAGCCGATCGGAATGAACAAGCCCAGGCGCGCTTCCAGCCAGGGCTGACCGAGCGCCAGGCCGGCATACAGCAGGGCGATGCCCAGGGCGATGCCGCAAAACGTGAGCAGCGCCGCTTCCCCGAGAATCAGAGTAAACACCTGCACCGGGCTGGCGCCGACCGAGCGTAGCACGGCCATCTCGCGGCGCCGCTCGTTCAGGCCGGTCAGCAGCGCGATGAGCATGCCGGTCAGCCCGACCGCGATCACCAGGATCGACACGCCAAACAGCGCCCGCTCGGCCACGCCGACGATCTCCCACAGTTCGGGTAGCGTGGCGCCGGGCAGGATCGCGGTCAGCGGCTCGCCGCGGTACTCGTTGACGGCGCGCTGCATCGAGAGCACCGCCGCACGCGACTTCAGACCGACGAGGAATGCGGTGATCGCGCTGTGATCTGCGTGTGCGTCGAGCGTTCCGGACGCTGCCCCTGCGCCGTCGTGCCCGGCCTGGTCCGGTGCCGCCGCGTGGCCATCGGCGCCGTGCGCAGGCGGCGTCGCGTCGCCCTCGAGCGCGTGGGAAGCGGCGCCGGGACGGCCGCGCCGGGCGGCGAGCGCCTCGCCCAGGGGATCGGCCCCGTATCCCGTGGCCATCGGCTCGTGCATCGCGTCGATGCCCGCGAGGGTGACGAACACGGTCCGATCGACCGGCGTGCCGGTGCGATGCAAAATGCCGCGGACGATCAAGGGGTGCGCCTCGTGCAAGGCGAAGCTGACCTCGCCCGCACCGTGCGCCACCACGATGCGTGCGCCCAGCCCGTAACGCAGCTTCGCGGCCACCTCCGCGCCGAGCACCGCGTCCTGCGATCCCGACAGCGCCTGTCCTTCGGCGAACTGCAGCGTCCGGTTCTCGCCGAATCGGAAGTGTTCGAAGTACTCCGGGCCCGTCCCCAGTACGCGAAAACCGCGGTGCGTGTCGCCGAGGGACAGCGGGATCGTCCAGGCCACCTCGGGGTGCTGTGCGATCGAACGGTAGCTGTCCCACGTGATGTTGTTGGTGGCGTTGCCCACGTGGAAGATCGAATAGAGCAGCAGATGCACTGGGCCGCTGCGCGCCCCCACGATCAGATCCGTCCCCGAGATGGTATTGGTGAAGCTCTCGCGCGACTCGTGACGCAGGCGCTCGACGCCCAGCAGCAATACCACCGCGCAGGCGATCGACGACACCGTGAGCAGTGCCGTAGCGCGCCGGTTGCGCAGACTCTTGAGCGCGAGCGTGAGGATCGTGCTCATCGCTCGCCCTCGGCGCAGACGCGATTGATGTCCGACAGTTCAACGGTACGGTCGAACATCGGCGCAAGTCCGGCGTCGTGGCTGACGAACACCAGCGCCGAGCCCGCCTGGCGGCTTTCGCGGAACAGCAGTTGCACGAACGCGTCGCGCCGATCGGCATCGAGCGCAGACGTGGGTTCGTCCGCGATCACCAGTTCGGGTGCGCCGATCAGGGCACGCGCTGCCGCCACGCGCTGCTGTTGCCCGACACTCAACTGCGTCACCGGGCGCGAGAGGAGGTCCGGCTCGTCCATGTCCAGGGCGGCGAGCAGCCGCTTCGCCTCCGACGCCACGGTGCTGCCGCGGGCGATGGCGCGCGCGCGTCGCCGTGCCGAGAAGCCGCAAGGCAGGGCGACGTTCTCCAGTACGTCGAGGTAGGGGATCAGGTTGAACATCTGGAAGATGAAGCCGACGTGATCCGCGCGCAGCCGGTCGCGCCGGGCGCTGGACAGACCGGCCAGATCGCGGCCGAGCAGCAGTACCTTGCCCTGGTCGGGAACCAGAACCCCCGCGAGCAGCGCCAGCAGGGTGGACTTGCCGCTGCCGCTCGGGCCGCGCAGGAACAGGCGCTCGCCTTTGTGCACGGATAGCTCGTCGATCCGCAGCAAATCGGTGCCGGAGCGATCCCAGGAGAAGCGCACCGCCTGGAGGTGGACGATGGGTGATGCTTCGCCGGCTCGATCGGTCGTCGTCACGGTCGTGGGCACAAGAGGATCGGCGAACTTCGTTCCGGCGCCACGCTCGTGTCGTGCCCGAGCGCGCTACAGCGAACTGGCGCGTACCTCGCCGCGATCGATGACGTACAGGCTGTCGAGCAGTTCCTTCGAATGCGACAGGTCCGACTCGGTGAGCAGGATCGACAGTCCCTGCCGGCGCAGCGCACCGATCACTTCCGCCAGGCGCCTGGCCAGTACCGGCGCCACGCCCTCGAACGGTTCGTCCAGCAGCAGCACCTGCGTGCCGCACATGAGCGCCCGGGCGAGCGCCACCAGCTTCTGCTGCCCGCCGGACAGCATGACTGCCTTGCGCGAGGCGAAGGCCTC
Organism: Pseudomonadota bacterium; assembly: GCA_023430065.1. GTDB lineage: Bacteria > Pseudomonadota > Gammaproteobacteria > Burkholderiales > SHXO01 > SHXO01. Next base: position 5,152 of record JAEZCG010000147.1, on the reverse strand, counting down.
CACCTCCGGGATCATCTCGTACACCTGCGCCAGCCGGGCGACCGTGTCCTTGCGGCCGGCGGCCCAGGCCGGCATCAGCACGTTCTCCTCGACGGTCAGTTGCGGCACGAGGCGACGATCCTCGGGCATGTAGCCGATCCCCGCGCGGGCGCGCAGATGCGTGGCGGTGGTGTCGAGCGTGCGCGATTCGAAGTGGATCGAGCCGTTGCGCGCCGGTAGGATGCCCATGATGGCGCGCATCAGCGTGGTCTTGCCGGCGCCGTTTCGCCCCACCAGGCCGGTGAACCTGCTCGAGGGCAGGTCCATGTGGACGTTGCGCAGGATGCTGACGGACCCGATGGAGACGTCCAGGCCTTCGATCCTAATCATGATTCTGTACTCCGGACTCGCTGTCCACGTGGGCCTGCTCGCCGATCACGTAGCGCCGCACCTCGGCGTCGCGCAGCACCTCGGCCGGCTCGCCGTCGGCGATGATGCGGCCCTCGTAGAAGGCGAGGATGCGGTGCGTGTAGCGGCTGACGATCTCCATGTCGTGCTCGACGAACAGGACCGTCACGCCCTGGGTCTTGAGCGCGGTCATCACCATGTCCATGAGGCGGAACTTCTCGTCCGCCGACACGCCGCTGGTGGGCTCGTCCAGCAGCAGCACCTGCGGACGGCCGGCCACGGCCATGGCGATGTCGAGCAGCTTGCGCACGCCCTCGGGCAGCAGTCCGGCCATGTGCTCGCGGTAGCCGCCCAGATTGAAGCGCTCGATCAGCGTTTCGATCTCCTGCCCTTCCTGCGTGCGGGCGGAACCCGGCGCGCGCGCCGAGCGTGCGGCGATTCCCACCCCCACCTGGAGGTTCTCGTACACGCTCAGATTGCCGAACAGCTGCGGAATCTGGAACGAACGGCAAATACCCAGCTGGGTGATGCGTCGCGGAGACAGGCCGGTGATCTCGCGGTCGAGGTAGCGGATCGACCCGGAACTCGGCTTCAGGTAACCGGTGACCATGTTGATGAACGTGGTCTTGCCGGCGCCGTTGCTGCCGATGAGGCCGACGACGCTGTCCTGGTCGACCCGTACGTTGATGTCGTTCGCCGCGGTGACCGCGCCGAACGTCTTGTGAAGGCCCTTGGCCTCGAGCACGACTGCCATGGTCAGGCCGCCTTCCTGCGCGTGAACATCGACCAGAGCCCTCCCGGCAGGAACAGAATGACCAGGAGCATGGTGATGCCCAGGATCAGCTGCCAGGTGTTGGGCGAGTATTCGTAGGCGAAGCTGCGTACGGTCTCGAAGATGATGGCGCCGAGGAAGGGCGCGAGTACGCTGCCGGTACCGGCCAGGATCGCGATGAACACGAACTCGCCCGAGGTCGTCCAGAACGCCATCTCCGGATCGACGTGGCCGATGGTGATGCCGACCAGTCCGCCGCCGATGCCGGCCAGTGCGGCACTGATCACATAGTTGACGTGGATCACCCGGCGCACGGATGCGCCCATGTACTCCACCCGCAGTTCGTTGTCGCGGATCGCGCCCGCCAGGCGGCCCTGATGCGAACCCAGGTACCGGTACATGGCGAATGCGGCGCAGAAGGCGACGATCACCGTGGTCGAGTACAGCGCGTTGCGCTCCCAGTCGCCCAGCGCGATGCCGGCGAACGTCTTGACCGACAGGCCGAAGCCGTCGGTGCTACCCAGCGCGGAGGTCTTCACCAGCAGGCCGTACAGGATCATGGAGAAGGCCAGACTGAGCATTGCGAAGAAGATGTCGCGGTACTTCGCGAGCAGGAAGCCGAGCACCGCCGCGACTGCTCCCGCAACCGCCAGGCTGGCCAGGAGCATGAGCGCGATGTCCGAGATGCCGTAGAAGTGATGCAGCGTGCCGGCGGCATACGCGCCCAGGCAGTAGTACAGGCCGGTTCCGAACGACACCAGGCCGGTGCGCATCAGCAGCATCATGCCGAGTACCACCGTGCCCCAGGACAGCGAGACGTTGAGCATGAACATCGCCCAGCGCGGGAGGATCGGCCCTGCGGCGAGCAGGACCACAAGCAAGCCGACCAGCACGAGCGCGGTGCGATCCACGGCGCGCGCGGGCGGGCGCTTCAAGAATTGATCCGGTTGATTCACTTGTGCCTGTATGAGAAAGGCTAGATCTTGCGGGCTTCGGGTGCGGCGAACAGGCCCTTGGGCCGCATGATCAGCACCAGGGCCATCACCGCGTAGACGCTGAACAGTTCCACCTCGGGCCACTTGTGCACGGCCCAGGCACGTACCAGGCCGACGATTACCGCGCCGAGCGCGGCGCCGCCGAGGGAACCCAGGCCGCCGATGACCACCACCGCGAAGGCGAGCACGATCACCTCCGCGGCGATGCCGGGCTGCACCGAGATGGTCGGCGCGGTCAACGCACCGCCCAGCGCCGCGAGCATCACGCCTGCGGTGAAGGTGACCAGATACACGCGCGAGACGTTGATGCCGACCGAGGACGCCATCTCCCGGTCGTGGATGACCGCCTGCAGCACCTTGCCCTGGCGGGTGCGGCTGAGGAACAGCGCCAGCGCGACCGCCACGAACACGGACACCAGCACCAGGACCAGGCTGTAAGTGGGATACATCAACTCGCCGATCTCGATGCTCCCCAGCAGCCCGTACGGCTCCGGAATCGATCTCGGATCGACCCCGAAGGCCAACTTGGTCATGTCCTCGAGGATCAGGAACACCGCATAGGTGACCAGCACGAGCACCACCTCCTCCTTGCCGTACACCCGCCGCAGCAGCCCGCGCTCGATCAGCGGACCCGCCACCAGGCCGACGAAGATGGCAGCGAGGACCAGCATCCCGTAGCTGCCCATGGGCGGGTAGCCCTGCGCCAGCCAGTAGCCGCCGAAGGCCGTGGCGGCGTAGGCGCCGAGGGCGTAGAGGCTGCCGTGCGCGACGTTGAGGATCTTCATCACGCCGTAGATCAGGGTCAGACCCACGGCGATGACGAACAGCCAGGACGAGTAGATGATGCCGTCGATGACGATGGCGAGGAACTGATTCATCGCTGTAATCGGGTGTCGCGGGCGCTGCCTATTTCCGCTTCATGCCGCCCTTGATCCAGTCCGGGCTGGACATGCCCTCCGGCGGAGTGACCGCCTCGGCCGGGTAGCGCTTGATGTCGGTCACCGTGACCTTTCCACCGACGCGCTTGGTCACCCCATACGCGGTGCCCATCACCGCCTGGTGTCCCTTGCCGAGCGACATGCTGGCACGTCCGCTGGGAGAATCGAAGCTCAGGCCCTCGAAGGCGGCGATGACCTGCTCGTCGCCGGGTCCGACGTTGTAGGCCTTCTCCATCTCTTCCTTGACGCCCTTGTTCGCGCCCATCGGAATCGACTTCGACAGCTGCTCGACCTTGGCCTTCTCGAACGCGGCCTTCAGGCCCAGGAAGGCGAGCGCGACGCTGTACGCGGGATAGTTCGGGTCGTGATCGGCCTTCGACCGGTAGATGGTCTTGAGCCACGTGTTGAGCGCGCTGTCGGGCGCGAACACGCCGTGCGTACCGCGCGCGCCCACGATGGTGCCATCGGGCATGGTAGCCCCCAGGCGGTGCAGGTAGGGTTCACCGGCGACCAGGACCAGCTGGCTCTTGCGGAACAGCCCGCGCGGCACCGACTGCATCATGAACGCCTCGAGGTCGCCACCCCACAGGCTGGAGTGGATGACGTCGGATCCGCTCTGCAGCAGCGCGGAGATCTCCGCGCCGTACTGGCCGGCGCCGAACTTCGGCATCTGCGAGGTGGTGACCTTCGCTGCCGGCCTGAGCGTCTTCATCGCCAGGTCGAAGTCGTTCCACGAATCGTGGCCCCAGGCGTAGTTCTGGTTGATGCCGCCGTAGGTCTTGACGTCGCTCTTGATCTCCAGCAGGTACCTGGCGGCGGCCACCGCGTCCATCGTCGCGTGCGGACGCGTGCGGAACACGTACTTGTAGCTCGCTTCCTCGAACACGCGCGGTGTTCCGCAGTCGAACAGCACCGTGATCTTCTTCAGCTCCTCGGCGACGGGGGCGATGGCGAGGCAGTCGCCGCTGGAAATGTAGCCGATCACATAGTCGACGTTCTGGCGCGAGACCAGGTTGCGGAATTCGCTCACCTGCTTGGTGGTGCCGCCCGCCTCGTCGATGATCACGAGTTCCAGCGGCGCACCGCCGAAGCCCTTGGTGTCGTAAGGCGCCGGCGCCTTGCCGGCGTTGAGCTGCTCGACGATGGCCTCGGCGGCGACCCGGGCGGGCACGCCGAACGGGCCGGCGGCCGGGCCGGACAGGAACGTGACGAAACCGATGCGGATCTTGTCGCGCTTCTCCTGTGCGCCGGCAAGTCCCGAATATGCCGCGAGCGCGGCGAGCGCCATGGTGGCGACTGCGCGCATGAATGTCTTGCCCATGTGCTGGTGTCCTCCCGGGTGAATGCTCCCCACGGCCGGCGCATCGCCGATGCCGACGGAGAGAATCGATGATTCTAAACGATCGGGGCCGTCGCCCGCGGTTCGCCGTGCTCAGTGCGCGCACATGCCGCCATCCACGAAGATGGTCTGGCCGGTGACGTAGTCGCTGGCGCGGCTGGTGAGGAACACGGTGATCCCACGCAGATCCTCCAGCGCGCCATTGCGGCCCGCGAGCGTAAGCGACGCCGCCCAGCGCTCGCGCTCGCCGCCGTCGAAGACCGCGGTGGTCATCCCGGTCGGGACGTAGCCGGGTGCAATCGCGTTGCAGGTGACACCGTCGCGCGACCACGCTTCCGCCAGTGCCCGCGTCATCGCGCTGATGCCGCCCTTGGACACCCCGTAGGCGCCGCTGTTGTTGAAGGCGCGGATCGCCTGCTGCGAGGAGATGTTGACGATGCGCCCCCATCGGCGCGCACGCATCGCGGGCGCCAGTCGCTGCGCGAGGAAGAAGGGGGCGTCGAGGTTGACCGCCATGACCTCGTCCCACATCGCGGGCGTGATGTCCTCGACCGGGGGACGCGGGTTGACGCCGGCGGCGCTCACGAGGATGTCGGGATCGCCGAAGTGCGCGGGTGCGATCTGGGCCAGGCGGTCCAGCGCAGCCCGGTCGCCCACGTCGCAGGCCTGCGCGCGTGCCTCGCCGCCCTTCGCCCGGATCGCCGCGGCCACCGCCTCCAGC
>JAEZCG010000091.1 GCA_023430065.1 Pseudomonadota bacterium | reverse complement strand
GCGCGCTCTTCAACAAGAGGAGCACGGCAGCACATGGAAACGATCAGTCCGACAGCGACGGAGCGGCCCACCAAGGTTCTCACGAAGGCGCAGGTGGAGACCTATGCGCGCAACGGATACCACTTCCCGGTGCGTGCGATGAGCGCCGAGGAGGCCGGCCGCTACCGCGGTAAGCTCGAGGACCTGGAGCGGAAGCTGGGCACCTCGGTCATGAAGACCGGCCTGCGCAACAAACCGCATCTGGCACTGGCCTGGGCCGACGAGCTCATCCGCCACCCGGTGATTCTCGATGCGGTCGAGGACGTACTCGGCCCGAACCTGCTGTGCTGGAGCAGCAGCCTGTTCGTCAAGGACGCGCGCGATTCCGGCTACATCTCGTGGCACCAGGACTCGACCTACTGGGGGCTGAGCCATCCCGACGTGATCACCGCCTGGGTGGCGCTGTCGCCCAGTACCCGCGAGAACGGCTGCATGCGGGTCGACCCCGGCACGCACCTTCTGGAGCAGCTGCCGCACAAGGACACGTTCGCCGCCAACAACCTGCTCACCCGCGGGCAGGAGGTGCAGGTGGAGGTCGACGAGTCGCGCGTGGTGGACATCGTGCTGCAGCCGGGCGAGTTCTCGCTGCACCACGTGCGCATCGTGCACGGGTCGGAGCCGAACAGCTCGGACGTGCGTCGCATCGGCTTTGCCGTGCGCTACATCCCGACCTATCTCAAGCAGCTGGCGGGTCCACGCGACAGCGCCATGCTGGTGCGCGGCGTCGACGACTACCATCACTTCGACATGGAGCCGAGACCGAAGGCGGACATGGATCCGGAAGCGATGGCGGTGCACGCGCAGGTGACCGATGCCGCGGCGCGCATCCTGTATCGCGGGACCGACAAGGGTCCGCAGTAGGTCGCGCAGCCGGCGCAGACCGGCCCGGAACGAGGAAGACGATGAAAGTTTCAGCGAGCATCATCGCGCTGCTGTGTGCCGCATTGTTGTTGCCGGCCTGCCAGAAGCGTGAACAGACCGCGACGGCACAGGGGAGCGCCAGCCAGGCCGCCGTGCAGTGGAAGGTGCAATCGCTGTGGCAGAGCGGGACGCTGCCGCAGCAGCTCTTCGAGCAGTTCGCGCAGCGCGTCGAGACGCTGTCCGGCGGGAGACTGACGATCGAGGCGCTGGCGATCAACACCGTGGTCGCTGCCCCCGAAAGCCTGGATGCCGTCGCCGCCGGCGTGCTCGACGGCCAGCATAGCGGTTCGGCCTACTTCACCGGCAAGGACGCGGCGTTCGCACTGCTGGGCGATCCCCAGGGTGCGTTCGACAGTCCCTATCAGATGCAGATGTGGATGGAGTATGGCGGTGGCAAGGAACTGGCCCGGGAACTGTATGACAACTATGGTGTGCACTACGTGGGTGGGGTGTGGTACGGCGTCGAGTCCCTGGTGTCGAAGAAGCCATTGCGCACGCTGGCCGACTTCAAGGGCGTGAAGATCCGGGCGCCGCAGGGCATGAGCGGCGAGATCTTCAGCCGGATGGGGGCGGCGCCGGTGCAGTTGCCGGGAAGCGAGGTGTACACCGCGTTGGAGCGCGGGGTGGTGGACGCGAGCGACTGGGGCACCTTGTCGATGAACGACGAACTCGGCTACCACAAGCTGGCGAAGTATCCGAACTATCCCGGCTTCCACTCGATGCCGATGGCGGACCTCGCCATCAACAAGGCGAAGTGGGACGCGCTCCCGGCCGATCTCAAGGCGGTCGTGGAAGCGGCCGCGCACGAATTCGCGACCGCGATGATCCAGCGCAACTACCTCGCCGACACGACCATCGCGGTGGCGGCCGCCGACAACGGATTCGAGCCGATCGACCTCTCGCCCGCGGAGCGGCAGCGCTTCCGCGAGGTCGCGCGCGAGGTGTGGAAGGAGTATGCTGCCCGCAGCGCCATGGCGCAGAAGGTGTACGACTCGCAGGTCGCCTTCCTCAAGCGTCTGGGGTTGTTGAAGCAGTAGGTTCGGCTGCCCCGAGGACGATCTGGAACCGCGCCTTCGTCGGTGACGAAGCCCGGTCGAGCAAGGAGTGGATCCGGCAAGCAGGCGGGCAGACGACATCCTGGAGCCCGGCTTGTACCGGGTGACGAAGCAGGGAAAAAGGGGCCTCGCCCCTTTTTTCTTGTGCGCGCGAACCGGGGGAGAGATGGAGCCACCGCACCACGGCTGGGACCGCGTCGTCGAGCGTTTCGGCGAGCTGACCAGCTATCTGTTCATCGTCATCGTCGGAATCAGCGCGTACGAAGTGGTGATGCGCTATCTGTTCGGCGCACCCACCATGTGGGTGCACGAGCTGGCGGTCGCGCTCGCGGCCACCTGCTTCGTGGTCGGCGGCCCGTTGGTGCACCAGCGCCAGCAGCACATCACCATCAGCGTCGTCTACGAGCGCCTGGCGCCGCGTGCGCAGCGCATCGCGCGCGCGGTCGCTTCGCTGCTCACGCTGGTGTTCTGCCTGCTGCTTGCCTACGCCGCGACGCGGCAGGCGATCGTCGCCCTGCAAGCAGGAGAGACCACCGGCACCGCGATCAACTGGCCGATCCCTGCCTATCTGAAGACGATGTTCGCGCTGGCCGTCGCCGTGATGGGCGTCCAGTCCCTGGTTCACCTGATCGCCGATCTGCGCCGGCTGCGCGCCCGCCACTGACCCGAACGCCATGAGCATCGAGTGGATCACCGTGCTGATGTTCGGCTCCATGCTGGCGCTGCTGGCGATCGGCCTGCCGCTCGCGTTCGTCACTGGCCTGATCGGCGTGACCTTCTGCCTGGGGCTCTACGGTCCGATGGGGCTGACGCTGATCGCCAGCCGCATCTACAGCTTCATGAACGAGTACGCCCTCGTCTCGGTGCCGATGTTCATCATGATGGCATCGCTGCTGGAGAAATCCGGTGTCGCGAAGGACTTGTTCGATGCCATGCGCGTGTGGGCCGGCCGGCTGCCGGGCGGGCTCGCGGTGCAGACGATGGTGGCGGCCACCATCATGGGTGCGATGACCGGAATCATCGGTGGCGAGATCGTGCTGCTGGGTCTGATCGCCCTGCCGCAGATGCTGCGGCTGGGCTACGACCGCAAGCTCGCCATCGGCACGATCTGCGCCGGCGGTTCGCTCGGAACGATGATTCCGCCCTCGATCGTGCTGATCATCTACGGCCTGACGGTCAACGTGCCGATCGGCGAGCTGTTCACCGCCAACATCGTGCCGGGGTTGATCCTGTCGGCCGTCTACATGATCTACATTCTGGTCCGGTGCTTCGCCGATCCACGCCTGGGACCGCCCGCGCCCGAGGCCGAGCGGGCGATTCCGCTGGGGCGCAAGCTCGCGCAACTGCGCGGGCTCGTGCTGCCGCTGCTGGTCATCATGGCGGTGCTCGGCACGATCTACCTGGGCATCGCCTCGGTCACCGAAGCGGCGGCCATGGGGGTGGTCGGCACCCTGATCGCCTCGGCCGTGCGCGGCGAGCTGAGCTGGACGCAGGTGCGCGAGTCGTCTGTACAGACGATGCGCACCTGCGGCATGCTGCTGTGGCTGTCGTTCGGGGCCACCGCGATGATCGGCGTGTACAACCTCGCCGGCGGACCGGCCTTCGTCAAGAACCTGATGACCGGCCTGGACGTCGCGCCGGTCGTCGTCATCCTGCTGATGATGGCCATTCTGCTGCTGCTGGGCACGATCATGGACTGGGTCGGCATCTGCCTGCTCACCATGCCGATCTTCGTGCCCATCGTCCGCGAGCTCGGCTACAGCCCGGTGTGGTTCGGAGTGCTGTTCTGTCTGAACATGCAGGTCTCCTACCTGTCGCCGCCGTTCGGCCCCGCAGCGTTCTACCTGAAAGGCGTTGCCCCGAAGGACGTGACCCTCAACGAGATCTTCGCCTCCCTGTGGCCGTTCATCGTGCTGCAGATCCTGGTGCTGGCGCTGGTGCTGTTCAACCCGCAGATTGCACTGTGGTTGCCGGGGCTGGGCGGGTGACAGAGAAAGCATTCAACGCGCATCGCGCAAAGGACGCAGAGGAATGACGGTGCGCTTGGCGCTCTTTGCGGCCTTCGCGGTAAAAGGGGGTGAGGCATGAGGTTCAAAGCCGCCGTACTCAACGCCGTGCGCACGCCGCTCGCGATCGAGGACATCGAGATGGGCGAGCTCGCGCCGACCGACGTGTTGGTGCGCATCGGTGCCAGCGGGCTGTGCCACACGGATCTGGAGGTGATCGAGGGGTCGCTTGCTTATCCGCTGCCGATCGTGCTCGGGCACGAGGGGGCCGGCGTGGTCGAGGCGGTGGGCAGCGAGGTCACCCGGGTGAAAGTCGGCGACCACGTCGTATGTTCCTGGAATCCCCACTGCGGCCACTGCTTCTACTGCGAACGCGATCTGCCCATCCTGTGCGAGCCGTTCTCCCGTCACCAGCCCAAGGGCCTGCTGCTCGACGGCCGCCCGCGCCTGTCACGCGGCGGCGGGCCGATGCACCACTTCTCGGTGGTGTCCTCGCACGCGCAGGTCTGCGTCGTGCCGGAGTCGGGCGCGATCGGTGTGCCGAAGGACATCCCCTTCGACCGCGCATGCCTGATCGGTTGCGGCGTGATGACGGGAGTGGGCGCGGCCACGCGCAAGGTGCCGGTGACGCCGGGCGCCAGCGCCCTGGTGATCGGCTGCGGGGCGGTCGGGCTGAACGCGATTCAGGGTGCGCGCATCGCGGGCGCGGGACTCATCATCGCGGCGGATCTCAGTGCGGACAAGCGCGAGACGGCGCTGCGGTTCGGTGCGCACGTTGCAGTCGACGGCGGAGCGCCGGATGCACTCGAGCAGCTCCGGAAGCTGACCGGTGGTCGCGGCCCCGACTACGTGTTCGAATCGGCCGGGCACGAGAAGGCGTTCCGGCTCGCGGTGGAATCGGTGCGACCGGGCGGCAGTGTCGTCTTTCTCGGGAAGGTCAATGTCGATCAGGATGTGTCCTTCCGCTGGGGCTCGCTGATGGGCGAGAAGCAGATCGTGCGTTCCAGCTACGGCAATGCGCGTCCGCGCCGGGACTTCCCGTGGCTTGCGCAGCTGTACCTGGACGGCAAGCTGATGCTCGACGAGCTGATCACGCGGCGCATCGCGCTGGAGGACATCAACAGCGGTTTCGACGCGATCCGCCGGGGCGACACGATCCGGGAAGTGGTGGTGAATCCCTGAGGGGCCGTGGTGGGCGACCGCAACTTCCCGCGCTTTCCCTTCGATGCGCTGGTTGCCCTGGCCTTCGGCGCGGTGCTGCTCGGCGCCGCCGCGCTGCTAACCTGGGGGCCGATCGGCGAGCAGTTCGCCGCCTCCGGCTGGCTGTACCCGGCGTGGGGACTCGCCCTGCTGCTCAACCTTGGCGCGCTGCGCGGCATTCGCAAGATCTGGCGCTGGCTGCGCTTCCGGCCCGATCCGCCGCTCAGCTGGAGAGAGTGGCTCGCCTCGCTGTCGACGCGACGCGCGATAGGCTACACCGTCGTGGGCGCTTGCGCGATCCTGCCGGGGCTGCTGGCGACCAAGGCCATGAGCATCGAACCATGGCTCAGCTGGTGGCGCGCGCAGGCATGGCCGCAGTCGTCCTGCGTGATCGTCGAGGGCAGTACCTACACCTCCCGCGGCAGCAAGATCTGGAGCGAGCGTCACACGTACATGCACCTGGCCTTCACCTACGATCGCGAAGGACAGCGCCACGTGCGACAGACGTACTCGCCGTGGCGCGTCGGCGGCACCGAGTGGCTGATCGGCCCGCCGCGCGAGATGATCGACGGCAAGCCGGTGGACCTGACCGACGAGTTTCCGCTGGGCTCCGTGCACCCTTGCTTCATCGCGCCTGACGGGAGCAAGGCCTTCCTCGACCGCCGTCGCTGGCCGGGCGGCTACGCGTTCGCTGCGCTGGGGCCGGCGCTCTGTGTATTCGGGATGCTGGTGATTGCCGCGCGACCTCGCGGCGGGCGGGAATAGTTGTTCGCGCGCATCGACGTGCGCAAGCCAAACGAAAGCGGGAGTTCAGGAATGGAACTGGGATTGCAGGGGCGCAGGGCGGTGGTGACGGGGGCGTCGAAAGGCATCGGCCTGGGGGTTGCAGCGGCGCTGGCGAAGGAGGGCTGCCACCTGCACCTGGTGGCGCGATCGGCCGATCGGCTTGAAGCCGGTGCGTCCCGGCTCCGGGCCGAGTACGGCATCGACGTGGCCTGCCACGCGCTCGACCTGTCGCGCAGCGCGAGCGTGGCGGCGTTGCTGGCCGCCACGGGAACGCCGGACATCCTCGTCAACAACGCCGGCGCCATCCCCGGCGGGGACCTCGCGCACGTGGACGAGGCGCGCTGGCGCGAGGCATGGGACCTGAAGGTGTTCGGCTACATCAACATGTCGCGCGCCTATTACGCGGCCATGCAGTCGGCGGGACACGGGGTCATCGTCAATGTGACCGGCCTCGCTGCGGACAGGCTGGACTATCGCTACATCGCGGGATCGGCCGGGAATGCATCACTCAATGCGTTCTCGCGCACGCTCGGCAGCTACAGCCTCGAGCATGGTGTGCGGGTTCTGGCGGTGAGCCCGGGCGCGGTCGAGACCGAGCGCCTGGTGACGCTGATGCGCGGGCGCGCTGCCGATCAACTCGGCGATCCGGAGCGCTGGCGCGAACTGCTCGACGGGCTGCCGATGAAGCGTGCCGCCACTGTCCAGGAAGTCGCCGACGTCGTGGTGTTCGTTGCGTCGGATCGGGCCTCGTACGTGAGCGGCATCGTGATCACGGTGGACGGCGGGCACAACGCCCGCGGCGGCAGCTTCTCGCGCTAGCCGCGCGGCGGTGGCTTGCGCAGCAGGCGCAGCATCGCCTCGAGTCCGAGGAAGTAGGAGTCAACGCCAAAGCCGTACACGCCGCCGGCGGCGTTCTGCGCAAGCACCGAATGGATCCCACGCTTCTCCACGTTGGTCATGTGCACCTCGACATAGGGAAAGGGCAGGGCCGCGATGCAGTCGCGCAGTGCGAACCCTCCCTGGCTGAACCCCGCCGGATTCATCACCAGGCCCCGAACGCCGTCGATCACCGAAGCGTAGAGCTTGTTGATCGCCTCGCCCTCGATGTTGGTGTAGAAGATCTCGAGCGAGTAGGCGTGCTCGCGGGCGTGCGCGCGCAGCATCGCGTCGAGTTCGGCGGCCGTGGTGGACCCGTAGATCTCCGGCTGGCGCTGGCCGAGGTAGCTCATGTTGGCGCCCTGGATGAGGAGGATGCGTTCCATGGTGAGGCCTTCTTGTTCGGCGGGACTGCGGATCTCGCCGGGTTGTCGGGACGTCACCGTCGACCCCGTGAGAGCGGCTGCGCAGTCATCGCTTCATTCCGCCCCTTATCCACGCCTCGCTCTTCACCCCGGGTGGCGGGTTCACCTCCTCGGCCGGATAGCGCGTCACATTGACCACGGTCAGCGCACCGTCGACCGTCTTGACCATACCGTAGGCGTGATCCTGGATGCCCTGATGGCCCTCGCCCAGCGCCATGCGTGTCGTCCCGCTCGGTGTCTCGAAGCTGAGGTGCTCGAATGCGGCGACGATCTGCTCGGTCGTAGGCCGCGTGGCCTTGCCGCCCTGTGCCTTCTCGTAGGCGGCCTTCGCGCCCAGGATCGCCTGGATCATGTGGTAGGCGG
>JAEZCG010000075.1 GCA_023430065.1 Pseudomonadota bacterium | reverse complement strand
GGCCAGGATGCCGAGGTCACCGTCACGGTGGGGATCGACGATCTGCTGCGCGCAACCGAGGTCGAGATTCCGCTGAGCTTTACACAGATGCAGCCTGACGGGCGGCTGCAGCGGGTGACCCGCACGACCAAGGTCCGGATTCCCAAGGGGGCGAGCGACGGCCAGCGCCTGCGCGTTCCCGGAAAGGGCGCGCCGGGGCAGGGGGGCGCTCCGGCAGGCGACTTGTACCTCAACATCAGTCTGCGACCGCACGAGCTGTTCAAGGTCACCGGCCACGACCTCTACCTGGAAGTGCCGATCGCGCCGTGGGAAGCAGCGCTGGGCGCCAACGTGGACATCCCGACGCTGACCGGACGGGTCACGCTGAAGGTTCCGCCGGGGTCGCGCGCCGGGCAGAAGCTGCGCGTACGCGGACGCGGACTGCCGCGGCCGAAGAGCGAGGAACACGGTGACTTGTTCGCGGTGCTCCAGGTGGTCACGCCGTCGGTGTTGAGCGAGCGCGAGAAGGAGTTGTACCGTGAGCTCGCGCAGGCCTCGTCGTTCAATCCCCGCGCCCACTTCGGATAGACGGTCATGAGCAGCGAACTCGCGTCCCTGCTCGCCGAGCACCTCGAGGTGGATCTGGAGGAGTTGGCCCGATCCACCGGGCTGACCGGCGCCGAAGTGGTGGAACTGACCGAGTACGGCGTGTTCGAGCCGCTGTCCGGGACGGCCGGACGCTGGCGCTACTCGGCACGCTGCATCGCACTCGGCCGGCGTGCCGCACGCCTGCGTCTGGACTTCGGTCTGGACATCGCCGGGATTGCCCTGGTCGCGGCCCTGCTCGAGCGCATCGACGATCTGGAACAGGAATGCGCGCACCTGCGCGCCCAGGTGCTGCGATGAGCGCGTGCCTGCGCCGTGCCATGGTGTGCGTCGGGCTCGTGGCGTGGCTGACGGTGGCGCACGCCGTCGGCGCGCAGCAGGAGGTGCCGCAGCCGGCGCCCGTGGCGCCGGACACCCTGCGCGCGGCCGAACGCCTGTTCGAGCTTCCGGCCTACCGGGAGCTCGCCACCCGCCAGCTGTATCGCGCGCTCGCGTCGTTGCCGGAGGATCGCTACCAGGCATCGCTCGATGCGCTGCAGGATCCGCAGGTGATCGGCATCGTGCGCGGCGTCATCGTGCGCAGCATGGCGCAGGCGTACACGGTCGCGGAACTGGAGTTCCTGGCCCGCATGCTGGCCACGGACGAGGGGCGCTCCATCGTCGCCAAGGAGGACCTGCTGCAGAGCCTACTCGGCCGCGAGTTGCTCGCCGCCGCGATCGCCCATCCGGAACTCGCTCCCCTGTTCACCTCGCCCTAGGTCTGCGCGCTTCGGTCGCGTCCGCCTCCTGTCTTCCGGGGCTCGGTTCCCGGGTCCGCCGTTCACCCTGGGTTATGATTCCCGGCATCGTCGGCCGGGACCGGCACAACAAGAACGAGGGGGAGAATCCGATGAGAATGCTGGTTGCCGCGCTCGCGGCGCTGCTGCTTCTGGGCGCAGGCCCCGCGACCGCCGCCGACCGCCTCAAGGTGGGATTTCTCAGCACGCTGTCCGGTCCGTCGGCCGCGCTCGGGCTCGACATTCGCGACGGGTTTGCGCTGGCGATGCAGCAGAACGGCGGCAAACTGGGCGGACTCGCCGTCGAACTGATCGTGGGCGACGACCAGCAGAGCGCCGATACGGGCAAGCAGCTGGTGGAGCGCCTGATCAAGAAGGACCGCGTCGATATCGTCACGGGCATCGTCTTCACCAACGTCATGCTGGCGGTGGCTCCGGCTGTGTTCGACGCGCAGACCTGGCTGATCAGCGCCAATTCCACACCTTCGCAGCTGTCCGGCAAGGGCTGCAGCCCCTGGTTCTTCAGCACCTCCTGGCAGAACGACGGCGCGCACGAGGCGGCCGGGAAGTTCGTCGCCGACAAGGGCTACGAGAGCGTGGTGCTCATCGCACCCAACTATCCGGCGGGGAAGGATGCGCTGACCGGCTTCAAGCGCTTCTTCAAGGGCGCCGTGATCGACGAGATCTATACCAAGCTCGGACAGCTCGACTACGCCGCCGAATTGGCGCAGCTGCGCGCAGCCAGGCCGCAGGCGGTCTACATCTTCCTGCCGGGCGGGATGGGCGTGAACTTCATCAAGCAGTATCACGCCGCCGGCTTGAATCGCAGCATCGCCCTGGTCGGTCCCGGATTCTCCGCGGACGAGGACATCATCAAGGCGGTCGGCGCGCCGATGCTGGGCATGTTCAACACCGCGCAGTGGGCGCACGACCTGGACAATCCGCAGAACCGGCGCTTCGTCGCTGCGTTCCGGGAGCGGTACCGGCGCACCCCGACGTTGTACGCCTCGCAGGGGTATGACGCCGCGCTGCTCATCGATGCGGCCGTGCGCGCGGTCAACGGACGCATCGAGGACAAGCCCGCACTGCGCAAGGCGCTGGAGGCCGCGAACTTCCAGTCGGTGCGCGGTGCCTTCAGGTTCAACGTCAACCACGTGCCCATCCAGAACTACTACCTGCGGCAGGTGGTGAAAGACGCAGACGGCAAGCTCACCAACAAGCTCGTGTCCACCGTCCTGACCGCACACGAGGACTTCTACGCGGCCGAGTGCAGGATGAAATAGAGGCGCCCGCCGCGTCCTCAGCCCAGTCATGGACCTCATCCTCTTCCTCGAACAAGGCCTCAACGGGCTTCAGTTCGGCTTGATGCTGTTCCTGCTCGCCGCCGGGCTCACGCTCGTGTTCGGGATCATGGACATGATCAACCTGGCACACGGGTCTCTCTACATGATCGGTGCCTATCTCGCCGCGCTCGTGCTCGGAAGCAGCGGGTCGTACCTGCTGGCCGTGATCGTGGCGCTGGCGGGCACCGCGGCGATCGGCATGCTGCTGGAGATGTCGATCCTGCGCCGGCTGTACGCGCGCGATCACCTGTCGCAGGTGCTCGCCACCTTCGCGTTGCTGCTGATCGCCAACGAGGTGATGCGCATCCTGTTCGGGCCGCAGGCGCTCACCCTCAATCCACCCGAGCTGCTCGCCGGTCCGGTCGAACTCGCCCCCGACTTCTTCTATCCGGCGTATCGCCTCGTCATCATCGGCGTGGGACTGGCCGTGGCCGTGTTGCTGTATGTGCTGGTGGCGAAGACGCGTGTCGGCATGCTGGTGCGCGCGGGCGCGTCCAACCGCGAGATGGCGCTGTCCATGGGGGTGAACGTCAAGGCGCTGTTCACGGTGGTGTTCGGGATCGGCGCCGCGCTGTGCGCGCTGGCCGGCGCGCTGCTCGGGCCCCTGCTCGCGGTGCAGGTGGGGATGGGCGAGAGCATTCTCATCCTCGCATTCGTGGTGATCGTCATCGGCGGCATCGGTTCGATCCGCGGCGCGCTGGCGGGGGCGCTCATCGTCGGCATCGTGGACACGCTCGGCAGGACCCTGCTGCCCATGTCGTTGCGCGCGGTGCTGCCGCCGGCGGTGGCTGGCGACCTGGGTCCGTCCCTCGCCTCGATCCTCATCTACGTGCTGATGGCGGGCGTGCTGTTCTGGCGTCCGCAGGGGCTGTTTCCGGCGCGCGGCTGATGGACGTGCGCCTGGATCATCCGCTGCGCGGGCGCGTCGCGCTGCCGCTGCTGGTTGCGCTCATCGCCTTCCCCTTCGCGATGCAAGCCATCGACGAGCCGTTCTACGTCGTGCTCGCCAGCCGGATTCTCATCTTCGCCCTGCTGGCGACCAGCCTGAACCTGCTGGTCGGATTCGGCGGCATGGTGAGTTTCGGCCACGCCGCCTTCCTCGGAACGGGAGCGTACGTCGTCGCCATCCTCATGCAGCACGGCATCACGTCCGCGTGGATCGCGTGGCCGGCGGCGGTCGCGGTGGCGGGCCTGGCGGCCCTGGTCATCGGCGCCGTCAGCCTGCGCACCCGTGGCGTGTACTTCATCATGATCACGCTCGCCTTCGCGCAGATGACCTACTTCGTGGTCGTGTCGCTCAAGGCCTATGGCGGCGACGACGGACTGCCGCTGCCGGCGCGCTCGGTGGTGGTGCCCGGGGCGGACCTCGGCTCGGACACGCTGTTCTACTACCTGGTGCTGGCCGTGGTGGCCTGCGGTTTCTTCGCGTTCTCGCGGCTGGTGAACTCGCGCTTCGGACGCGTGCTGCAGGGCATTCGCGAGAACGAGGCGCGGATGGAGGCGGTCGGCTATCCGGTGTACCGCTACAAGCTGGTCGCGTTCGTCGTGTCCGGCGCGGTCGCAGGCCTGGGCGGGGCGCTGCTGGTCAACCAGAACGAGTTGGCCAGTCCCGGAATGCTGGCCTGGCCGCAGTCGGGCCTGCTGCTGACCATGGTCATCCTCGGTGGCGTGGGGACGCTCTGGGCTGGCGTGACCGGTGCGGCGGTCCTGCTGCTGCTCGAGGAGATCCTCGCCACCTACACGATCCACTGGCAGCTGGGCGTGGGGCTGGTGCTGCTCGCCGTGGTGCTGTTCGCGCCCAACGGCCTGGCCACGCTGGCCCACGCCATCGGAAGGCCTGCGCGGGATGGATGACTTGCTGCGCCTGCGCGGACTGGTCAAGCGCTTCGGCGGACTGGCAGCGGCCGACGGCGTGGACCTCGCCGTGCAGGCGGGCGAGGTGCATGCCCTGATCGGACCCAACGGAGCGGGAAAGACCACGCTCGTGCATCTGATCTCGGGTGCGCTGCGACCCGATGCCGGGTGCATCACGTTCGCCGGAAAGGAGGTGACGCGCGCCCCGATGCACGAGCGGGTCCGGCGTGGACTGGTGCGCTCCTACCAGGTCACCAGCATCTTCCGGCGCCTGAGCGTGCTCGACAACGCCGCGCTCGCGGTACAGGCGGCGGCAGGGTCGAGCATGCGCTTCTGGGGGCGCGGCAAGCACGATGCAGGCATCGAACGCGACGCGCGTGCGTTGCTCGCCCGGGTGGGAATGGAGGCGCGGGCGCACGTCGTCGCCGGCACGCTCGCGCACGGCGAGCAGCGCACGCTGGAGGTGGCCCTGGCCATGGCCGTGCGTCCGCGGCTGCTGCTGCTCGACGAGCCGATGGCCGGCATGGGGCCCGAGGAGTCCGTGCGGATGGTGCAATGGATCGAGCAGCTCGCCCGCGACGTCACCGTCGTGCTGGTGGAGCACGACATGGATGCGGTGTTCAGACTGGCGCAGCGCATCTCGGTGCTGGTGTCCGGGCGCATCGTCGCCACGGGCACGCCGCAGGACGTCCGCAACGACGCACGCGTGCGCGAGGCCTACCTGGGAGACGAGCTTGTCGGCACTGCTTGAGGTGCGCGGCCTCGATGCGGGCTATGGCGCCAGCCAGGTGCTCTTCGCCCTCGACCTGACGGTGGAGGCGGGCGAGGCGGTCACGCTGCTCGGCCGCAACGGGATGGGCAAGACGACCGCAGTGCGCAGCATTCTCGGCCTGCTCAGGCCAGGCGCGGGCAGCGTCCGCTTCCGCGGCGAGCGCATCGACCGCTGGAGCGCGGACCGCATCGCGCGCGCGGGCCTCGCACGGGTTCCGGAGGGTCGGCAGATCTTTCCCAACCTGTCGGTGGAGGAGAACCTGGTGGCGTTCCGCGCCCGGCGCAATGCCTCGGGCGACCCCTGGGAGCTGCCGCGCGTCTACGACATGTTCCCGCGCCTGCGGGAGCGGCGGCGCAGCATGGGCAATCAGCTGTCCGGCGGAGAACAGCAGATGCTGGCCATCGGCCGTGCGCTGATGACCAACCCGCACCTGCTCGTGCTGGACGAGGCCACCGAGGGACTGGCGCCGTTGGTGCGCGAGGAGATCTGGCAGTGCCTGCACGGTTTGCGTGCGGCCGGCCAGGCGATTCTGGTGATCGACAAGTACGTCGAGCGGCTGATCGCGCTGGCGCAACATCACACCATCCTGGAGCGAGGACGGGTTGCCTGGCACGGCACTTCGGAGGCGTTGG
>JAEZCG010000071.1 GCA_023430065.1 Pseudomonadota bacterium | reverse complement strand
CTGCCGGCCCGATCGTCCGCAGCACCCGGGGAGGACGAGCATGCTGAGGATCTGGGGCCGCAACAACTCGGTCAACGTGCAGAAGGTGTTGTGGGCGTGTGCAGAGATGGGCATCGAGTACGAGCGCATCGACGCGGGCGGCGAGTTCGGCGAAGTGAACACGCCACAGTACCGCGCTCTCAATCCCAACGGCCTGGTGCCCACCATCGAGGACAGCGGCTTCGTGCTGTGGGAATCCAACGCGATCGTGCGCTACCTGAGCGCAAAGCACAGCCCCGGAAGGCTCTGGCCGGACGATCTGAAGGTGCGCGCGGAGGCGGACAAGTGGATGGACTGGCAGAACAGCACCCTGTGGCCGTCGCTGCGCCCTCTGTTCTGGGGACTGATCCGCACCCACGCGGATCAGCGCGACACGAAGGCGATGGAGGAGGCGCGCACGCGCACCGCCGAAGTGCTCGGCTATCTCGATGATCATCTGAGAAATCACGCGTACGTGGCGGGGGATGCACTGACGATGGGCGACATCCCGCTGGGCTGCGGTGTATGGCGCTGGTTTGCGCTTCCCATCGAGCGACCCGAGTTCCCGCACCTGCATCGCTGGTTCCAGTTGCTGCGCCAGCGCGCGGCCTACGAGAACAACGTGATGCTTCCGCTCACGTGACCCCCGCGTCCGCCTTGCGCAGCGCCTGGCGCATCGCCGGCTGGCTCGGCATCGCGCTCCTCCTCTGGCTCTCCCTCACACCCAGCCCGCCGCAGGTCGTGACCTTTCCACACGCGGACAAGATCCAGCACGCGCTCGCCTATGCGCTGCTGATGCTGTGGTTCGCGCAACTGCGGCTGACGCGGTCGGAGCGTGCGGTGACCGCCGGCGCGCTGCTCGCGCTCGGTGTGGCGATCGAGGTTATGCAGGGCTGGGGCGGTGTGCGCGACTTCTCCGTGGCAGACATCGCCGCCGACGTGCTCGGCATCGCCCTGGGCTGGTGGGCCGCGCCCCCGCGCGGACCGGCGCTGCTCGCCTTCGCACAGGGGCTCGTCGAGCGCGCGGTGTAGCTCAGCGTGCCCTGACCGTCACTTCCCTGCGCCTTCCATGTAGTCGAGTGTCAGGTGCGTGAGCGCACGCACGCCGAGCAGCAGGGCGGACTCGTCGACGTAGAACTTCGGCGAGTGGTTGTAGGCAACCTTGGTGAGGTCGACACCCTTCGGAGAACCGCCGAGGAAGAAGAACAATCCGGGCACCCGTTGCGAGAAGAACGAGAAGTCTTCGGCGCCCATCACGCGGTCGCGCAGGATGACGTTCTCCGTGCCTGCCACCCGCTTCAAGGTCGGCAGCATGCGTTCGGTGAGTCCGGGATCGTTCACGGTGACGCCGTAGGGCTTCTCGATCACCACGTCAGCCGTCGCCCCCGAGGCTTCGGCGATATTCTCGGCAGTGCGGCGAATGCGCTGATGAACGTCGTCGCGCAGCGCCTCGTCGAAGGTGCGCACGGTGCCGACCATCTGCACTGTTTCCGGGATGATGTTGAAACGGTTGCCGCCGTCGATCCCTCCGATCGTCACCACCGCCGGCTCGGACGGGATGTTCACCTGACGGCTGACGATGGTCTGCAGGCCGAGCACGATCTGCGAGGCGACCACGATCGGATCGACGCCCGCCCATGGCGCGGAACCGTGCGTCTGACGGCCCTTGACGGTGATGCGCAGGACGTCCGCCGCGGCCAGCACCGCACCCGGCCGGTAGGCGATGGTGCCGGCTTCGTGCATCGACCCGATGTGCAGGCCGAAGATGACTTCAGGCTTCGGGTCGGCGTCCATGACGCCCTCCTCGACCATCAGCGCCGCGCCACCGCGTTCGCCCGGCGGCGGTCCCTCCTCGGCCGGCTGGAAGATGAACTTGACGGTGCCCGGCACCTCGCTGCGCATGCGCGTCAGAACCTCGGCCACGCCCATCAGGATGGCAACGTGGGTGTCATGGCCGCAAGCATGCATGACGCCCGTCTCCTTGCCGGCCCACTGTGTACGCACCTTCGATGCGAACGGCAGGTCGACTTCCTCGGTCACCGGCAGCGCGTCCATGTCCGCGCGCAAGGCCACGACGGGGCCCGGTTTGCCGCCTCGCAACACGGCGACCACGCCGGTATGCGCGACGCCCGTCTGAACCGGAAGCCCCAGTTCCCGCAGATGATCCGCGATGAGCCGGGCGGTGCGCACCTCGCGATTGCCGAGTTCCGGATGCTGGTGGATGTCGCGCCGCCACGCGATCACCCGCGCCTCCACTTCGGCCGCCAACTCGTCCGGACCGGCATTCGCCATCGGGGCGACGGGCAGCAGTACCGCCGCCACCAACGCCATTGCTCCCAACCGATTCATCACGGGCCCGCCTCCAGATGGTGTTCGACCTGCCGCTTATACCTGTCGAACGGCCCGGGGTAAAGACGCTGGCACATCCGATGCTCGGGCCTGTTGCCTAACCCAGCAGGAGCGAACCATGAAGTACGAACCACAAGGAAGCGTGTTCGGCGGCTACGGTTTCATGAACTACTCCGCGCGGCGCCAGCCTTCCCACGCTCCCGCGCAGACGTCCCCTGCCGCGCCCGGCCGCCTGCGCCAGCTCGCGGATCAGCTGCTGAGCCGGCTCCAGCGCCGATAAACCGGAGCCTCACGCCGCACCCCCGGCAGTCCCCGGTTCGCGCCGCGTGCGGCGTGACTCCTTACAGGACACGGGCCGGCAGCATGCCGACGCTACAATCCGGATGAGCCGGGTGGTCCGGCGAGCGGGAGGAGCGGCGTGGCAGATCCAGCGCCCGGCATTTCCAGGGACAAGGCAATCCTGGCCGCCGTCGCGGGTGCGACGGCAAACGTCGACTGGCTGACCAACGACCGCATCGAGGCGCTGACCGGCGGTCACGGCATGCTCAACCTGCCCGTCATCGCCATCGCCGACACCCTGGCCGACGAGATCCTGCGCGGGGCGCAGGTCGAGGTGAAGTTCGCGAATGCCAGGCATCAGCCGGTCGACGACCTCCTCGCCAAGGCGATCCGCGCAGGGCGTGACGCCGGCGCCGACAGCGCAAACGCGGCGCTGCTGTCGGCCGTCATGCTCTACCTCGCCGGCGCGCAGGCGCAAGTCGGCATCCCGGCGGGCAACCGCAAGCTCGGCGCCACGGCACGCATGATCGCCGGGGTGGATCGCTGTGGGGTCGCGGCCATTCCGACCGGCAAGATGAACAACAAGATCTCCGGCTTTCCTGCCGTGCTGGCAATCAACCAGGCCATGCTCGCCGGAACGCTGAGCCCCATCGACGGAAGGAACGTCCCGCCCGGCATTGCCGCCGGCCCGCTGTTCGGGCACAGCACGCTGGGCGAGGACATCGTCTTCCCCGCCATGGCAGAGCGCGGCGCACGCATCGGCACCCAGGCAATGATGGATGCGTTCGCCGGCGCGGGCATCCTGCCGCATCCGTTCAGCGCGGCATTGTTCGGGGCCGCCGCCATCCTGGAGATCATCCACCCCGATGCGGACGTCGCGGAGCAGTACGGCCCCTATGGCAAAATCACCAGTGCATTCGTTGCCGGCAGCACTGCGGCTGCAACCGCCGGCTTGCCGCCGGAGCTGCACTTCCGCCTCAGCGGCCTCGCCGTACCGACCGGCAAGCTGCTCGGCGATCTCGGCCTGATCCTGAAGGACATCGGCGGTCCGACGGTGATCGGCATGATGGCGCTGAACGAGATCGTGCAGGTGTTCGAGGAATTCCACCGCCTGAGCGATCCTCCGCTCGGGCACCTGTGCGCCGACGCCGTCGCAGCATTCCATGCGCTGCTGCAGGATGGCGCCGATGCCGAAGCCGTCGCAGCGCAGTTGGGTCAGGTGCGGGCGGCGGCATCGATCGACCCGGACACCACGCTGCTGTCGATGAACACCGTGGCGCGCAAGGCCACGCAGATCCGCCGCGGCCCGGTGACGGATGCGTTGATCCTCGCCTCCGAGCCGTACCGCGTCGACGCCCTGCACCGGCGCGCGGCCTTCGCGCACGACCGGCTGAGCGCCGGGGAGAACCTGGCCGAGGTCGTACGGGCTCTGGACGCGCAGCGCCAGCACACCATCGAGCAGCGTGCCAGCGCACACATGTCACGCAAGACCGGCAGGCAGATCGAGATGCGCATCACGCGCATCGCCGCCGCCGCGCGCCGCGACAGCAGGATGGCACGCCGGTGGTTCGTGTTCGATCCGGCGATCGACGTCGAGGTGAGCATCGACGGCACGCGGCATGCGCTGCCGGGCTTCGTCCACGACCTCGCTCCGAAGATGGCGCGCGGGGAGGCGCCGGAGCTGAGCGCGATCGCTCCGCTCGTCGCCCCGATGGTGGGCGAGGTGCTGGTGGCAGCGAACAGCATCGTGAACGTGACCGTACCGGCGGCGATGGCCGCCGCCCTTGGCCTGCACGATCCGGCGCAGGCAGCGGAGATCGCAGAGTCCGCGGCCTACTTGAGCGCCGGCATCCCAGGCGGCAAGGCGCGCGCACAGAATGCCGCGACCATCGCGCAGCGCGTCATAGCGTGCGCCACATGAGCGAACTGCTCCTGCTCGTACAGGTGGACGACGCCACCGGCGAGACGCTGCAGCACGCCACGCAGCAGATCCTCGCCGCGGGGGCACGCAACGTGCAGATGCTCGCCTCGATCACGAAGAAAGGCCGTCCCGGACACGTCTGCCTGATCGATCTGCCCGCGGAGCGGGAAGACGACATCGCCCTGCTGCTGGGTACCGAGTTGGGTGTGTGGGGCTACCGCGTACTGGAATCGCGGCACCGTCACTTCGATATCCGCGTCGAGGCGCGAACGGTGATCGCCGGACCGGTAAAGCAGGTCGTGCGCTGCAAATACATTCGCAAGGGCGAGCGCCTGCTTGCGGTCAAAGCCGAACACGACGACCTGGTGAGCTTGCAGGCGCGCCTGCGTGACGCCGGACACGTATGCGCGCTGAGAGTCCTGCGTGCGCAAGTCGAAGTGGCGGCGCTCGACACTGCCTGCACCGACACGCTCGTTCTCTGCCTGTAGCGACCTATCTGTTGCGCTCTTCTTGACTGCCCCTGCCGATGGTTCCAGCCGAGCCGGACGGGAGTTTGCGCGCGGGCCCCGAGAAAGAGGAACGGCCCGCGTGGCGGGCCGTTGTCGGGGGGCGCATGCGACGATTACGCGCGGCCGAACTTTTCGGTGATGACGGCGTGGCGGGTGGTCCGCGTCGGCGCGGGCAGATCCTTCGCGTAGACGCTGCTGCGACCGTTGGTCGCAACCGTCGTCGCCTTCGAAAACGAGGACGACTTGATGCTCACGCCCGGCTGGGCGTACACGCTGTCTCGGCCGGCGGCGAAGACGTTGGCGGAAGCGGCGATCGCGGCGACGAAAAGAATGGCTTTGGCGTTCATGGTCATCTCCTGGTTGAGTGGGTTGGAACCGCTGTCTGAACCGACATCGATGTCCGTGTTCAGCACGGTTCCCACTCTACGCACCAGAGGTAACCTGCTTCTTTCGCGACGGAAACAGATCGTAAGCATGTGTAACTGCCGTGTTTCACCGACCGTGCGATGCGATCATCCAAGGTTCGCCGTGGACTCAGCGTTCCGGGTGACACCGTAGGACTTCAGACAGGGGGCGCACCAGGCATCCCACTGGTGTCATTCCGAGCCGGAGGCGAGGAATCCTCGCCCTGGACGCAACAAAGCGAGGAACCCTCGCTAACACCGAGCGCGTAGGCGTGCTCAGCCCGCCGATTCGATCGGCAGATCGGCACGGCGGCCCCACTCGTCCCAGGATCCGTCGTAGACCCGCCAACGGTCGTGGCCGTTCAAATGCAGGCCGAGCGCGAGGATGCAGGCAGTGACACCGGAGCCGCAGGTGAGGGTGACCGGTTGGTCGAAAGAAATGCCGGCCTGCTCCATCCGTTGACGAATGATGTCTACAGGCAGCAGCTTGCGCGTCTGCGGATCGAGCAGATTCGCCCAGTACAGGTTGTTGCTGTGGGGAATGTGACCGGGCCGCGTGCCGGGATAGCGGTCCTGCTCGGTGCCGGCGAAGCGCCCGGGCGTGCGCGCGTCGAGAATCTGAGCGCCGGCGTCCGACGCCTGCTTGACGTCGGGCCAGCGCGCAAGGAGGTCGCGTTGCGAACCGGGCACGAAGGTCTTGCGCGGTACCTGCACCTCACCGGAGACGACCGGCAGCCCCTGCGCCTTCCACTCCTTCAGTCCCCCATCGAGTATCGATACGTTGTCGTAACCGTACTGCCTGAACAGCCACCACGCCCGTGCCGCACTGTAGAGGCCCAGGGTGTCGTAGGCCACCACGTGCGTGGCGTTGTCGATGCCCAGCGCGCCGACCTCGTCGGCGAAGCGCTGTGGCGGGGGAAACTTGCGCGGCAGAGGGTTCTCCGGATCGGCCACGCGGGCGTAGTCGAAGAACACGGCGCCGGGGATGTGCTCCGCCAGATACTCAGCGCGCGCGTCCCGGCCGGTGTCGGGCAGGTGCAGGGTCGCGTCGACGATGCGGATCGGCGAGGTGTTGAGGTTCTCGTGCAGCCACTGCACGGAGACGACGGGGCCGGGGTAGGTCATGACGACGCCTGATCGAGTGATTGATCGAACCGGAATTCTCGCACCAAGCCAAGAGCGGTACCTGGCTCCGCCCTTCAGCCGTCCGACCGCTCAGCGCGCCTTGACTGCAGGAAACTCGTGCAGGTGCGGGGTCACCACGCCATCCTCGATCAGCAGCTCCCCTGCAGAGATCGGCAACCGGAACCGACGCGGTCCGGCGCTGCCCGGATTGACATAGAGCACGCCATCGCGCTCGCGCATTTGCGGCCGGTGGGAATGACCGGACACCACGACCTGCACGCCGGCCGCAACGGAGCCCATACCGAGATCCGAAACGTCGTGGATCACGTGGATCCGAACACCCTCAAACTCGACGAACGCGGCCTCACAAAGTTCGGTCGCCCACGCGCCGATATCGTTGTTGCCTCGCACGGCAGTCACCGGCGCGAGCAAGGACAGCACGCCGACGATCTCCGGGCTGCAAATGTCTCCGGCGTGGATGATGTGTCCGCTGCCGCGCAGGAATTCCAGCACCGGCGGGCGCAGCAGTCCGTGCGTATCGGAAATGAGCCCTACACGGAACATCGGCTTGATCCCTCGCCCTATCCGTCACTGTGCAAATGGCCTATCAGGGTGCAATTGGCTCTCGAGGTGCACTTGGCGGCAAGCGAGCCGCGCACACCGGTCAAACGTCCTCGACCAGCACCAGCCGTACGCTCGACGTAACTGATCTCGCCTTGTGGGCAGACGACTCGCCAGCCGCGATGAACATACCGGAACCCTCCGGATAGGTCACACGATGGCCCTTGAAGCTGACTTCCAAGGTGCCGTCTAGAACGTAACCGATATGACCCCTGGTACACCAGTCCGGTTCGACGAAGTCCGAAGTGAACTCGACCAGCCTGATCTGCCTCGCGCCATCTCGGTGTACTTTAAAACGGGCGCCGTGAAGTGGATGGCGCCAAGGAAGTGCATCGAAATCGATCGGTTCAGCAGACATGGATACTCCCACAGCAGGCATGTTGATCGGTCTTTACACCTGCGCTCGTCGTCTTGGCGGCACGCCTCCTCGCACGAATCACCTGCGCGCCGACTTGTGCAGTAGATTCCTCGCCGTCATCAGCATCTTGCCAGCAGTCAGCAGCACGACCAGCGCTAGAAAAGCGCGCACGGCGGCCAGCAAAACCATTGCGAGAAATCTGGTTGATTCGTGACCTGCGAAGAGATCAGCTGCGTCCTCTTTAGCAACATACAGAGTCGGGTAGTACCCGAAGACGATGGCTAGTGAGTCGTACAGCATCTTCTCCACGCGAGGGCGACCGAGAGGAACGTAGATCATCTCGATGAACGAGAAATACGCATTGATCTCGTCGCTTGTCGCGGTACCTATAACCGAGCTATCCAGGAACTCGCCATAGTACTTTGACTGGTCATCCTTGGCTGAATTCATCGGCAGTATCGACGGCTTGGTCAGACTCCCCTTCTCAAGCAGCTCCAGGTCGACGAACTTTCCATCTGATTTCGGCAGCCCCCCTTCGAGCACATCGACGATGCCGTACTCGCGCGCACCATCGAGCGCGAACGGCATGTTCACGACCATGTGCCCGCCGCCCTTCAAGAAGTCCTCCGGAGGCAATATATAGACGATCTGATACGCGACGTTTTGATCGCGCAGGAAATAGGCCAAACCGAATGCCAGATTGGAGCAGTTCCCATACCCTTCCTGCAGCGTCCGCAGGTACTTTTGGCGGGGATGCACCTCGTACACCATGCCGCCCTTGTACGGGATAGGCTCCAGAACGGCGCGAATGTCGACATAACTCCGCGGCTTCGGCTGTTCGTATTGCGACCGGTCGAGGAACTCGATCACGACCGACTTCTGGAATGCTATCGGAGACGTCAGCGCAAAGTAACCGCACAGCGCAACTGCGATAACGAAGAGCGCAGCTGCAAGTACGGCCGAAATGCGAAACGCGAGAGCCAGCACTGGCTACAGTGCTCCTTTCAACTCATCGTCCCTGACGACAGGACATTCATCCGCTTTCCGCTACTTACGACTTCGGCTTCCTACCCCTGCTCGGGACACCGAGAGAGGCTCATTCCTCCCGCTCCGGCACACTTTCGACCGCCTTCAACCACACGGCCGCCTCGCCGTCGCTCGGCGCGCGCCAGTCGCTGCGCGGAGATAGCGATCCGCCGGATCCCACCTTGGGGCCGTTCGGCAAGGCGCTGCGCTTGAACTGCGACAGCGCGAAGAAGCGCTTGAGGAACACCGTCAGCCACTTCCTGATGTGCGCGATGCCGTACTGGTTGCGCGCGGCCTCGGGTATGTCGGGCCAGTTGCCCTGCGTGCGGTCGTGCCACGCGCTCCATGCCATGAATGCCACCTTCGTCGGCAGATAGCCGAAACGCACGGTGTAGTACAGATGGAAGTCCTGCAATTCGTAAGGGCCGATGAACGCCTCGGTGCTCTGCACCGGCCCGCCCTCCGACGCAGGAACGAGTTCAGGACTGATGATGGTGTCGAGCACGTCCAGCAGCACCTGGCTCGCCTGCGCGCCGAGCTGTTCCGTGCGCGCGACGTAACGAATCAGATACTGGATCAGCGTCTTCGGCACGCTGGCGTTCACATGGTAGTGGGCCATGTGGTCGCCCACCCCATAGGTCGACCAGCCCAGCGCGAGTTCCGACAGGTCGCTGGTGCCGACGACCGGCGCGTTGTGGAGATTGCCCAGGCGGAACAGGTGGCTGGTGCGCTCCCCCGCCTGCACGTTCTCGAAGGTGACGTCGTACACCGGCCTGCCCTCCGCAAAGGGGTGACCGATATCCTTCAACATCTGCATGCAGCTGGGACGGATGTCGATCTCCGCCGCCGTACAGCCCACCGCCTGCATCAGGCGGCGCGACTGGTCCAGCGTGCGCTCGCTGGTGGCGAAACCCGGCATGGTGTAGGCGAGGATGTTCGCACGCGGCAGCCCCATGACGTCCATCGCGCGCGCGCACACGATGAGCGCCTGCGTCGAGTCGAGCCCGCCGGAGATGCCGATCACCACCTTGTCCGTGTGCATCGTGCGCAGACGCTTCACCAGTCCCTGCACCTGGATGTCGTACACCTCCTGGCAACGGACATCGCGCGTGGTCGGATCGGAGGGCACATAGGGAAAGCGTTCGTAGCGCCGCGACAGCGGCAGCAGCTTCGCACCAGGGAGCTCGAGCGCGAACGCCACGGTGCGGAACCGTTCGACGACGTTGCGATGGCGATGCACGGACTGGCTGAACATGTTCGTGCGCATGCGGTCCTGCGCGAGACGATCGAGGTCGATGTCGCCGGTGACGACCTGCGAGTGGTACTGGAAGCGCTGCGTCTCCGCCACCCACGAGCCGTTCTCGTAGATCATGCCGTGCCCGTCCCAGGCAAGGTCCGTGGTCGACTCACCGTAGCCGGAGGCGCAGTAGAGATACCCTGCGATGCAGCGGCCGGACTGGTTGGCCACCAGCTGGCGCCGCCAGTCGTCCTTGCCGACGGTGATGTTGGAGGCGGACAGATTCACCACCACCAGCGCTCCGGCCAGCGCTGCATACGAAGACGGCGGAAGTGGGGTCCACAAGTCTTCGCAAATCTCGACTGCGAACGTAAGCAGCGGCTGCGCCTCGCACCGGAACACCAGGCGCGTGCCGAACGCCACGGACTGCCCGCACAACCTGATCTCGTCGTGGGGGCAGGTGTCGCCGGGCGTGAACTGGCGCAACTCGTAGAACTCGCGGTAGTTGGGCAGGTAGGTCTTCGGCACCACGCCGAGAATGCGCCCACCGCCGATCACTACCGCGCAGTTGTAGAGCAACCCGTCCACCTGAAGCGGCGCCCCCACGACCGCCACCACCGCCAGCTGCGCCGTCTCGCGCATCACCTGCCCGAGGGCGTCATGGACGGCATCGAGCAGCGCCTGCTGATGGAACAGGTCCTCGCAGGAGTAGGCCGAGAGGCCGAGTTCGGGCAACGTGACGAGCACGGCACCCGCCGCCGCCGCTTCGCGGATCAGGTCGACCGACTGCGCCGCGTTGAACGCCGGGTCGGCCACCTTCACCTCGGGAATCGCGACCGCGACCCGGACGAAGTTGTGGCTGTAGAGATTGAAGAAGTTCGTGGTCGTCATCGTGTCGGCGGCATATGTGGCTTGCTGGCTTTACTACGGCTACCGGCCCCGTGAAATTAGCGTCTCTGACCGCTTTTCAGAGAGATGAGCGGGATTGTGCACCAGCACCGCCTGCTTCACCACCTGCCTGGGACTGAACAGTTGACGGCATCGTGCCGCGCCCCGACACTTGAGGCCGGTCCGCGCTGCACGCGGACCGTCGACCATCATGGGGGAGGAGATACCGTGCTCGATTTCGCATCCCACCGGGCTGCATGGCCCGCACGCGTCGCCGCGATCTGCATGCTCGCGGGCTGTCTGCTGCCGTCCGGTCCTGCCACCGCCGCGAAGTACACGATGGTGATCAGCCACCTGGCGCCGGAAGATCTCACCAGCAACGAATTCCACCCGGCGATGAAGCACTTCGAGTCCATCGTCGAGGCGCGCAGCAACGGCGAGATCGACGTGCAAGTGTTCGGCAACGGCCAGCTCGGCAGCGAGGTCGAGACGGCCAAGGCCGCGCAGCGCGGCACGACGGTGCAGGCCACGCTCATCTCCTCGGGTGCGATGTCGTCATTCTTTCCGGACTACCAGATCGTCACCACACCCTTCCTCTTCCCGGATTACCGCATCGCCCGGGCCTACTTCGACGGCGAGTGGCACGCCAACTTCATGCGAGGGACGATCAAGGCCAGCGGGCTGCGCTACCTGGGCACACTCGACGACGGCGGGGGCTTCGTTGCGTTCACCAACAACAAGCGCCTGATCAGGACGATGGCCGATCTGAAGGGACTGAAGATCCGGGTCGAGGAGAATCCGGCGCACATCGCCACGATGAAGGCGCTGGGGGCCTCGGCGACCCCCTTGCCGTGGGGGGAGGTACTCACCGCGCTCGGGACCGGTCTGGCCGACGGGCAGTTCAATGCACCCGGCATCAGCCTGGCATTCAAGCTCTGGGAAGTGAACCAGTTCACCACGCTCAGCGGGCACGTGTACAACTCGATTTCCCTGATGGTCAGCGAGAAGTGGTTCCAGAAGTTGCCTGCCCCGCACAAGGCTCTGATCGTGGAGGCGGCGCGCGAGGCGGTTCAGGTCTCGCACGGCATGGCGGTGCTGGCCGCCGTGCGCGGCTGGACCGCCTCCTGCGAGAAGTTCAAGCAGTGCTACGTGCTGCCCCAGTCGGAGCGCGACCGGATGGCTGCCGTCGCGCGGCCCGCGTGGAAGGACTGGATCACCAAGGAATTCAAGGTCAAGTCCAGCCTCGTAGACGCACTGTGGGCAGAAGTGACGCGACTGCAGAAGACGGTCGATGCGCGCGACCTGAAGCTATACGGGCAGTAGGGCAAGAGGGTCCACGCCATGCACGCCCTGCGCACACTGAGCGATGCGGTCAATCGGCTCGCGATCGCCGCCTGCGTCGCCTGCGTGCTGGCGATGCTTGCCATCTCGTTTGCCGGCTTCTTCTACATGGCGCTCACCGGTCAGGCACTGAGCTGGACCTACTCGCTCGCTCGCCTGTTCGTGCCATGGATCGGCATGCTCAGCATCACCGTCGCGTTCAAGGCCGGCGAACACGTGGCGATGAACATGCTGGTGCGCCGCGTGCCGCCCGCTGCCGCGCGCCTGCTGCAGTGGCTCAGTGTCGCTGCGGTGGGCGTCTTCGCCGTACTGCTGGTGTGGCACGGCTGGATCTTCTCCATCGAATCGAACCAGACCTACATGGTCTCCGACCGCATCCAAGTGCACCACCGCTGGGTATCGGCCTGTGTTCCGGTAACGGGGCTGATCCTGCTGCTGCACCTGCCTTGCGGCATACGGCTCCTGGAGCCTCTCCACCTGGACCTGACGACGGACGAACCGCCCGTCGCGGCGGCGGATCGCTGATGGCGGCCCTGATCGTCTTCGTCGTTCTGCTGCTGATCGGCGCGCCGATCGCACTGGTCATGGCCATGTCCGGACTGGCCGGGGGCGTCTCCATCGGCGGCCCGGACTTCCTCGCCGTCATCGCCGATCGCATGTTCTCGGGCGTGAGTGGGTTTCTGCTGATGGCGGTGCCGTACTTCATCTTCACCGCCGAGCTGATGAACCAGGCCGGTCTCACGCAACGCCTGATCGACTTCAACAATGCGCTGCTCGGACGCGTCCGCGGGGCCCTCAGCCACGTCAACATCACCACCAGCCTGTTCTTCGCGGGGCTCACCGGCGCTGCGATCACCGACACCGTCGCCATCGGCAAGATCATGATCCCGGCGATGAAGAAGCAGGGCTATCGAGCAGAATATGCGGCGGCCGTGACGGCGTGCTCCTCCATCGTCGGGCCGATCATCCCGCCGAGCATCGTGATGGTGGTGTACGCGAGCATGTTGCGCGATGTCTCGGTGCTATCCCTGTTCGTCGCCGGCATCGTTCCCGGCGTGCTGATGACGGTGTCGATGCTGGTGGTGAGCATCTGGCTGGCCTGGCGGCACAAGTTCCCGGTGCATGGAGACGGAGGGTTGCGATTGGCCTTGCGCGCCTTCCTGCCGACGATCCCCGCACTGCTCGTGCCGGTGATCATCCTGGCTGGCATCCTCAGCGGTCTGAGCACGGTAACCGAGGCCTCGGCCTTTGCGGCCGTCTACGCCCTGCTGATCGGCGCACTCCTGTACCGCAACCTGAGTTGGGCGGCGCTGCGCGCGGCGCTGGTGAACACGGTGCGCCTGAGCGGGGTCGTGTTCTTCCTGCTGGGTGCCACCACCGTACTCGGGTGGTACGTGACGCGTTCAGGCATCACGCGCGAGGCGGCCCAGTTCATCGCATCGGTGAGCACGGATCCGACCA
>JAEZCG010000024.1 GCA_023430065.1 Pseudomonadota bacterium | reverse complement strand
GCCGAGCGCTGGGCGATGCAGGACTATCTGGTCGGCTTGAGTCAGGGCGCGTCCCTGCCGGATGCACAGCGCGCGCAGTTGATCGCGCAGCTCGCCCGCTTCACGGCGCTGGAGCGCGACGAACTCGCGCAGCACGGGCTGCGCGTCGGCCCGACGCGCTTCGGCCGCCTGGTGCTGGGGCCCGATGCCCCGCGCGTCGGACGCTTCGACAGCCGGGTGACGACCCCCGGCGCGGCGCGCGGCCGGGATGACCGCGACACCGATCCCAGCTTCTTCCTCGTCACCGGCCCCTGGCTCGAGGCCCTCGTGCCCTACCTGCGCGAGAACCTGAACTATCGCAGCGACCTGCGCTACGAGTACCTGTCACGCACGGCCAACCGCAGCTGGAAGTGGCGTCCACCCGGCGCGCAGGGCTATCTGTACGTGGCCGACGAGCTGGCCGAAGCGATGGCGCGCGATCCGCGCCTGCGCGTGTTCGCCGCCGCCGGCGTGTACGACCTGGCGACGCCCTATCTCGCACAAAAGTACGCGCTCGACCAGATGGCGCTCGATCCCACGCTGCGCGCGCACCTGCGCTTCGAGACTTACACGGCCGGGCACCAGATCTACACCGACCCGGACTCGGCAAAGCAGTTACGCGACGACGTGGAAGCGTTCGTGCGGTGTGCGGCATCACCGACGTGCCGGAACTAGGCCTGCCTGTCCTAGGCGAAAAGCATATGGAAATCCCGCTGAGATCGGCGTAGGGTGATTGCTTCTGTCACCGGGGGAGGTGGCGATGCGCCTGCAACCGATATTGCCTGCGGTTATCCTTGCAGTGCTGGCGGGATGTGCGGGATCGCCGCGCCTGTCGGCCCTGCACGACCCGATCTACCGCGCCGAGACACACACCTCGACCATCACCGCGCGCGCCAACGAGCCGCGCGACGGCATCGCCCAGATCCGCATCGATGCCACCGTCGGCGAGCTCACGGCATGCACGGGCGGCGGGTTCGTGCTTCCCAGCCTGATTCCCTGTCGCAGCGGCGCGTTCAACGTCGCCGCCGTGTGCACGTTCCCGAACGTGAAGACCGAAGTCACCTGCACGTTGCCGATTCGACTCGGTGCACGGCGCATCGTCAGCTACCAGGCCACGGCCCGCAGCGCCCGCGGCCGCAACGCGTCGACCGGCTTCGTCACCTATGCCGCCGGTGCACCGCTCACGCAGACCGAGGTGAATCTCGGCTTCATCTCGATCACCATGGCGTGGGAAACGGCCAGGCCGGCGGTCTGGCGCACCGGCATGCCCATGTCAAGCGACGATCGGAGCGGCCACATCGACTTCGGCTTCGTGCCGGACGCCGACATGCCGACCTACCGCGCGTTCACCGACGACCTGCAGGCGATCGCCGTGCCGCTGTTCTACACCGACACCAACACGTTCTCCACCTGGAGCCGCACCTTCAAGAACCTGTTCAACCTGTGGGCAGGACCGACGGGGGCGGATGGCGAAGGCTGTACACGTACCTTTGCAGCCCCCGCGTCGAACGTGCGGGCCGCGTTCGACGGCACCGTGATCCTGCACCGGAACGCCTTCCGCGACTGCGCATCGATTTCGCTCGGCGGCGGTGCGGGTACGACGCAGACGACACTTGGCGATGCGACCTGGGCCTTGCAGCACGAAGCCGGGCACTTCCT
Source organism: Pseudomonadota bacterium (assembly GCA_023430065.1). GTDB lineage: Bacteria > Pseudomonadota > Gammaproteobacteria > Burkholderiales > SHXO01 > SHXO01. The sequence continues at coordinate 1,182 of JAEZCG010000024.1, read as the reverse complement.
GTTCGGACTCGGGGACGAGTATGTAGGAGGCGGCAACGCGTCCATCTCCATTCCCAAGAACGTGGAGGGCAGCAAGGCAGCGTGCGAGTCCACCTCGACCGCCAATGGACTGCCTGCGTCCCAGTGCGTGCAGATCGGCACCACCGGCACCTGGCGCAATGACGACGGTCAGAACACGACCATGGAAGACCGCACGCTCACGAGCGACTGGCGCACGTTGTCGGGGAAGGCGCTCGGCAACCACGCCGCGCGCTGCTTCAGCGGCAACTGTTATTGAGGAGGGCGCGATGAACCGACTTCGGCTCTGCATGGCATGGTTTCCGGCGCTGCTGCTCCTCGGGATGCTGGTTCCGCCCGTCGGGGCGCAGGAGGAAGGCACCGGCACCGAGGTCGAGCACGCAGTGCTGACGCCCAGTGCATCCGACGGCGGCAAGGCCGAGCTGTTACCACCGCGCCCGATCGGGGACGATGCCGATCCGCTGAATCGGCATGTCGCGGCCGACACGGTAGACGGCCTGGTCCTCGCCGTCACCATCGATGGCGACACCGTGCGCCTGGATTCGGCACTGCCGGCACGCGTGCCGCGAAAACTCGCGCGCGCGGAACGTCAACCCGGAGGGGACGCCGTAACGGCCACCGCGCTAGCCAACGGCCAGGTGGTGAGCACGACTGTGGTCCCCGACACGGTGCTCAATGCCAGCGAGGGAGAGGGTCTGGTGCGCACACCGCGACGGCAGATCGCCCTGGTGCTCGCCACCGATCGGCCGGTGGACACGGTCACCATCGAAGCCCCGGCAACCGGTGCACGTGCATCGCTGGATGTGCGCAGTGCGTATGCGCAGATCTGCCAAGCCGATCCGAACAATCGCTGGTGCCCCAAGCGCTGACCAACGTGGTCGCAGTCTGAGCGCCCTCTGTGCGCAGGCGGACCGATGATGGTCGGGCATCGCTGCCGTGTTACGCAGCGGGCGCGCGCGTCACCCCTGCCGCCTCGGCAGCCCGGAGCACTTCCTTGCGTTCCTCCTCGCTCAGCTGGTTCACGGGCGGAACGGAACGCCCGCAGTCGATGCCCAGGCGGGCAGAGAGCACGGTCTTGCTCACGTCCGCCGGCGCGTTGAACATCCACACCAGATCGACGTACTTGCGCACCTGTGCCTGCAGCGCCTGCGCGGTGGCCAGATC
>JAEZCG010000220.1 GCA_023430065.1 Pseudomonadota bacterium | reverse complement strand
CCGGCCCGCTATTGGCGCCTCGCGCGCCGCTGGGAACTGCTGGGCTATCCGGCATTCGTGGCGATGCTGGCGATCTACTTCCTGATGGTCCTGAAACCGTCGTGAGCCCTGCGCCTGGCGCTACCTGACGGGCGATGCGGCGAGCGCGCTGCGGCCGCTGCGGCTCCACGCCAGCCACGACAGGGCCAATGCGGTCGTGCACAACAGCGGCAGCGCCGCGTAGTTGAGCCAGTTCCAGCCCAGGCGGACCAGCACGCTGCCCGACACCGCGCTGGATGCGCCCATGACGAGGAACACCGCGACATCGTTCACGCCCTGCGCACGTGCCTTCTCTGCGGGCGCATAGGCGTGCGTGAGCAGCGCCGTGGCGCCGACGAACAGCGCGCACCATCCGATGCCGAGCAGCAGGCCCGACAGCCAGAAGTGCACGGGCGTCTGCCCGCTCACCGCGGCGCCGAGGCAGAGGAAGTACGTGACGACGCCGGCCATCATCACGCGCAGCGGGCCGAAGCGCTGCACGATGCTGCCCATCACCAGGGCCGGCGCGTACATGCCGACGACGTGCCACTGGATGACCATCGCGGCCGACGCGTAGGGAAGTCCGCAGATCTGCATCGCGAGCGGCGTCGCGCCCATGAGCAGATTCATGACCGCATACGCCGTGACGGCACCGAGGCAGGCAACCGCGAACACCGGCTGGCGCACCAGTTGCACGAGCGGACGCACCGGTCCGCTGCGCTCCTCGATCGAGGGCGCGGGCAGGTCGAGCGTGCGAACCACGATCAGCGCGAGAACGGCGAACAGCATGAGCGCGCCGTAGGAGCCGAGAAACGCGGTGGACAGAAGGTCCTTGGTGAGCTTGGTGCTCTCGGGGCCGAGGATGCCGCCGGCCAGCCCGCCGGCGAGCACCAGAGAGATCCCCCGGCCGCGACTGCCCGGCGGGGCGACATCGGCCGCGGCGAACCGGTAGTAGCCTCCCGAAGCATTGTAGGCGCCGGCGATCAAGGTGCCGAGACAGAACAGCCAGAACAGGTGCAGCCAGATCGCGGCGGTGGAGATGGCCGCGCCCACCATGCCGGCGACGATGCCCAGCGTGAATCCGGCGCGCCGCCCGCGACGCCGCATGTACAGCGAGATCGGATAAGTCGACAGGGCGCCCCCGACGATGTACGCCGTGGCCGGGAGCGTGGACCAGTTCTTGTCGGACGCCAGCGCGAATCCCGCCAGCGAGCCCACCGAGACGATGGTCAGATTGTTGACGACCAGCAGCGCCTGGCACGCCGAGAGCGCCAGGACGCCGCGGTGGCTTGCACTCGTCGGCGCGGGTGCGTCACCCGGCACGCCTACTTCACCACGATGTCGATGCCGTGGAAGGGCGCATCGCCGGCGTTGCGCACGTATACCGGCGTGCTCGCCTGGCGCCACTTGAAGCCGGCGGGCGTCATGCGCACGTGCTCGGCGGGGCCGCCGCTGTCGAAGACCAGGTTGCCTTCACTCACGCCTACGAGCATGCCGCAGGGTGCGTGCAGCGCGGTCCGCTCCCCCGGTGCGAGCATCAGGCGCGTCACGCGCACCCTGTCGTTGTCGACGACGAGGGTCTGCGCAGGCCCGTCCTGCACCGGCAGGAAGCCACCGCAGGGTCGCAGGATCTCGGTGTCCGTCACGCGGTAAACGGTGTCCCCGACGTTGCCGACGCGGTGCGCCTTGGGGTTGCTGGTGTAGTCGATGAAGTAGGTCTCGCCTATCATGCGCGGCGGACGGACCTGCGGCTCACCGCCGAGGTCCTGTGCACTGGTCTCGCTGGGCGAGATGTTGACGAATACGCCGGCGTGGAGATGCGTGTGCCACAGCGCGAGATAGCCCGGCTGGAGCTGTACGTCGAAGAACCGAACGTGCGCATTCTGGAACTTAAGCACGTGGCCGGGCTCTTCCTCGATGGGAACGATGCGCTCCTGTGCAGCGGCGGCGCTCGCACACGACAGAATCAGCCAGACCAGCGCACGGCGCAGGACGATGGGCATGGGAGTGTCCGGGACGATGGGTCGACGAAGCGAAGCCGGCAGTGTATTACGACCAAGCTCGTGCACGCTCGAGAAGGGAGACGGTAGGACGGATGAATACGAAGTTCATGCACATGACGACGATGCTGTTCGCGTTGCTGCTGGTCTCGCTGGCAGCGACAGGCACGGCTCGGGGGGACACCGTGACGATGCGCAACGGCGACCGCTTGAGCGGACGCGTAGTCGGGCTGGACGGCACCTCGCTCACGCTGCGCACGGACTATGCGGGCGAAGTGACCATCGCGCTCGATCGCATCGAGCGGCTGGAGACCGACGAGCCGGTCACGCTGGTGCTGAAGGACGACGTCCGCCTGTCCGGCTTGCTCGCGGCGCGAGACGGCAGGCTGTCCATCTCGCCCAGTCCCGAGGAGCTTGCGCTTCCAGTGACGCCCGCGCAAGTGAGTGCGGTCGAGCTGGGGATCGTCCCGCGGGCCTCGTGGGCTTTCAGCGGCCGCATCACGCTGGGCGCATCCGATTCCGCCGGCAACAGCGACGTGACGCGCGCCAATCTCGACAGCGAACTGATCGCGCGGCGCGGCCGCAACCGCATCACCACCGGACTGCGGGGTGCCTACGCGCAGGATTCCGGGGAGGACACGGAAGGCAATCTCAGCGCGAACGCCAAGTACGACCGATTCCTGGCCGACAAGTGGTACGCCTACGCCAATTCGACGTTCGAGTACGACCCGTTCCGTGACCTGCGACTGCGTGCTACGGCGGGTGCCGGATCCGGTTATCAGGTCCTCGACGGCCCGCGCACCGCGCTCGCGCTCGAAGGCGGCCTCGAGTACGTGTCGGTGGACTACTACGAAGCGTCCGACGAAGCCTTCCCGGCCGCCCGCGCGGCTCTCCGCCTCGACCACTGGCTGTGGCAGGACGTCATGCAGCTGTTCGCAAGGTTCGAGGGATACGCGAACCTCGAGACGATTCAGCGCAGCTTCGTGCGCACGCAGACCGGATTGCGCTTTCCCCTGCGCGACAGGTTCATCGCCCAGGCTCAGGTCAACGTGGACTGGCAGGGCGATGCACCCGAAGGCACGAAGTCGACCGACCGCAGCGTCATCCTCAGCGTTGGCTATCAGTGGTGAGCGTGGACGCGGGCGGCCCCCTGCGTCGATCAGGGGTTGTGATAGTAGACGTAGCCCTTCTGCGGGACCGTGGCGGACTGGACCCCGGACCGTTCCGCCAGGCTCTGCGGACGGTCCCACCAGGTCGCCCGATGGCGCTTCTGCTTCTCGACCACCTCCGGATGCTTGTCCAGGAACTCCTGGATGAAGGCGGTCGCCTCGGACTGGTAGTTCTTCAGCTTCATTCCCGTTCTCGCTTCCTGGTTCGGGCGCGGCGTGCCTCGCCGTCGATAGCGGGGAATTGTAGCGTCGAACCGGCCGCGTCTGCTTGACCGAGCGCTCCCGCGGCGTTCAGGGTCAGCGGCTCTGGCCTATCGCGTATCATCGAATTCGTTTCAGGAGCATCGCTGCATGAGCATGTCCCCATCTCCCACCCCGCCCGTCGCCCCGCGAGAGCCCGTGGAGAGCGTCGTCCACGGCGAGCGCCGGGTCGACGAATACCGCTGGCTACAGGACAAGGACAGCCCGCGCGTGCGTGCCCACCTGGAGGCGGAGAACGCCCATACCAAGGCGGTCATGGCGCACACCGAGGCCCTCCAGGAGGCGCTCTACCGCGAGATGCTGGCGCGCATCCAGGAGACGGACATGGACGTGCCGTATCGCGACGGACCGTTCGAGTACTACGCTCGCACCGAGCAAGGCAAGAACTATCCGATCCTGTGCCGCCGCCCGGTTGCCGGCGGCGACGAGCAGGTCACGCTCGACATGAACGCGATGGCGCGGGGGCACGACTACTTCGCCCTCGGCGCGTACGACGTGAGCCCGGACGCCCGCTTGCTGGCGTTCTCCACCGATGTCACCGGCTTTCGCGAGCACACCTTGCAGGTGAAGGATCTGGAGAACGGCGCACTGCTGCCCCTGCGGGTGGAGAAGACGCGCTCCATCGCGTGGGCGAATGACAGCCGCACGCTGTTCTACGTGCGCGAGGACGAGGCCAAGCGCGCCTGCCGGCTGTTCCGGCACCGGCTCGGCAGCAGCGAGCACACCCTGCTGTACGAGGAGACGGACGAGCGCTTCTCGATCGGCATCGACCAGTCGCGCAGCCGCGGCTGGCTGTTCCTCACTTCGCACAGCGCCACGACCTCGGAGGTGCGCTGTCTGTCCGCCGATCGCGCCGACGGCGCCTTCGTTCTGATCGCGGCGCGGCGGCACGAGCACGAATACTACGTCGATCATCGCGCGGACAGGTTCTACATCGTGACGAACGATCGGGGCCGCAACTTCCGCGCCGTGACCGCGCCCGTCGACGAGCCCGGCGAGGCCAACTGGCAGGAACTGGTCGCGCATCGCGACGACGTGATGCTCGATGGCCTCGACCTGTTCGCGCGGCACTACGTGCTGCACGAGCGCCGCGACGGGTTTCCTCGGCTGCGCGTCGTGCGCTTCGATACCGGCGAGGGGCACGACATCGACACCCCGGAGCAGGTGTGCGCCGTGCACGCCGGGGCGAATGCCGAGTTCGACACCGACCGCTTCCGCTTCGTCTACGAATCGCTGGTCACGCCGGACTCGGTGTTCGACTACGACATGAACACGCGCGCCCGCACGCTGCTCAAGCAGCGGCCGGTTCTCGGCGGGTACGATCCGGCACGCTACGTCTCGGAGCTGGTGCACGCGCCGGCGCAGGACGGCACCCGCGTGCCGGTCTCCATGGTGTACCGCCGCGACATGCGGCGCGCGCAGCCGCAGCCCATGCTGCTCACCGGCTACGGCGCGTACGGTTACCCGCACGACGTTCATTTCAGCTCCACGCGCCTCTCGCTGCTCGAACGCGGCGTGATCGTCGCGGTCGCGCACGTGCGCGGCGGCGGCGAGATGGGCAAGCGCTGGCACGACGAAGGCCGCATGCTGAACAAGCGCAACACGTTCACGGATTTCATCGCGGCCGCGGAGATGCTCGTGGCGCGCGGCTACACGGCGCCCGACCGGCTGGTGGTCGAGGGCGGCAGCGCCGGCGGACTGCTCATGGGGGCAGTGACCAACATGCGTCCCGACCTGTTCAAGGCGGTGGTGGCGGACGTGCCGTTCGTGGACGTGATCAATACCATGCTCGACCCGAGCCTGCCGCTCACCACCGGCGAGTACGAAGAGTGGGGCGATCCCAACGACCCCAGACACTACGCCGCGATGCGCGCGTACTCGCCGTACGACAACATCGAAGCGAAGGCCTATCCCGCAATGCTGGTGCAGACCTCGCTCAACGACAGCCAGGTGATGTATTGGGAGCCGGCGAAGTACGTCGCGCGCCTGCGCGCGACCAAGACCGACGAGCATCCGCTGCTCCTTCGGACCAACATGGAGGCCGGGCACGGCGGCGCCTCCGGCCGCTACGACTTCCTGCGCGAGATCGCCTTCGGTTACGCCTTCATCCTGTGGCAGCTCGGCCTGAACTGACGCGCCGCGATGCCAGTCGGCGAGAAAAACACGTGAACTCCGACGACCTGCGATCTCGAACCGACACGAACCGGTGGCTGGCCATCGTGCTGGGTGCCCTGGTGCTGATCGGTGCACACACGCTCGCCTGGGGGCACGCGACGCAGCTGTCCAGTTCCCGGATCGAGGTGCGGGAGGGCCGTGCCGACGTGGTACTCGAACTGAACGCGCGCGACGTGGACGTCGCGTTACAGACTGCGCTGCTGGGTACCGACGGAACCGTTCCCGCGGACGCTCTCGCCGCGGCCAGGCCGGCAATCGGTCGCTACGTGCTCGCGCGCACGCGGCTCGCCGTCGCGCAGGGTGATGCCTGCCGGGGCAGTGTCGGCGAGATGCGGCCGAAAGGCGATCACGTGCTGGTCGACGTGCACTGGGACTGCCCGCTCGGCAATGACAATCTCGTCTATGCCGTCACCCTGTTCCACGACATCGATCCGGCCTCGCGGCACATGGTCACCGTCACCGGGGCCGTGAGCATGGTCGGGCTGCTCGCCGTCGCGAATCCCGAGCTGGAACTCGCGACGGCGCGCGCCGACCTGCGGCAGGTGACGTGGAACTATTTCGTGGCGGGCGTCGAGCACATCGCCATCGGCTACGACCACATCGCCTTCCTGATTGCGGTGATCGTCTGGGGCCGCAAATTGTGGCCGCTGGTCAAGGTGGTGACCGCGTTCACCCTCGCGCACTCGATCACGCTCACCCTGGCCGTGCTCGACATCGTGCAGGTGCCGTCCCTGCTGGTGGAGACGCTGATCGCGCTGTCCATCGTGTACGTCGCGGCCGAGAACTTCTTCGTGCGCGACATGCGGCACCGTGCCTGGATCACCTTCGGATTCGGCTTGATCCACGGCTTCGGCTTCGCCAGCGTGCTGCGCGACTACGGGTTGCCGCGCGATGCGCTGGTCCCGGCGCTCGCCGCGTTCAACGTCGGCGTGGAGGTGGGGCAGATCGCGATCGTGCTGGCCTTCTTCGCCTTGTATTTCCTGATCGGCCGATTCCTCCAGGACAGCAAGCGCCTGACCCTGGCGATGCGCAGCATGCCGCTGGCGATGTCCGGGGCGATCCTGCTGCTCGGCCTGTACTGGACGGTCGAGCGCATGTTGGGCGCCTGACCAGGATTGACAGGGCCTTGCCGGTCGACTCATGATGCGCGAGTTTGCATTTCGAAGAGACGTCGTAACGTCATAGATCCATCATCCTGGCAGGGCTTTTCGTGCTCATCGAGAAAGGGAGACCTCGCACCATGAAGACTGCACTGCTGACCGCGCTGTTTGCCGTCGGTGCCTCGCTCGCCGCTTCTGGCGCCCACGCCGATACCACCGACGTCAAGACTCAGTCCCGGGTGGTCGTCCCGAAGAAAGGGGCGCACTGCAAGGACGACCCGAATTGCATGAACCGCTACCATCCGGCGATCAAGCCGGTGGCATCGGTTCGGCCCGGGCAACTGATCCTGTTCGAGACGCGTGACGCGCTGGATTCCGACCTGACGGTCGACTCACAGCCGAAGGATCTTGCCGCCGTCGACCTGAACCTCGTGCACCCGATGACCGGCCCCGTGCACATCGAAGGCGCGAAGCGCGGCGACGTGCTGGCGGTGACGCTGATCGACGTCGAGCCGGACGAATACGGCTACACGCTGATCGTGCCGGGCTTCGGATTCCTGCGCGACCTCTACACCGAACCCTACATCGCCAACTGGAAGCTCAACCGGCTCGAAGCGGTGTCGGACCAGCTGCCGGGCGTGCACATCCCGATGAACGCGTTCATGGGATCGGTCGGCACGCTTCCCGGTCCGCAGGAGGTCGACACCTACGTCGCGCGCGAGAAGCAGTTGGCCGAGGCCAACGGCATCGCGCTGCCGCCGCAGCCGATCGGGGCGATTCCCGCGGCGGTGTGCGGACCCAACGGCAGTCACAAGGACAAGTGCGTGCGCACCATTCCGCCGCGTGAGAACGGCGGCAACATGGACGTCAAGCAGATGGTGGTCGGCACCACGCTGCTGTTGCCCTGCTACATCGACGGATGTGGGCTGTTCGTCGGGGACGTGCACTATGCGCAGGGCGACGGCGAGGTCTCCGGGACCGCAATCGAGATGGGTGCAAAGGTCACGGTCCGCACCGAGATCCGCAAGGGAATGTTGTCCATGATCCGCGGCGGTCCGCACTTCGAGGGTGGCTCGCAGCTCAAGAAGCTGGAGCCCGACGTGTTCTACGCCACGATCGGCTATCCCCTGAAAAAGGCCGGAGAGGTGCCTCCCCAGCACCTGTACCTGGACAGCGCGAAGATCGCGCCCTTGACCAACCTCAACGAGGATCTCGTCGTCGCGTCGCGCAGTGCACTGGTCGACATGATCGAATGGCTGCAGAAGAACAAGGGTATGACCCGTGAGCAGGCCTACGTCTACACCAGCGTGGCGTGCGACCTGCGGATCGGCAACGTGGTGGACGTGCCCAACTACACGGTGTCGACCATCTGTCCGCTCGAACACATCAAGCAGTAGCGGCTGCTTCCTCACGGCACAGGGCGGGGCGACCCGCCCTGTTGCGTACGGCCCCAGGATAATGAATCGACGTTCGACACTGCGCGTGCTCGGCGCACTCGGGGCGGCCGTGCTGCTCGCGGGGCACTCGCCCTACCGGCAGTGGAAGGTGTATCGCCAGACCCACCTGCTGCTGTTCACGATGCGCGACGACCCGCGCTCGGACGAGCTGGGAGAGTCCCTGTCCGCCACGTTGCGCGAACGGCTCCCTGCGAGCCGTGCACAGGTCGCCCGGGCCCCGCATGCGCAGCGCATCGCCAGCCTCATCTCGAGCGCCCAGGCCGATGTCGCGCTGCTGCGCAGGGACGATGCGCGTGCGCTGTACCGAGGCGAGGGCGCGTTCGCCGACTATGGGCGGGTGCCCCTGCGCGTGCTGGTGGAGGTGGAGGCCTACCGACTCGTGTGCCGGGACGATTTCCGCTTCGAGCACGCGTACGCGGTGGTGGAAGCATTGAGCGCGGAACCTCCTCCCGCGGCGCTGCGCGTGCCGCTGGACGCGCAGGACGTGCCCACGCACGACGGTGCGCTCGCGCTGGCGCGGGGTGAGCCGCCTCCCGAACCATGAAGACAGGCCGCACCGCCGTGCTGGCCGTGGTGTTGGCCTGGGCATGTCTCGCCGACCTGGACGCCGCCGCTCACGATCTCATCACGGCGGAGCGTGCGCAGCAGTATCTCTCGGTCATCCGCGTCCAGCAGGAGGTCCTGCGCGCGGGCGCGCCGGCCGGCGCACAGGCGCAGGCGGCCGTCGCGCTGGGGCGCACGCTGGATGAGATCCGCGACCTGCTCAACCGCGACATCGCGTCGCACGGACAGCCGCAGGGACTGCCGACGCTGTTCCTCATCCAATCGCTGCGCGATGCCGGCCTGCCCCTCGAGATTTCTTCGCGCTTGGGTCGCTATCCGGCCAACCTGGAGCTGTATCGCAGAGCCCTGGCGCTCGATCCGGACGGGCCCGCGTCCGACCAGGCGCGCCTGCGTCTGCTGCAGGGGTACTTCTACGACAGCTTCGATCGCGAACCGCTCAAGCCGCGTGGCCAGACGTGGGCCGAGCTGCAGGAGCAGATGCGCCACGCGCAGGTGCTGTTGCGGGCCGGACTGCCCGAACCGGACGGCGAGGAGGTCTTGTTCATCCTCGCCGTGCATCGCCTGCAGGCCGCGCTCGCTGCGCCGGATGCGGCATCGCGTCGCGGCCATGCTGCGCGCGCCCGTGATGCGATCGCGCAGTTCAAGGCGCGCTACCCCGACAGTCTGCGCGTGGCCGCCCTCGAGGTGCTGGAAGATAGCGTCGGCAGGTAGGGGTGTACCATGCGTCTTCATCCTTTGGACGCCGAGGCACTATGAAGGAGATCGACCTGCGCAGCGACACCGTGACGCGACCCACGCCTGCCATGCGCGCCGCGATGGCGGCAGCCGAGGTGGGGGACGACGTGTACGGCGAGGATCCGACGGTGAACCGTCTCGAATCCCTGGCCGCCGACATGCTGGGCAAGGAAGCTGCGCTGTTCGTGCCGACCGGCACGCAGAGCAATCTGCTGGGTGTGATGGCGCACTGCGAACGCGGAGACGAATACATCGTCGGCCAACAGGCGCACACCTACAAATACGAGGGCGGCGGTGCGGCCGTGCTCGCCAGCATCCAGCCGCAGCCGCTGGAATTCGACGCCGATGGCACGCTCGACCTCGATCGTGTGGCAGCCGCGATCAAGCCGGACGATTCGCACTTCGCGCGCACCCGGTTGCTGTGCCTGGAGAATACGCAGGGGGGCAAAGTGCTGCCGCTCGACTACCTCGAGCGTGCCCACGCGTTCGCGCGCGCGCGCGGGCTCGGGCTGCACCTGGATGGCGTGCGCCTGTTCAACGCTGCGGTCGCGCAGAAGGTGGCGGTGCGCGAGATCGCGCGCTGGTTCGACACCGTGTCCGTGTGCCTGTCCAAGGGGCTGGGAGCGCCGGTGGGTTCCGTGCTGTGCGGCAGCGGCGCCCACGTCGCCAAGGCGCGCCGCTGGCGCAAGGTGCTAGGGGGCGGGATGCGCCAGGCCGGCGTGCTGGCCGCGGCAGGCATCTACGCCCTCGAGCATCATGTCGAGCGCATGGAGCTGGACCACGTCCATGCACGGCGCCTCGCGCGCGGTCTGAGCGCGGTCGACGGACTCGGCGTGGACGTGCAGGCGGTGCAGACCAACATGGTCTTCGTCGACATCCCGCCGCAGCGCGCCGATGCATTGCGCGCTCACCTGCGCGAACGCGGTGTGCGCATCGGCGCAGGCACTCACGTGCGCCTGGTCACGCATCTGGACATCGACGAGGAGGACGTGGACAGGGTGGTGACCGCGACCGCCGAATTTTTCTCCCCGGCGACGGCGGCCCGGGCCGCGATGCAGGCCGGCTGAGTGTCGATCCATTTGCCGGCGCTGGCGGGCACATTGCATGACTTGGCTATAATGCCGCGCACCGGCGGGGGTTTTCTCCGCGCATCGTCACGAGGAGCGCTCATGCGCCGTCAGTTCACGTCCAACGCAATCCGGCTGGGAATCGCTTCGGTGATCGCCGCGTGTTCCGTCAGTGCGTTCGCGCAGCAGGGACAAGGCGGAGGGGAATTGCCGCCCCCTACGCTGGACACGCCGGCCCCCCCGCAGACGCAACCTGCTC
>JAEZCG010000183.1 GCA_023430065.1 Pseudomonadota bacterium | reverse complement strand
CGCAAGATCCTATGATGCTGCCGGCAACGCGGGAACCTCGAATGCGGTCTCGGTTACGGTCGCCAACGACACGGTTGCCCCCACGGTTATCATCACGAGTCCGGCCAACGGCAGCACGGTCAGTGGCGAGGTGACCGTAGCGGTGTCGGCAAGCGATGACGTCAAGGTCGCGCGCCTGTCCCTGACCATCGACGGCAAGGAGGTGGCCGTGGCCCTCAACAGCGGGACACTGTCCTACTCCTGGAGCCCCACTTCGACGTCGACAAAGCTCAAGCGCGGCGGGGGCAAGGGCAAAAAGGGCAGCACGACGACGACGTCTTCCTCCACCACCATCGTCGCCAAGGCTGAGGACCCGGCAGGTAACGTCGCGACGGCTTCGGTCACCGTGAAGTACTGATGAGGATCCAATCCGCGATCTGCGGACAAGGTGAAGCCGACGCGGCGCTAAACGCAAAGCCGACATCTTAAAGTGTCGGCTTTCCTTACACTTCTTCCATGCAGAAAGTTCAAAATGATCATAATAGCGAGACTTACGTTGTAGATCTGTCCATGATGAGACGACGTCGCGTGGCGACAGGCACCGATTGGTGCGAGGAAGAAGGCGCTGTGTCGAGTTAGCTTACATGCGCCGGCCTATTTTTGGTCGGCGAATCGCGCGCAGGGGGAAAGTTACTAAAAATCAATGATATAAAAGGTGTTTGGGGGTATGGCACCCTTCTCGCTCATAGCGGTGCAGCAAGTGCTCGCGCCCGACTCGGCGCGTGCACCACCGACTTGGAGAAGGAACATGAAGCTTAAGAAAGTGGTGCGTGCAGTGACCGCCGCGGCAGTACTGGCAGGCGCCGCGAATGCCCATGCCGTGCCGGAGAATCAGCTCACCATCCCCTGGCAGGGCATCATCGACCTCGGGAATGGCAGCCCGTACGATGTGTACTATCAAGTGTTTAGCGATCCGAACAACACGTTGTGCTCGAACGGGCCGCTGACTTGCACGTTCCTGGGGTCACCGATCATCGCCAAGCAGGACGGCAAATTTACTGCAGGCCCCGCGTACACCGGCCAGGAGTTCGACGTGGACATCGGATCGACCGCCACGCCAGCCGACCCAGGGTACTGGAGCTACGAGTTGGGCGGCGCGCTCGAGCAACACTTCGTGACGGCCTGGGTCGCGAAGGACGGTAGCCCGGATCTATTGACCATTTTCTGGCTCGTCGCGGACGGGACTACGCTGGGAGGCGACACGAGCTACACGGGTATCCAGGCCTCGCCCGGGTCCCTTTACCCGTGGTGGGCGGTGAACACCTGCACGGACGGCAAATCCGCGCAGCCTGACGGCGACGATCAGTGTAAGCCGGGGGGACTGTCCAACATGGTGTGGTACAACTCGGGAGGCGGCAACCCGCCTGAAGAGATTCCCGAACCTGGCCTGCTCGGCTTGCTTGGTCTGACGCTGGCCGGTCTGGGCATCGCCACTCGGCGCCGCCGCAGCTGAGCGCAATTCCTCCCAAATGGAAACCGGCCCCTAGGGCCGGTTTTGTTTTGAGAGAAACTTACTTTACCGAGCCGAGCAACTCGATCAGGGGCTTCACCGGAATCGCATAGGTGATGCCGCTCGGCTGGCTCAGCACGTTCTCGCGCGATTCCTTGACCAGCACCATGTTCAGCACGCCGACGACCTTGCCGGTGGCGGGGTCGTAGAGCGGACTGCCGCTGTTTCCGGGATACGCCGTCGCGTCGAGTTGCATGATCGGGTAGCGCTTACCCGAGAGCCGCTTGATGGCTTTTGCATCGAGCTGCTGCGCGTTCGCCCCAGGAATGGCGATCGGGCTGATGGCCGAAACCATCGCCCGATGGGTCGCCGGGAAGAGCCCGAGCACCGTTCCAATCGGATACCCGGTGAAGAGCAGTTCGGCACCGTCCTGAACGGACGCCGAATCGCCGAGCTCGAGCGGAGCCAGCTTTGCCCCCTCGAACTTGACCAGGGCAAGGTCGTGAGCCGCGTCGATTGCCACCGTACGCCCGGCGTGTACCCGGGCTGGCCCGCCCTCCGGTCCGGGCAGGGCGACGGCCATCACTTCCTGCTTCTGGCTATCTAGCACCCCCGGCAGTACGTGTGCATTGGTGGCGACGAGGGTCCCGTCCCCGACGACGAATCCTGTGCCGCGGAACGCGAACGCCGGCGACCGTGTCCTCTGAAATGTTCCGACGGCAATGACCGAGGGCTTGACCCGAGCGATCGCCTGCGACAGCGATGCAGCCATGGCCGTTCTGCCCGGCAGCAGGGCGCTGGCGAGCCCTGCGAGCAGGACGCGTCGTCTGGTGAAATGCGGCGCGGCGATTCGATGCGCTTTCATGCGCGCTCCATTCGATCTACCGGCTGTGAGCGGAAGCGAGTTCCGCTCCTCCGTACTCGTTGACATACCAGCCCAGCGCCTCGCGCAACCCCCTGCGCAGATCGTGCGTAGGTGCGAAGCCGAGCAGCCCCTGCGCCTTCGAAATGTCAGCCTGGGAGTGGCGGACGTCGCCTGCGCGAAAATCCCTGTACACGGGCTGCGCCTCGGCGATCTCGGGTGCATAGGCGGCGAGCAGGTCGCGAAGCGTTTCGAAAAGCTGATTCAAGGTAGTCCGTCCACCGACCGCGACGTTGTAGATCTGGTTGACTGCTTCGACCCGGCTGGCAGCAGCCGCCAGTACATTGACCTGGACGACGTTGCCCACGTAGCAGAAGTCCCTGGACGTTTCCCCGTCTCCGTAGATCTCGACCGGCTGTGCGGTCAACAGTGCCTGCACCCAGCGAGGAATCACTGCCGCATAGGGCCCGTTCGGGTCCTGCCGCGCACCGAACACATTGAAGTAACGCAGCCCGATCGTCTCCATGCCGTAACAGCGTCCGAACACGTCGGCGTACAGCTCGTTCACGTACTTCGTGACGGCATAGGGTGACAGCGGGCTGCCGATCTCGTCCTCGACCTTGGGAAGTCCCGGGTGATCGCCGTACGTCGAGCTCGACGCCGCATAGACGAAGCGCCGGACGCTGGCATCGCGGCTCGCCACGAGCATGTTGAGAAACCCGGTCACGTTCGACTCGTTCGCCTCGATCGGATCGTTGATCGAACGGGGCACGGAGCCCAATGCCGCATGATGCAGGACGTAGTCGATTCCTTCGCACACGCGCCTGCAGGTACCCAAGTCGCGGATGTCGCCTTTCACGAATGTGTGCGACCGCCACGCTTCGCCGACGGATGACTTCACTTCGTCCAGATTGCGCTGATGTCCGGTGCTGAAGTTGTCGAGACTGACCACCTCCTGCCCATGCCTGAGGAGCGTTTCGACGAGGTGCGAGGCGATGAAACCCGCGCTGCCGGTGACCAGCCAGCGCTTGCGCTTGGCGAGCAGGAGTTGCATATCGGGAGCTTGCATGGGCATGTTCCTAGAGGCGCCAGACGCCGATGCCATGAGGGGCGTACGCCGAGGCGTTCACCTGCCCCTTGACGTCGATCATCACGCCCTTGGGGGCGAGCTTGTTCAGATAGTCCTCGATCGGTCGCTCGGCGAACTCCGAGTGCGCAACGGCGTAGACGATGGCGGAAGAGCGGGGAAGGTTGTCCCAGCTCGTCAGCGGGATGCCGTACTCGTGCCGCGCCTCCTCGTCGGTGGCCACCGGATCGTGCACATGAACCTTCACCCCGTACGACTGCAACTCTCGGATCACGTCGACGACCTTGGTGTTGCGGATGTCCGGACAGTTTTCCTTGAACGTCATGCCGAGGACGATGACGTCGTCGCCGCCGACCGGGAATCCGGCCTGGATCATCTTCTTCACGGTCTGCTCGGCGATGTACTTTCCCATGCCGTCGTTGATGCGACGTCCGGCGAGGATCACCTGCGGATGGTAGCCGAGCTTTTCCGCTTTGTAGGTGAGGTAGTAAGGATCGACGCCGATGCAATGGCCGCCGACCAGGCCGGGGCGGAAGGGAAGGAAGTTCCACTTGGTGCCGGCTGCCTGCAGGACCTCCAGCGTGTCGATGCCGATGCGATGGAAGATGATGGCCAGTTCGTTCATGAGCGCGATGTTGAGATCGCGCTGCGTGTTCTCGATCACCTTGGCCGCCTCGGCGACGGCAATGCTGCTCGCCTTATGCACGCCGGCGGTGATCACGCTCGAGTAGACTTGTGCGACGCGTTCCAGCGTCTCGGGGGTGTCGCCCGCGACCACCTTGACGATCTTGGTGAGCGTGCGCTCCTTGTCCCCCGGGTTGATCCGTTCCGGGGAATAGCCCACGAAGAAGTCCTTCTTCCACTGCATTCCCGAAAGACGTTCCATGATCGGGATGCACACTTCTTCGGTGGCGCCCGGGTACACCGTGGATTCGAACACCACCGTGGTGCCACGCTTCATGTTACGACCGACGGATTCGCTCGCACCGACGAGAGGGGAGAAGTCGGGGCTGTGCGCATCGTCCACGGGTGTGGGCACGGCCACGATGATGAAATCGGCTTCCTTGAGCCGGGCCGGATCGGAGGTGACGGAGAGCTGATTCGCTGCCTTGAGGGCTTCGGGACTCACCTCACCGGTGGGATCGATGAACTCACGGTATGCGCGGATCTTCTGCTCCGACAAATCGAAGCCGATCGTCGGCATCTTCCTGCCAAACTCGACCGCCAGGGGAAGGCCCACGTACCCGAGGCCCACGACAGCAATGGTGTGCATAGCAACGCGTTGTGAATGGTCGGTTCAGGAACTGCCAAGCAGCTTCTGTGCTTCCTGGCGGATCGGTGAGTCATCCGGGAGCTTGTTGAGCTCCTCGATGTGCGCGCGCGCTTCCTTCTTGTCGCCTGCCTTGACCAGCGCTTCCGCCAAGTGCAGGCGAATGAGCGGCTGGTTCGGCGCGAGTCCGTGCGCCTTGCGCAGCAGTTCGGCGGCCTTCTGACCGTCGCCGTTGTTCATGTAGATCCAACCGACCGTATCCAGAATGGCCGGGGAATTGGGCGCCAGGGACAGGGCCTTCTCTGCATGCTGCATGGCCGAAGGATCCTTCATCTGCGCAAGTGCCCAGGCCAGGTTGTTGATCGTGGCCGGACTCTCGGGAGCCACTTTCAGCGATTCGCGATTCCATCGCGCGACCTCTTCCCATTTCCCCTGCCGCGTGTACTGACTGGCGACGTAGTTCTGCAAGGCGGGGTTCTTCGGATTCCGGGCAATCCAGCCCTGCACCAGCGCCTCACCCTCGGCCGTTCGCTTCTGCTGGTCCAGGACCGTCCAGAGACGGGCCACCACATTGAGATCCGGCACCTTTTCCATGGCCGAGCGCAATGTGCTCTCCACGTCCTTCAGACGACCCGCGTTCGCGTAGACGTCGACTTCCGCGGTATAACCGATTGCCTCCTTCGGATACTGCTTTTGTATTGCGCGCGCTGCCTCGACCGCCTGATCGACGTTGCCGGCGAGCGACTCGAGATTCACCATGCTCAGCATGATCGTGCGTGAACCGGGCTCCATCTCCAACGCTTTTCGGAGATTCGAGCGCGCACTTGCCCAGTTCTTGGCCACGACATGCGCCTGCGCCTGCAGGACGAGCGGACGGGTGGCGTCGGGTTGCAGGGTGGCCAGCTTCCCGAAGCTCCCCAGTGCCTGATTGGAGTCGCCGGCGGCCAGCTGCGCCCGGCCCAGCGCCTCGAGCAGCTGTGAAGAGTCGGGGAGAACCGCCACGGCATTCTGGGCCGCGGAGACTGCGTCCTGCGCTCTGCGCTGACCCAGCAGGTAGTTGATCTTGGCCAGATGGGACCGTGCCGAGGTCGGATTCGCGTCGACCGCCTGGTTGAGCGCCTGCTCGACCTGCGCGGGCATCGCGCTGGATTGCTGCAGCAACAGCACGGTAGCCAGCAGCGCCTGCTCCTGCTTCGGGTCCTTCTCCAGGATGGACCGATAGCGAGCGAGCGCCGCCTTCTGGTCGCCCCTGCGCACATCCATCTGCGCGAGGTTGGCAGCGGCGGGGAAGAAGGTGGGCTGCAATTCCAGCGCGCGCTCGAAGCTCTTGCTTGCGCCCTCGTTGTCGCGCGTTGCCAGCAGAACGAGGCCCTTCATGTTGTGCACGACCGGATTGTCCGGCTGCTTGGCGAGGAGTTCCTCCAATACCGCCTTGGCCTTGTCGGTTTCCCGCCGGTTCATGTGCAGGGCGATCAACGAGAGTTCCGCCTGGATGTTCCGGCCGCCGCTGTCGGCGGCCGCCTCCAGGACATGAATACCCTCGTCGACATTGCCCGAACCGATGAAGGCCTGGCCAAGCCGCGTCTGGCGTGCCACGTTCTTGGGGTCGGCGGCAACCGCCTTCGAGTACAGGCTGGTCGCTTCCTTGTAGTTGCCCTCGCTCATGGCAATCTCGGCGGCGAGAGACAGCAGTCCCGCATCCTCGGGCCGGGCTTCGAGCAGTGGCTCCAGAAACTCCTTGGCACGTGCCGGCTTGCCTGCCTGAAGCAGCGCACCGACCAGTAACCGCTGCGCATAGCTGTTGGGCAGCGCCTTCGCGGCCTTCGTGAGATGCTCCTCTGCCTCGACCAGGCTGCGCTGCTGCATCGCCAGGGTCCCGGCCAAGGTCAGGAGAGGAGGATAATCGGGCGCGTATTTCAGCGCGTTACGTGCGGCGTCGCGCGCCTCGTTCGTCTTTCCCTCGGCAGAGAGAACCAGGGCGTCGAGATACAACGGTGCCACACTGTCGCGTGCCGCTTTCTTGAATGCGTCGACCCGTTTGCGCGCCCCTTCCACGTCGCCCGTGCGCAGCAGCGCGGGGACCAGCGACATATGGGGTGCGATCGCGTTCGGGCGTGCGTCGACGGCCTTGCCGAGCACCTGGATCGCCTCGGGCGTCTTTCCCTGCGCACCGAGCAACTGCGCCTTGAACAACAGCGCGTCGACGAAGTCGGGCGACTCCGCCAGCAAAGCGTCGACCTGCTTGTCGGCTTCGGCGACGCCGCCGTCGGTCGTCGCGATGCGCGCGAGGCCGAGCTTGGCATCGCGATTCGCAGCATCCAGTGCGAGGGCATCGTTGAACGCTTCACGGGCCTCGGTGACCTTGCCGCGACCGAGAAGAATCGAGGCCTCGATGGATTTCATCTGCGCCTTGGCCGCGGGTTCGGTCACCTGCGGGCTCGCGGTCAACTCGAGGGCTCTCTGCCATTCACCCATTCCCCGCAGGGCGCCCGCGAGTGAGGGCTCGACCAGATTGGGGTCGTACCCGGCATCGGCCGCCTTGCGCAACTCGATCTCGGCGTCGCGGTACTGGCCCGTTTCCACGAGTGCCTGCGCGAGCAGATAGCGCGCCTCGCCGTTCTGCGGCGCGGCCTGGATCGCATTCTTCAGTTCGATGATCGCGGCCTTGTAGTCCCGCTTCTCCAGGAAGCCCTTGCCGGACTCCAGGAACTTGTCGGGATCCTCGCTGTTGCAACCGGCGAGGGCGGTAATCAGCGCGAGACTGACGACGGACAGGGAGGAGCGTAGGTTTGCCATGGGTTCGTTATCGTGTCATTCGTTGACCGGGAGCTTCTGCACTGCGGAGTCCGTTCTCAGGTTGTACTTGTCCAGCAGATCGTAAAGCGTCGGCCGGCTCACTCCGAGAAGCTCGGCGGCCTTGCTCACGTTGCCGTTGACGCGGCTGAGCACGCGGATGATCGCGTCCTTCTCGGCCTGATCGCGTACGCGGCGCAAATTGAAGGCGTCTGCATCGACCGGGGACGGTTCGAGCCCGAAGTCCTCGGCGTGCAAACCGTTGCCTTCCGCCATGATGACGGCACGTTTGGCGCAGTTCTCCAGTTCCCGCACATTGCCGGGCCATGGATGGGCTTCGATCGCGGCCACGGCATCCGGAAGCAGGGACACTGAACTGCGCTTCTGCTCTTCGGCGAAGCGGCGCACGAAGGCGTGGGCCAGCAGGCTCGCATCGCCCTTGCGGTCGCGCAGCGGAGGAATGTCCAGCACGATCTCGGCGAGGCGAAAGTACAAGTCCTCCCGGAAGCGGCCTTGGCCGATCAAATTCTTGAGGTGCTGGTGCGTCGCGCAGACGATGCGCACGTCCACGGGGATCTCCTCGCGGCCGCCCACACGCTCGATCACCCGCTGCTGCAGGAAGCGCAGCATCTTTGCCTGAAGCGGCAGCGGCAAGTCCCCGATCTCGTCCAGAAACAACGTTCCCTTGTGTGCGGTCTCGATCTTGCCCGGCGTCTGTTTCACGGCTCCAGTGAACGCGCCCTTCTCGTACCCGAACAGCTCGCTCTCGAGGAGGTTCTCCGGAATCGCGGCACAGTTGATCGCCACGAAGCGCTGGTTCTTCCGAGTCGACAGGTCGTGCAGTCCGCGCGCGAACAGTTCCTTTCCCGTGCCGGATTCGCCCAGCAGCAGAATGGTGGCATTGGTGTTGGCGACTTTTTCCACCGTGCGTGCGAGCTTCTGCATCTGGGGATCCCTGGACAGCAGCCCGGGAATCGATCCTCCACCCTGGGTCTCCTGCAGACGGCGATTCTCCGCCTGAAGCTCCCACACGCGGAAAGCGCGTTCCACGATGAGCGACAGGAGCTCCGGCTGGAACGGTTTCTCGCAGAAGTCGTAGGCGCCCAGTGCGATCGCCTTGAGCGCATTCGAACGATCGTGCTGACCCGACACGACGATGACCTTGGTATCCGGTGCCGCGTCCAGGATGTCGGCAAGAAGCTGCATCCCCTCCGTCGGGTCGTCAGGATGCGGGGGGAGGCCGAGATCGATGGTTGCGACGGCGGGCTCATGGCGTCGCAGCTGAGCGATTGCGGACTCGCGGTCATTGGCCAGTACCACCTCCAGGTCATCGAATGACCAGCGCATCTGCTTTTGCAGAGCTGGATCGTCCTCGACGATCAATAGAGGCCGTCTCTTGTCCGTCATGCAGCCACCTGCTGTGCTGGGATATCTGATTCCTTGCTGAATCCGGGAAGGTAGATGGTGAAGCGCGTGCCTTCACCGACCTTGCTCTCCACCTCGATTCTTCCGCCGAGCTCGGTCACGTATTGGTGGCTCTCGAATGCGCCGATGCCCATGCCGGACGTCTTGGTGGTGCGGAACGGCTTGAACAGCTGATCGCGCATGAAATCGCTGCTCATGCCAACGCCGCGATCGCTGACCTGAATAATCGCCCGGCCATCGGACGCTCGCCGAACGTCGATCTCGACCGGCGAGTCGGGTTTGCTTGCATCGATCGCGTTCTGCACGAGATGTCCGATGACTCGCTCCAGCCGTTCCTCATGGCCGATTGCGAGAAGACCTGCCTCGACGGTCGACTGCACTTGATGCCCCTGCCTGGCGTGGACCGAGCGTACCCGCTCGATGAGGGGTGCGAGTTCGATCGGGCGTGGATTCTCGACCGGTGTCTCGCCCGAGCGAAGCTGCAGGAGCAGTCTGTT
>JAEZCG010000156.1 GCA_023430065.1 Pseudomonadota bacterium | reverse complement strand
GTCTTGTCTTTTGCCCGCTCGATCTCGCCAACAGCGCTGATCTGTTCGTGAGCGCGAGGGGTCAGGTCTTGTCTTTTGCCCGCCCGATCTCGCCAACAGCGCTGATCTGTTCGTGCGTGCAGTGTCTTCAAGCAAAAGGCAAGACCTGACCCCGTCGCGCACTTGCAGTGTCTTCAAGCAAAAGGCAAGACCTGACCCCGTCGCGCACTCGACGCCCGCGCTGAACTTGGGCATCCTGCGCGCATGCCGAAGATCTTCATCAGCTACCGACGCGAGGATGCCGGCGGCTTTGCCGGACGCCTCGCCGATGCGCTCTCGGCCCACTACGGTCCCGGCAACGTGTTCCGGGACGTCGATGACATCGTCGCAGGCAGCGAGTTCGTCGCCGCGCTGGAACAGGCGCTGGCGACGAGCGATGTCTTCATTCCGCTCATCGGCCGCGCCTGGCTGAGCAGCGGTCCTGACAGCAGGTCCCGCCTGCATGCACCGGACGACTACGTGCGACGCGAGATCGCCATGGCACTCTTGCGCGGCATCCGCATCATCCCTGCTCTGCTGGACGGGGCACGCATGCCTGCCGCGCAGGATCTGCCTGCGGAACTGGAACCGTTGATCTACCGCCAGGCGATCACCCTGGACGACGCCTCCTGGAGTCCGGACGTCGACCGGCTGGCGCAGGCGATCGACGCCGCATCTCAGGCGCCGGGGTCATCGGCGCCGGGCGGGCGCCGGCGGATCGCACTGCTCGCCGGCATGGCGGCCATGGCGGCGATCGCCTTCACCGGCTACGGCGCGTGGCGGTTCACGCGGCCGCTCGACGTCTCCGGGGAGTGGAAGTTCGACGACGGGAGCCGGTGGTTCATTCGCCAGGGCGGCAGGCAACTGCACATCGAGGAGGTGCATCACGCCACGCGTGAAGTATGGCGGGCCGGCACTGGCCGCATCGCCAACCGCAGCGTCGAGGTCGATCTGCAGTACCGCTTCGAGCAAGGGGTCTCGCTGCACGGGCCGATGCAGCTGAGTGGAGACGGTCGCACCCTGGACGGCGTCCTGACGGAGGCACCGTCCGGGCGCCGGCTGCCACTCACGCTGCGCCGCTGAGCCGCGGTCAGATCCCTTCCTGCCGCACCTGCGTCTGCGGCCACCGGCCGCCTGCCTCGGGATACACTCGCCCCACGCGGCAGTCGGCGAGGACGACATGGCGAATCCCAGGATGGTGTTGCTGTTCAGCGGGCACATGATCGACGCGCCGGATCGCGCCGAACCGCGCTTTCCCGCCGACAAGGAACCGATCGCCGCCCGCGCCATCGACGCCACCCTGGAGGTGCTGCGACCGGGACCGCAGGACCTGGCCATCTGCGGCGGCGCGTGCGGGGGCGATCTCCTGTTCGCCGAAGCCGCGCTCGCGCGCGAGCTGCCACTCGAAGTGTGCCTGCCGTTCGAGGAGGCGCAGTTCCTCGCCGCTTCGGTCGACTTCGCGGACAGCGACTGGCATGCGCGTTTCCTTGCCGTCACCCGTCATCCACGCACGGCGCGGCTGATCGCGAGCGAGGTGCTAGGTCCGTTGCGCGAGGGTGAAGACGCATACGAGCGCAACAATTTGTGGATGCTGGCTCGCGCGCGCCGCTTCGGTGATGCACGGGTGCAGTTCGCCTGCCTGTGGGACGGCGGAGGCGGCGATGGCCCCGGCGGTACGCGCCACATGGTGGAGCAGATCGAGCGCAGCGGCGGTACGGTTCATTGGCTCGATACACGCCGGCTGTGGTGAGCCGTTCATCGGCGGGAGAGAGGAAAACGAGATGAGCGATCCCCGCGACACGCAGGCCGTGGCACAGCATTCTGCCGCCATCCTCGCCCGTTGAGGCCAATCACATGCCGCGGCCGGTGTGCTTCATGCTGTCCAAGAGTGGCGAGCCGGAGGCGACTGCGCACGCTATAGTTTCTAAATCATCGGAGGAAAACCATGCGCATCACCAGCAACAGCTTCCGGGACGGCGACTACCTGGCCCTCGACCACATCCTGTCGGCCGACTACGGCTTCGGCTGCGGCGGCGGCAACCGTTCGCCGCACCTGCGCTGGGACGAGGCCCCCGCGGGGACGCAGAGCTTCGCCGTCACGTGCTTCGATCCCGACGCACCGACCGGCAGCGGCTTCTGGCACTGGGTCGTGGTCAACATTCCGGCGACCGTGCAGGAGCTCGCACTGGACGCGGGCAATTCTGGGTCCGGCAAGCTTCCCGCCGGCGCGCTGCAGGTGCGCACCGACTTCGGCAAGCCGGGATACGGCGGTCCCTGCCCGCCGGCGGGCGATCATCCGCACCGCTACTTGTTTACGGTGTTCGCGGTATCGGAACCAGCCTTGCAGGTGACCGCCGACACATCCGCCGCGGTGGTCGGATTCCAGCTCAACTTCAAGTCGCTGGCGAAGGCGAGCATCATGGGGTTGTACAAGCGCTGAGCGCCAGGCATGCACCCCCGCTTCAGCGCCGGGTGACGGCAAGCTGCACCGTCCCGTGAAGCTTGCTCCGGAAAGGCTTGCTCCGGAGCCGGCGCCCATGCGCTGGCGTTACGACTGCGGGTTGGTCGGGTCCGTCACGTACGGCGTGACGGTGAACAGATCGCCGCCGTCGCTCGATTCCTGGAACACGATCGCCACCCAGCGCACCTGCGTGTCGCGCAACATGGTCTTCACCACCGCGTGCACCTCTTTGCGCGGCACGTCGGGCATGGGGGGCGGTGCGGCGTTCTCGGCCATCGGGGTCTCCTCAGTTGCCGGCAACCAGTTCCTTGACGATGAGCCCACGCAATTCGGGATACGGCCCGAACTGCACCTGATAGGGCTCGAGATTCACGCCTCGGCGTTCGAGCCAGGTGCGCAGCCGTTCGAAGTTCGCATCGTCGGCATCGAGCCACTCATCGATCGCGTCGCAGTCCGCGTCGCAACCCTCGAACGGCACGATCGGCTTGCCTGCGATGGGTGCCTGCCCGTCCAGTCGCAGCAGCGTCGAGACCGGGGCATCGAGGCGTCCGCCGGGGAGAATCTCGTAGTCCGAGGCGAGATAGCCGATCACCAGCGGGCGTGCGAAGGTCTCCACCAGCGAGACCGCCCGCGCGCTCGCCATGGCCAGCCGGATGCTTCCACCCGGTAGCGTACCGGGCGCCGCGGAGGACCCGGCTAGCATATCGTTGATGACGTCGAACTGCTGCTTCGCCTGGGTCGGATCGGCAATGTCGAGCAGTTCGACCTTGCGCGGCGCGCCGACGGAGCCGGCCGCGCCCGCCGCACGGTTGCTGAACAGCGACACGTCGACGGTCTTGACCAGGTACACGCGGTTGACCACGCGCAGGTAGAAGGGCTGACGGACCGGCTTGCCGTCCACCTCGCGCTCAGGCTCGAACTGCTTCAGGTACGAGCGATTCTCCGCCGCCCACTTCTCCAGCTTGCGGTAGATCACCTGCGTCGGCAGCGCGTAGGTGAATGCGTCCTTCATGGTGATCGTGCCGTTGGCCGACGCGCTGTCCAGCAGGTTCATGCCGATGGGAAGGCTCTGCACGGGAACGGCGACGCTCAGACCGCCGCTGCGCGTGACGGAGAAGTTATAGGTCGGGAACGCTGCCAGCGGCGCACGCGCAAAGTCAGTTGAGCCACCCGGCGGAAACTGCCACAGCCGCGGTGGCGGCGGCACGTCGGCGACATCCGGCCAGCCGGCATAGAACGCGTCGTATCCTTCGAGTGACAGGCGTGCGACGAGGTTCTCGAGTGGCAGGAATCCACGGTCGAGGTAGACGTCCACCTGGCGCTCGACCGGCGTCTGCACCAGGAACACGTCGCCGGGCTGCAGATCCTCCGTGAGCGGATATACCGGGATCACCTGGCTCGCGCGGATGCCCAGCGACCAGTCCTTGGCGACGCGCTCCAGCTGCTGCGCCCCCATGCGTTGCGTGCTGCAACCCGCCAGCATGACGGCGAGCGCCGCGACGGTCCATGCGACCTTCTTCATAGCTCTGCCCTCCCCTGCCAACGCCGCGCAGGTTACACCCGATGCTCGACTGCGCCAACCCACCCGCATGCTTGCATGCAAGCCCGTGCGCGTATACCTTGCGCATGCGTCATCTGCTTCGCTCCGTCCATCGCCACACGAACCGGGAGAACACCCATGGCCAAGCGCGCAGTCCTCGTCGGCGTCAACCGCTATCGCATTCCCGGCGCAGATCTGCGCGGATGCGTGAACGACGTGCGCAACCTGCAGAAGGTGCTGGTCGATCTCTACGGTTTCCGTCCGCGCGACATGACGATTCTGCTGGACGATAAAGCCATCAAGCGCAACATTCAGACGGCGGTCCGGCAGATGATCAAGGCATCCTCCGCGGGGGACGTCGCGCTGTTCCACTTCTCGGGTCACGGCTCGAACGTGCCGGACAACGACGGCGATGAGGCGGACCATCGCGACGAGATTCTCTGTCCTCACGACCTCGACTGGCGCGCCCCGCTGACGGACGACTGGCTGCGCGCGAGCTTCGACCGGCTCAAGCGCGGCGTGAGCCTCACCTGCATCTTCGACTGCTGCCATTCCGGCACCGCGACGCGGCAGGTGGCGCCCCCCGATGCACCTGTTATCGCGCGCTATCTACCGAGTCCGTGGGACCTGGTGGCCGTGGAGTCGGGCCGCCGGTTGCGCGGCAAGGTGCGCGCCACGGTGCATCGCGCGTCCGCCGCGCGGCGCCGGCGCAGCGACGTGGTCGTGGCCGACATGCCCGAGGTGCTGATCAGCGGCTGCCGCGACACGCAGACCTCCGCCGACGCCTATATCGGTAACAGTTTCAACGGCGCGCTCACCTACCACCTGGTCGCCTCACTGCGCGAGGCGAGAGGCAGCATCAGCCATCGCGACCTGCACGCAAAGGTGCTGCAGCGCCTCAAGCGCGCCCGGTTCGACCAGGTGCCGCAGCTGGAAGGCCGGCGCGCCGCACTCGACCGCCCGTTTCTCTCCGCTGTCGACTGACCTCCCATCCACATCACGAGGGGACGCATCATGGCCGTGACGCTGCTCGTCTCCGGCCGGCCCGAGCCGGCCGGGATCGCCATCGAACGATCGGCAACCGCCAGCGCGGCTGCCGTCGGCGAAGGCGAACTGCTCGCAAGCGTCGAGGTCGTGCAGGCGTTCG
Source organism: Pseudomonadota bacterium (assembly GCA_023430065.1). Lineage (GTDB taxonomy): Bacteria > Pseudomonadota > Gammaproteobacteria > Burkholderiales > SHXO01 > SHXO01. The sequence goes on along the minus strand of JAEZCG010000156.1, from coordinate 25,923 downwards.
ATCTGAGTCCGGCGGCACGCACGGCGGCCAGCGCCGCTCCGGCGGTCGCCGAGGTGCGCGACGACGACATCCTCGAGATCCAGGTCGAGGACGGCTTCACCCTGTGGACCTCTGCCGCACGCTACGCCGAGCGCGTACGGGCGCTCGACCCGGAGGCGGCGCAGGACGGCAGCATCGCCTTCTCCTCGGTCCCGCGCCCGAGCACCGCCGAGCGGGGCGTGAAGGAATGGGTGGGCGCAGGTCTGCGCATCTTGCGGCTGAAGGCCGACGCCATCACCGAGGAGATGCGGGATCCGCGCAACTGGCCCGATCTCATCCGCAAGCTGGGCCGGGGAGAGCTGGAGCGGCTCGGCAGCTGGGCCACGGCGAAGCTGCTCATGCATGTCATCGAGAAGCGCCTCACCCCGGGACCGGGCCTGTACCGCTGGGCAGGTGCCGATGCGGGCGGCCCTGCGCAGTTGGAGGGCGCCACGCCGGTCGACCCCGGGCAGCTTCCCTCGGACATGCCCCTGCTGGTGTTCATCCACGGCACCGGCAGCCGCACGGCGGGAAGCTTCGGCGCATTCGCCGACCCGGCCGCGCGCATGCACTGGCAAGCGTTGCGCACGCGCTTCGGTCCGCACATCTACGCCTTCGAGCATCGCAGCCTGAGCGACTCGCCGGTGGACAACGCCGTCGACCTGCTCGAGGTGCTGCCCAACGGTGCGCAGCTGTACCTGGTGACGCACTCGCGCGGTGGCCTGATCGGCGATCTGCTGTGCCTGACCGAACTGACCGAGGATCAGATCGCCCGCTTCGTCGCGCAGCGCAAGAACGCCGGTCACGAGGACGCCGTGGCGCACGACCTCGGGCAGTTGCAGCGCCTGCAGACGTTGCTGGCGGCACGAAAGCCGCGAGTACTGGGTTATGCCCGAGTGGCCGCACCCGCACGCGGTACGCTGCTCGCCTCCGAGAACATCGACGATTTTCTCTCGATCCTCGCCAATCTTCTGAGCCTGGTCCCGGGGCTGGGCACCTCGCTCACCTTCCAGGTGCTCAAGCGTGTCACGCTCGAGGTGGTGAAGCGGCGCCTGGAACCGGTGCTGGTGCCGGGGATCGAGGCGATGGTGCCGGAATCGCCGCTCATCGCACTTCTCAACACCAGTTCCAAGTCGGCCGACCGGCTCGGCGTCATCGCCGGAGACATCGAGGGCGGGAACTGGCTGAAACGGCTGGGGGTGTTCGTCACCGATCGCTTCCTCTACGAGGGCCACGACAACGACCTGGTGGTCAACACCGACTCGATGTTCTACGGCGCCCGGCGCGAGTCGGTGTGGTACGTGTTCGAGCAGGGAAGCCGCGTCACGCACTTCAACTACTTCGCCAACGAGAGCACGCGCAGCGCGGTGGTCGGCTGGGTGCTGGCGCGCTCCGACGATTCCCTGCCCCCCGGCTTCACCCTGCTCGACCGGCCGGTGTCCGACGTGGTGCCGACGCTGCGCGCCATCCAGAAGCGCAGCGGTGCCGCGCAACCCATCGTCTTCGTGCTCCCCGGCATCATGGGCTCGAAGCTGGACCGGCGCGGGAACGTGATCTGGCTCGACTACGTCGACCTCGCCATCGGCGGGCTGGGGCGCATCCGCGACATCGAGGACGGCGAAGTCGAACCGGTCGGCCTGATCGAGGACTTCTACGGCGACCTGTGCCGCTACCTCAGCGACACGCACGAGGTGATCCCGTTCGCCTACGACTGGCGCCGCTCGATCCGGGATGCGGCGGCACTGCTGGGTCAGGAGGTCGAGCGGGCACTGAAGCGCAGCGATCAGCCGGTGCGCTTCGTCGCCCACAGCATGGGCGGACTCGTGGTGCGTTCGTTCATCGCGCAATTCCCTGCCCTGTGGCAGCGCGCCTGCGCGCGCGCGGGATCGCGATTTCTCATGCTCGGCACGCCCAACCGCGGATCGCACTCGATGGTCGCCACGCTGCTGGGGATGGAGAAGACGGTGCGCATGCTCGCACTCCTCGACCAGTTCCACAGTTGCCAGGGCGTGGTCGACATCGTGTCGCGCTTTCGCGGTGCGCTCGAGCTCCTGCCGCAGCAGAACGAGGGCGAGCACGACTGGTTCGCATCCTCGGCATGGCGCGAGCTGAAACGGCGCAACGGGGATCTGGGTGCCGTCCCGGGCGAGGACTTTCTGGGCACGGCGCGCACCGCCTTGGCGGCGTTGCCGGTGAACATCCCAAATCCCGAACGCGTGCTCTACGTCGCCGGCTCGGCGGCGAGCACGGCGTGCGGGTTGCGCAGCGACGAGCGCGGTCGCCTGCGCATGGTCGTCACCGATCAGGGCGACGGCAAGGTCACCTACGACCTCGGCAAGCTGCCCGGTGTGGCGATGTGGTACGCGCAGGCCGAGCACGGTGACCTGGCCAGCTTCGAACCGGCGTTTCCCGCCATTCGCCAGCTGCTGCAGGAAGGGCGCACCACGCGCCTGCCCAGCGTCCCGCCCGCGACCGCGCGCGGCACCCGCGGGGAACTGCCGCTTCTCGACCAGCCCGTGCTCTACCCCACCGAGGAAGAACTGCTTGCCGGGTTGATGGGAGGTCGTGGCAGGCGGCGCCAGCATCGCCGCGACCAGGTGCGGCTGAAGGTGTGCGTGGTGCACGGCGATCTGCGGCATGCGCACCATCCGGTGATGGCCGGCCACTACGAGGGCGACACGATCGGCGGAGCGGAGGGCTATCTGGACCGACGTCTGGGCAACGCGCTGACGCAACGCTACGACCTCGGCCTGTATCCGGGCGCGTTGGGCACGAACCTCGTGGTGCTGCGCGAACCGAATGCCATCCAGAAGGCGCTCGACGTGCCTCGCGGCGCGATCATCGTCGGTCTGGGCAACATGGGCGAGCTGACTCCATCGACACTGGCCAACACCGTGCGCCAGGGCGTCCTCGCCTACGTCACCCAGCTGACGGACGAGAACGAAGACGAGGTGCGTCCGATCGGCCTGAGCGTGCTGCTGATCGGCGCGAACTCGACGGCGAACATCACGGTTCAGAGTTCGGTCAGCGCGCTGCTGCGCGGGATCGGGCAGGCCAACCAGGAGCTCGCCAAGGCGATGCATGCGCCGGCGAGCGGCGGGCGGCGACGCCTGGTCGCGGAGGTGGAGATCGTCGAGCTCTATGCCGATCACGCGATTCTCGCGCAGCGCGCGCTGCGCGGCGTGGCCGCGGAAGTGAGCGACGAGCTGGAGATGCACATCGACTGCGAGTCATTGCTGCTCGAAGGACAGGGTGGGCGCGTGCGCATTCTGCCGGCCGGCGGCAGCGACCAGTGGCGCCGGTGGATCGTGACCGCCCGCGTGCCGGCCGAACTGTCGTCCGCCCTCCCGACGCGCCTGCCGATCGCGCTGGCTCAACGCCTGCGCGACTCGCTGCGCGAGCCGGCCCAGGTCGACGGTGATGCGTGGAAAGCGGTCGTCGACGTGGCCTTCGGCGCGCCCCTCGCCGCCGCACGTCCTCCGCTCGAGCTCGACTACGTCGCCCTGTCCGACCGGGCGCGCGCCGAGAAGCGCGCACAGCAGGGGCAGCCGGAACTCATCGACACGCTGGTCCAGCTGTCGATCCGCGATACGCAGTTCAAGGTGGAGACGGCACGCACGCTGTTCGAGCTTCTCATCCCCAACGAACTGAAGGACGTGTTCGCGCAGCAGGGACGCCTGGTCATGGTGGTGGACCAGACCACTGCCAACTATCCGTGGGAGTTGATGGCGTTCGGCTCGCGTCCGGCGTGCGTGGACATCGGGCTGGTGCGCCAGCTACAGACGGCGCAGTACCGTCCCCAGATCCGCGCGAGCACGACCAACACCGCCTACGTCGTGGGCGATCCGCAGACCGAAGGCAACGTCCCGCCGCTGCCCGCTGCGCGCGAGGAAGCGCGACTGGTCGCGGCGCTGCTCGCGCAGCGCTTCCGCGTCACCTACAACCCGGAGCGACCCACGGCGATGGAGGTGCTCGACGGCCTGTTCGCCCAGCCGTACCGGATCGTGCACCTCGCCGGGCACGGGCTCTACGATCCGGCGAACGGGCGCAGCGGCATGCTGCTCGACGGCGGGCTCTACCTGACCGCTGCGGAGATCCGCCAGATGCGGCAGGTCCCGGATCTCGTCTTCCTCAACTGCTGCCATCTGGGCCAGGTCGGACCGGAATCGATGTCCGGCGTCGCGTTCAACCGGCTCGCCGCGAGCATCTCCCGCGAGCTGATCGAGATGGGCGTGCGCGCGGTGGTCGCCGCGGGTTGGGCGGTGCGCGACGACGCCGCCAACTTCTTCGCCCAGAGCTTCTACCAGCAGATGCTCGCCGGCATGGCCTTCGGTGCGGCCCTTCTACGCGCGCGCCTCGACACCTGGAGGCGCTTCCCGGACTGCAACACGAGCGGCGCGTATCAAGCCTACGGAGACCCGGACTTCCGACTCGATTCCGATGCGTCGGCCGATGCGACGGGTGCCGCAGACGGCCGCATGGCGCTGGTCGCCCCGCAGGAACTCGTCGAACGGCTGGCCGGGAAGCCGGAGGCCAAGGCGCTCCAGCGGCTCATCGACGAGGCACCGCCGGCTTGGATGCAGCGGGCCGACGTCCTGCTCGCAGCCGCCCATGCCTGCAGCGATGCCGGCCTGTTCGAGCGCGCCGTCGCGTTGTACCGCAGCGCACTGTCCATGGAATCGAGCGCCAGCGACGTGACGCTCGAGGCGGTGGAGAAGCTGGGCAACCTCGAGGCCCGCCTGGGCGCACAACTCGATCAGCCCGCTCTGATCGAGGCAGGCATCGAGCGCCTGGAGCGGGTGCTGGCGCTGGGCGAAACCGGCGAGCGCCTGTCCCTGCTCGGCAGTGCCTACAAGCGCAAGGCGGGGTTTGCCGCCGACAACGAACTGCGCGGCGTGCTGGAGCAGGCGGCGGACTACTATCGGCGCGCGGCCGAACGCGGCGCCGCGTCGGGCGATCTCGACCCCTATCCGGTTCTCAACTGGCTGGCGCTCGATGCCCTCCTCGGGCGAACCGCGCAGGACTGCGAGAGCTGGCTCGCACGCTGCCAGGTGGCGGCACGGCAGCGCTTCGAGCGCAAGCGCGAATCCTGGGATGCGATCGCCATCGCCGACGGCCAGCTGCTCGGACACGTGCTGCGCGGCACGCTGGCAGAGCCGGGCATCGTGCAGCAACTCGTGGCGTTGTACGTCACGGCTGCCGACGAGGCACAGCTCAGTGCACGCGAGCGCGACTCCCTGACCAGCCAGATGGTGTTCCTGCAGCGGTTCGCGCAGCGGCTTGCACAGGATGCTCCGCCCGCGTGGACCGGCCTGCTGAGCGAGATCCACGCAAGCCTGCTCGGCGCTTGGGACGAGAAGTACCCAGGTGCGGAGCCCCGGCCTGCACCCCCGGCGAAGCCGGGCGCCGCGCGCAAGTCCGCGGCGAAGAAGGCCCCGCGCAAGGCGCGCAAGAGCGCCTCCGCCGCCGGCAAGCGGCGCAGGGCGAAGGGAGCGTGACGAAAACTAGATGTACTGGAACAGACTGAGCGTCTGAACCTGGGCGAACGTCTTCTGCGCCGCCTCGTAGGTCAGCTGCTGCCTCGCCAGATCGCTGATCGCCTTGGCGTAGTCCAGGTCGCGCAAGTCGGACAGCGTCTGGTCGTACTGCACGAGGAGGTCGTCCTGGCTCGCCTTGGCGTCCTGTGCCTCGCGCAGGCGCGCGCCCACGCTCGCCTGGACCCGAAGGACGTTGTCGATGCCACGGTCGAAGTTCGACAACGCCGTGTTGATGTCGTTGGCCAGACGGGCGTTGCCCACCGCGCCCGGCTGCGCCGTCTCCAGCGCCTCGATCAGGTTGTAGAGCGTGGCGAACATGTCCTCGTTCGTGCTCGCCTCGACCGTGAAGGCGTCGCCGGTCGCCGGCGTGCCCTTGATCGAGATCTCCGCGCCGTAGTCCCAGTTGGTCGCATTCGTGTCCGGCGGCGCCTGGCGCCGCAGCGCGATCGTACTGCCTTCCGCGTAGGTCCTCAGGTAGGGGCCGGTCGCCGTGGCTGCCGCACCGGTCAGCAGCGAATTGCCGGACACGTTGTCGACGAGGTCGTAGGTGGTCACCGGCGGATTGACTGTGCTGTCGACGTGGAAGCGCACGGTGAAATCCTGCGGATTGCCATCGGCGTTCCACGCGCTCGGATCGGTCACCGTGCCGGGGCTGATCACGCCGCTGCCGGTGTTGGCAGTGGCCGCCTCGGTCACGAAGCTGCCATTGCCGTTCTTGATGCGCTGGAAGATGTCGCTGCCCGGATCGCTGGTCGGGATCTCGCGCGACGCGGAGATCCGCACCAGGCGCGACCCCTGATCCCCGGCATAGGCCACGGTTCCCGGCGAGGTCTCGGCGAACGGCTGCGTCGTCGCCTGGTAGCCCGAGAACAGAAACAACCCGTTGCCGTCGGTGCTGTTGGCGATACCGATGAGCTCCTGGTACCGCCCACGCAGCTCCGTCGCGATGCTGCGCAGCTCGTTGGGACTCAGGGCCCCGTTGCCGGCATTCACGGCCAGCGTGCGCACGTCCTGCAGCAGGTGCACGGTGCTCGCCAGGGCGGTCTCGCTGCGCGACAGGGTAGCGTCGGCGCTGTCATTGTTGCGCATGTACTGCCTGCTGATGGCTTGGGCCTGCTCCACCTCGAGCGCACGCGCGGCCGTCACCGGATCGTCCGCCGGGGTACGCACGCGTCGCCCGGTGGAGATCTGATCCTGAGTGCGGAATACGTCCGTCTGGCTGCGCTGCAGATTGAAGACGCCCTGCTCGAAAATGGTCTTGGTGCTCAGGCGGATCATCTACTGAAGCTCCAGAATGGAGGCGAACAGGGAATTGGCGATCTGCAGCACCTTCCCGGACGCCTGGTAGGCCTGCTGAAAGCGGATCAGGTTCGCCGCTTCCTCGTCCAGATTCACCCCGGACAGGGACTGCTGCGCGGCGCGCGCCTGCGTCACCAGCGCGTCCTGGGCTTGACTCTGCACCTGGATCTGGCGCGTGCGATTGCCGACCTGGCTGACCAGCTGGGTGTAGGCGCTCTGGTAGTTGGCCGTGCCGTTCGCGACGGTGTTCGCGGTCTGCAGCCCGGCAAGCAGGAGCGCGTTGCGGTTGTCGGCCACCCCCGAGGTGTTGTACCCGACGGTGAACGCGTCTCCCGCCGCAGCCGCACCCGTGAGCGAGACACGGTAGCCGTAGTCGAGCGCGGTCGAGGTCGGGAACACCTCGTTCTGCGCCAGTGCGTCGTAGGCGATTCCCGCCTGGATCAGGGTGGGTGACGCGGGGTTGGTGTTGTCGTAGATGGAATAGGCGGTAGGACTGGTGAAGCGGATCAGGATCGGCGGGCTCAGCGCGCCGGCCGTGGCAAAGGCGGCATTGCCGGTATCCACGACAACGCCGGGACTGATGGCCGCCTTGCCGATGTTGTCGATGTCGGCGGCCGTACGTACGGGTGCGGCAGCGGCGATCTTGCTCGTGTCGATGATCGAACCCGCGATGTCGCGCGCGCCGTTACGCGTCGGCTGCACCAGGAAGCTGTCGCCGGCCGCGACGGCGCCCGAGGCGATCGAGATCTGCACGCCATCTACGACCTGCGGGAGAGTCGCGAAGGTCGACTGGACGTTGTCGCTCAGGCGGGTGACCGTCCATGCGCCACCCGCGAACTGGACCCGATAGTCGCTGCCGGTAAGCGCACCGACATCGGTGTTGGTGGCGGCGAGCACCGCACTGCCTGTGTTCGACTGGTTGGCGACGGCACTGGCCTGAGGCACCTCGAAGAAGGCGTCGCCGAGATTGCCCTCGAGGTCCATGCCCAACTCGTGCTGGTCGTTGAAGGTCTGTGCGAGCACGGTGGCGACGAGTCCGAGCTGATTCTGGGCGGAATCGAGCGTCTGTCCCCGAAAGTCGAACAGTGCGCCCAGCGTGCCGCCCTGCAGGCTGCTGCTCGACATCGGAATGCGGTTGGAGCCGGCGAGGTAGAAGATCCCGTAGTCCTGCGGATTCTCCGCCGAGGGCCCGGCATCCAGTTCGAAGGCCTGGTTTCCCAGGATCAGGCTCTGTCCGTTGCCGATGAACACGTTGATGCTGCCGTCCGACAGTCCGATCGTGGACACCCTGACCAGCTTGTTGAGTTCGCTGAGCAGGGCGTCGCGCTGGTCGAGCAGGTCGTTCGGCGGCTTCGACGGATCGGCCTGCATGCGTACGATCTGGTCGTTGAGGCTCGCGATCTCGCCCGCCAGGGTGTTGATCTCGCCGGTGACGTCGGACAGCTGGCGGTTGACCGCCGTGCGCAGGTCGGACAGGCGGCCGTCGAAGGATTGGAAGCGCGCCACCAGGCCTTGCGTCAGGCTGAGCAGCTGCTGGCGCGAGGGGACCGAAGATGGATTGGAGGCGACGTCCTGCACTCCGGAGAAGAACGCTTGCAGCGTCGGTGACAGGCCGGCGGTGGGATCGGCCAGCATGTTGTTGATCTGGGAGATCTGGGCGTGATAGGTGTCCAGGTAGGACGCCTGCGTTTCCGCCTGCAACAGCGAATTGTCGAGAAACTGGCTGTAGGCGCGCCGCACGGTCTCGACCAGGACGCCCTGTCCGAAGAGTCCGGAGCCGGTCTGCAAGGGAACCTGCGTGGTCGTGACGGCTTCCTGCTTGTGGTAGCCGTCACGGCTGGCGTTGGTGATGTTGTGGCTGGTAACGAGCAACCCTGCCTGCGCAGCATTGAGACCGCTCACGCCAATCTGGAAGATGCTCATCGCAATTCTCCTGCCTTGCCCGATGTATCGGCCGGGCGCCTCTGTTCTTGATCGGGTGCCCCGCGCAGCTGTGACAGTTGTTTCACCAGTAGGTCCGCCAGGCCCACGCCCCCCTGCTCCCCGATCCCGCGGACGAATTCCTGATCGAGCAGGCCGGTGAACATCCGGCTGCCTGCGTTGTCGACCAGGCTCTCGCCCGGCACCGTGCTGCGCATGCTCTTCATGACCAGGTCCAGAAACAGCAGCTCGAACTGCTTCGCGGCCGCCCGCAGGGCGCCCGGTTCGTCCTCGATCGCCTGCCGCTTCAAGGCGCCGAGCGCCCGCGGGTCGGCCACCAGGCCAGGGAGGATCGGGTCGACGTTCATCAGATGATCTCCAGGTCGGCCTTGAGCGCACCGGCCGCCTTCATCGCCTGCAGGATCGCCAGCAGGTCGAGCGGCGTGGCGCCCACGGCATTGAGCGCCTTCACCACGTCGTTGAGGCTGACGCTTGCGGGCAGGCGCAGTACCTGGGCCTCGTCCTGCCTGATCTCCACCTGCGCCTGCTCCGTGACCACCGTCTCGCCCCCGGCGAAGGCGTTGGGCTGCGACACCAGCGTCTCGCGGCTGATGCTGATCGACAGGTTCCCGTGTGACACCGCGCATTCGGACAGACGCACCATCTGAGTCATCACCACCGAGCCGGTGCGTGCATTGACGATCACCTTCGGAGAGGCCTCGCCCGGCTGCACGACGATGTTCTCGAGCTTCGAGAGGAAGGCCACGCGCTGCGTACTCGCGAGCGGCGCGCGGACACGGATCTGGCGGCCGTCTATCGCGCTGGCCGTGTCCGGACCGAACACCACGTTCACCGCTTCGGTGATGCGCGAGACCGTGGTGAAATCGGACTGCTCGGTCTGCAGGTAAACATAGTCACCCAGGCCGACCGGAGTGGGCACCTCGCGCTCGACGGTCGCCCCTGCCGGGATGCGTCCGGCATTGAGCACGTTGATGGCCACGCTCGACCCGGCCGCGCCCGCGCCGGCGCCAGCCACCAGCAGGTTGCCCTGCGCGACGGCGTAGACGTTGCTGTCGGCACCGCGCAGCGGCGTGAGCAGCAGCGTGCCGCCACGCAGGCTCTTGGCGTTGCCGAGGGAGGAGACCGTGACGTCGATCTGCTGGCCCTGGCGCGCGAACGGCGGCAGCGTTGCCGTCACCATGACGGCCGCCACATTTTTCAGCTGAAGCTGCAGGCCGGGTGGCAGTGTCACGCCCAGCTGGGTCAGCATGCTCTGCAGGCTCTGGGTGGTGAAGGGTGTCTGGGTGGTTTGGTCACCCGTGCCGTCGAGACCGACCACCAGCCCATAGCCCACCAGCTGGTTGCCACGCACGCCCAGCACCGAGGCCAGATCCTTCACGCGTTGCGCGAAGACGTCGGGAGTGCACAGCAGCAGCGCCGCCGCCAGAGCGAGCAGCGTGAGCCAGCTGCGCAGCCTGCCGGTCGGCATCCCGGAGGCGGCGACGATCGTCGCGGTGCGTGCGCGGTCAGTGATTCGCATCTGGTCAGGCCTCGCTCATCAGAACGGGTACACGGACATGAAGAAGCGCGACAGCCATCCCATGGTCTGGGATTCGGCCACGTACCCGGTGCCGCGGTATTCGATCCGTGCATCGGCCACTCGCGTGGACGAGACGGTGTTGGTCGGGGTGATGTTGATCGGATTGATCACCCCGGAGAAGCGGATGAACTCGGTGCCGCGATTGATCGTCACCTGCTTCTCGCCGGAGACGAGCAGGTTTCCGTTCTCGAGCACCTCGATGACGGTGACGCTTAGGCTGCCAGTGAACAGGTTGTTGCTTGCGGCGTCGCCGCTGCCCTCGAACTCGGTGGCAGCGCTGGCAGACACGTTCACGTTCTGCAGCGCCTTGCCGGGAATGCCGGCAATGGTCGGCGTGGGCAGATCGATGCTCGATTCGCGCGCCGCGCTCGCGCTGGATTTCTTGCTCGCCGTGGTGCGCTCCTCGATCAAGACGGTGATCGTGTCGCCGACGAAGCGCGCGCGGCGGTCGGAGAACAGTGCGAGCCGCGCATGATCCGGCTGATAGATCGAGCCGCTGTTGAGGATCGGCTGCTGGGTCGGCTGCGGGCGCTGCGTCATCGGCTGGTGGACCGTGGTCGGCGGCGCGTTCCAGGCGCAGCCTGCGAACAGGGCGACGGCCAGTGCGATCACCGGCAGGCGCAGGCCACGATAGCCGGGCAGACGCGGCGCCAGGGCAAAGAGCAGCAGCACGGCCACCCGCGCCAGGAAGGCAGGCCGGGCGACGGGCAGACGGCGGGTGCTGGTCATTCGATGCTCGGGGCGCGCGGTCACAGCTGCGTTAGACGCTGCAGCATCTGGTCGGAGGTCTGGACAGCGCGCGAGTTGATCTCGAACGCACGCTGCGCCGTGATCAGGTTTACCAGCTCCTCGGTCACGCTGACGTTGGAGGTCTCGACGTATCCCTGGTTGAGTACGCCCAATCCGTTGCTGCCGGGATCGTTGACCGTGGCCGGACCGGACGAAGCCGTTTCCATGTACAGATTCTCCCCGCGGCTCTGCAGACCGGCCGGATTGACGAAGTCGGCGAGCTGGATGTTGCCGACCTGGGTGGGATTGGGGCTGCCCGGCTGGGTCACCGACACGGTCCCGTCCGCACCGATGGTGATGCTGAGCGCATCGGCCGGAATGGTGAGGGCAGGCTGCAGCTGATAGCCGGAGGCATTCACCACCTGTCCCTGGCTGTCGAGCTGGAAGGCGCCGTCGCGGGTGTAGGCGGTGGCGCCGTCGGGAAGCAGGATCTGGAAGAAGCCCCTGCCGTTGATGGCCAGATCCAGACTGTTACCGGTCTGCTGCAGGTTTCCGTTGGTGTGGATGCGCACCGTCGCCACCGGCGTCACACCGGTGCCGACCTGCAGTCCGGTGGGAAACTGGGTCTGCTGCGAGGATTGGGCGCCCGGCTGCCGCAACGTCTGGTAGAGCAGATCCTCGAAGATCGGGCGCTGGCGCTTGAACGCGTTGGTGCTGACGTTCGCGAGGTTGTTCGAGATGACGTCGACGTTGAACTGCTGCGCTTCGAGTCCCGTCTTGGCAATCCACAGTGAGCGGATCATGACTTCTCCCGCTTGTTGACCAGCACGGCCGCCGCCAATTCGGCATACACCACTCGTGCTTCGGCACGCAGTGCCCGGATGCGATGAACGATGGCGGAACTGTCGCCTGTCAGCGGTGCCTGCACGGTAAGTTCGGGAGCAGCTTCTCCCGATGCGTGCCCTTTCCGCGAGATTGAATGCTTGCGCATGCGCGTGGTGCTCCGGTCAGAGATGAGGATGGTCCACGACCTCGATTACGAGGCCATGTTCAGGATCTGGCTCCACTGGCGCGAGTTGTTCTCCGCGCTCTGAATGAGCTTGATCTGCGTTTCGTAGTGGCGGGCCTGGGCGATCATGTCGACCAGCGACTCCACCACGCTCACGTTGCTGCCCTCGAGTGCACCCGAAGCAAGCTGCACGTTCGCATCCGGCGGTGCGGGCACGCCGCTGCGCAGCCGGAACAGGCCATCGTCCCCGCGCACCAGATCCCGGGTGGACGGATTGACCAGCTTGATGCGCCCTAGAATGTTGACCGCGTTGGGGATGTCGTCGGTGGGAATGGCGGAGACCGTCCCGTCTCCCCCGATGGTCACTTCCGAATTCGGTGGCACGGTAATCGGTCCCGCCTCGCCGATGACGTTGAGTCCGTTGCGCGTTTGCAGCTGCCCCGCACCCGTGATCTGCAGGTCGCCGGCGCGCGTGTAGGCCTCCCGGCCGTCCGGAGCCTGCACCGCGATCCAGCCTTCTCCAGTGACGGCGACATCGAGCGCGCGTCCCGTCTCGGTGACCGGGCCGGGGCGGAAGTTCGCCGTGCCGGTCGTGTCGACCACGAAGGCACGGGTGCCGGCTCCGGGGCCGATCACCGGCAGCGCCCGATAGGCGTTAAGCGCGGCGCGGAAGCCCGCGGTGGAAGCGTTGGCGAGATTGTGGGAAATCGCCGCCTGGCGCTCCATCGTGTGCTTCGCGCCGTTCATCGCGACGTAGATCAAGCGGTCCATGGCCGTGTGTCCGTGCGTTGGTCAGCCACCCGATCAGCGCAGGTTGACCAGCGTCTGCAGGATCGCATCCTGCGTCTTGATGGTCTGCGCGTTGGCCTGGTAGACCCGCTGCGCCGTGATCATGTTCACCAGCTCGGCGGTGAGATCGATGTTGGCGTCCTCGACCGCAGAGGACTGCAGCACACCCACCGATCCGGTGCCGGGCGTACCCACAATGGGAAGACCCGAGGCCGAGGTCTCCTCCCACTGGTTGTCGCCGATCGGATTCAGGCCCTGCGGATTGCGGAAGTCGGCAAGTACGATCTGCGCCAGGTCGCGGCTCTGGCCGTTGGTATAGCGACCGACCAGCACGCCGTCGGGGCCGATGTTGAACCCCGCCAGCCGTCCGGACGAGAATCCGTCCTGCGACAGATCGTTCACGCCGAACTGAGAGCCGTACTGGGTGGTCCCGGTGAGGTCGAACTGGAAGTCGAGCGGCGTGGCGGCGCCGGTGCTGACCGTCAGGGACACATCGAGCGGCATCGTCGTGGTGAGCGCGCCGGTGCTGTCGAAGGTCAGCGTCACCGGATTTCCCGCGCCCGCCCCGATGTCGGCGTTGGCCAGCGCGGTACCGTCGACGCTGCCGTACATCTGCCACTGGTTCGCCGTGGCGGTCTTCACCAGGTACATGCTGAACACGTGCGGATTGCCGAGCGAATCGTAGACGCTGCCCGACGTGGAGAAATTGTAGGACTGGGGATTGTTCGGATCGAACGTCGTCACGGTCGGCTGGGATTCTCGCGAGTCCATGTTCAGCCCGAGGCGGAACTCCGAGGTGGTCTGAGGCGCGATGTCGGCGAACGAGATCTGGATCGGCCCGGGGGCGGACGGCACGATGTTGCCGTTGGCATCCGCGCCGTAGCCGGTCAGGTTGAGCCCCTGGCTGTTGACCAGGTAGCCCTGGGCATCGAAACGGAATTGACCATTGCGCGAGTAGCTCACCGCGCCATTGTCGTCGAGGCGGAAGAAGCCCTTGCCGTTGATCGCGACGTCCAGCGGATTGCTGGTCACGGACACGTTGCCTTGGGTGAACAGCTGCGCGACAGTAGCGAGCTTGGTGCCGATGCCGATCTGCCCGGCTCCGCCACCGGTCAGCGAGTTCGCGAACACGTCCGCGAACTGCGCCTGCGAACCCTTGAAGCCCACCACGCTCGCATTGGCGACGTTGTTGCCGATGACGTCGAGGTTCTTGCTGGCGGTATTCAGTCCGCTCAACCCGGATTGGAAACCCATGTTTTCTGTCTCCCGATGACTCGTTACTGAAGAATCTGCTTGACCTGTCCGATCGGCAGCACACCCAACCCCTGCGTGTCGAGCATCAGCCCACCGGCATCCAGCACCACGCTATGCACCCGCCCGAAGCCGAGTGTGTCCAGCTCCACGCGCTTGCCGTCGACGAGGCCGCTCACCGTGAACTCGTAGAGTCCGTCGGCGAGCTGAGCTCCCTCGCTATTCTTGCCATCCCATTCGATGATCGACGTTCCGGCGGGTGCCTGGTCCAGCGTGTAGGTGTGGACCAGACTGCCGTCCTTCCTGATCTCGACGTGCAGGTCCGTGGCTGGCGCAACGAGGACGAAGCCGGCGCTCGCGCTGCCCTGCTCCAGCACGAGGCTGTCCCCGTCAGCGAGCACGCCGCGTCCGATGAGCGAGCCGGCCTGCAGGGTCTGAGCGGCGAGGAAACTCGTCTCCATCGCCTCGAGCGTCGCGTTGAGCTTGTCGATCCCGTTCACCGTGCTGATCTGTGCGATCTGCGTGGTGACCTCGGCGTTCTCCATCGGATTGAGCGGATCCTGGTTGCGCATCTGCGTGACGAGCAGGGTGAGGAACCGGTCCTGCTGGCTCTCCGCGGTCGACTTCGCCTTTCCGGAGGACACACCGAGGCTGGCGAGGAGGCTGTCGGTGGCAGTCTGGGTGACGGTCGTCATGGTCGTGTCCGATCGGTTGGGGCTGGCGCTACTGGCCCAGGGCGAGCGTCTTGAGCATCAGGTTCTTGGCGGTATTCATCATGTCCAGGTTCATCTGATATGCGCGCGAGGCCGAGATCATGTTGGTCATCTCCTCGACCACGTTCACGTTCGGCATGGTCACGTAGCCCTGCGCGTCGGCAAGGGGATGCTTCGGATCGTGGACCATCCGCGGCGGCGAGGGATCCTCGACCAGGCTGGTCACGCGCACCCCGACACTGCGCGCAGCGGAGACGGGAACGGCCGCGAACACCACCTGTTTGGCCTTGTAGGGTGTGTCCGAGGACGAGGTGACGCTGTCGGCATTGGCCAGGTTGCTGGCCACGACGTTCAGACGTTGCGACTGCGCCGACAGCGCCGAGCTGGCGATGTCGAAGACGTTGGAGAGGGACATGGTCGGGATACCTGCCGGAGGCCTTACTGGCCGGTGATGGCGATCTGCAGCGAGCGCAGCCGATGGCTCAGGAAGGTGATGTCTGCCTGCATCCGCAGCGCGTTGTCGGAAAACTGCGCAAGCTCCGTATCCATTTCGACCGTATTGCCGTCGATGGACGCTTGCACCGGCACGCGGTACTTGAGATCCGACGCCGCGCCGAATGCATGCGGCTGGAACAGATGGCGCGAGGCGGTACGGACCAGCGCGAGATCCCCGCGTCCCGACCGGGCCTCGCGCAGCGCCTCGGCAAAGTCGAAGTCGCGCGCCTTGTAGTGCGGCGTGTCGGCATTGGCGATGTTCGAGGCCAGCACCTCGCTGCGGCGGGCGCGCAAGTCGAGCACATGCAGCTGCGGGGCGAGGAACTGGTCGAGTCCGTTGAGCATGTCCACCTCCGGTTCGGTGGCTGCCCCTTTTGCAGCTTGCATGCCACGCGCAATCTGCGCCGCAGGACGATAAATTCCTACTGAGAGTCAAGACCTTGCAGGACAATCCGGCAAGGTCGGCCTGCGCGCGGGCGGGTCGTGGATTCGACACCGCTTGCCGATCCGGCGGCAGATCCGGCAAGGATTGCCGGACTGGACGAAGCTGCTACTCGGTTCCGACGACGCGGTTCTTGCCCTGCATCTTGGCCTGGTACATCGCCTTGTCGGCACGTGCGATCGCGACTTCCTGCGAGTCGCCCGGGTTCCAGGTCGCTACGCCGGCGCTGAAGGTGATGAGCAGACGCTCGTTGTTGTGTAGAAAGTAGCGGCGCGTGAGTTCGCGCTGCAGCCGCTTGGTGGCCTCCACCGCCTGCGGCAAGGGCGTGTCGCCGAACAGGATGACGAACTCCTCGCCGCCATAGCGCGCGACGATGTCGGTCGGGCGTAGCGCTTTCTTGATCACCTTGGTCAGATGGACGAGTGCATCGTCCCCTGCCCGGTGTCCAAAGGTGTCGTTGATCTGCTTGAAGTTGTCCAGGTCCAGCATGGCCAGTGACAGCGGCTTCTGTTGGCGCTCTGCACGCGCCATCTCCCGCTGCATCGCCTCCTCCAGGCCGCGCCGGTTCAAGGTGCCGGTGAGCTGATCCTGGCTGACCTGCTCGCTCACCTGCTCGAGTTCGGCCTCGAGCCTGCGTACCCGGGATTCGGCGTGCTCCGCCTGCTTGCGAGCCTCGGTCATTTCCTCGCGATAGCGCAGCATGTCCACCTGCATGACGCGCGTATCGCTCATGAGCTCGTCGACGATGCGCTTGAGGCTGCCTACGTCGTTCGCCCGCTCCACGCGTCCGACATATCCGCTGATCTTCTCGTGGTACTCGGATGTCGTGGCAGACACCTCCTGCAGCCGTTCGACGAAGGTGGCGATGAGCGTCTTGAGAGACCCTTTGGCCTCCTCGAGGCTGTGCTTGAGTGTGCTCTGCTTGTAGATGACTTCCCTGAAACGACGCTCCGCCTCATTGATCTTGTCGGTGGTCAGCGGTTCCTGGATCACTTCGCGCACGACCTTGAGCTGCCCTGCCAGCCACTGGTCATCGTCGACCAGTTCCTCGATGTTGTTCAGGAGGAAGCCGACCAGGCGCAGCATGCCGTCCAGGAGTTCGGCGTCGGCCTCGCCGCGCACCTCCAGTCGGAAGAAGAACTGGCGCAGCAGCACGGAGAACTTGCCCCAGACGTCCGGGCCGTTGCCCTCGCGCGCGATATGCGCGAGCTTGTGCGCCTCCTCCGCGAGTGAGGGAAAGCGCTCCAAGCGTGCCGCCAGGCCAATCTCCAGCGTCTGCGCGAGCAGGTCCTTGAGCTGGCGGACGCTGCCCACCGCCCCCGACATGCTGACCGACGGCGCATTCCCGTCCAGCGCGGACCTGAACTCGCCCGTCGCCAAGGTGACTCGCGCGACATCGACCTGCGGCGTCGTTCCGGATTCGGACGTCTCGCTCCACGACTTCGCCAGGGCCTCGAGCTTGTCGAACAGCTGCGCGTTGCTGGAAAAGTTGATCAGAACGCGCTCCAGCGCTTCCCGCTTGCGCGCGTGCCCGGTGGCCGATTGCCGCGCATCGAGATGCCGCAACAGATCCTTGAGCAGCAGGCCCCATTCGTGCCGCACCCCGCTTTCCTTGCCGCCCGCAAGGGAGACGAGCGAAGCACTGAACTGGGTGTAGTCCTGCTCCTCGAATGTGCGAGCGAGACGCTGCAAGGCGGTGACAGCGGGGTAGGCATCGGCCGCCTGGCGGATGACCTGGGCGGCGCGGTCCTCGGGCGCCTCGCGCGATGGCCGGGTCCCTGCGATCTCGTGGTAGAGCTGGGCGAAGTTCTCCGGCGTGGGCGCGATGCGCCGGGCTGCAAGCAGCTTGAGCGTCTCGCGCGCCAGGTCGGTGGGATTGGTAAGGACGGCCATGGGAACCGATAATAGGTGACAAATTAACGTCCGGGGGATGCCCGACTTGATGACCCGCTGCTCGATCCGATTACTTTCACGATGGTGCGCGCGCTGCCTGCCGATGGCGGTGCTGGGACCGGCGGCGGCCGGCGTGCTGGCCGCGGATGGAGTGCATGCGCTTGAAGACCTGGAACGGGTCGCCCTCGAGCACGCATACGCGCAAACGGCCGCTCTGCAGGGAAGGGTGGAAATCGAGGCAATCGGCCTCGATCCGCGCACACGGCTGCATGCCTGTGACCGTACCATTGCCTCCACGGCACCCGGCACGCGGTTATGGGGCAGGAGCTACGTGGTGGTGCGCTGCGATGCACCGGGAGGGTGGAGCGTGAACGTGCCACTCATCGTGCGGGTACACGCACCAGTACTGATCACTGCCCGTGCACTGGGACGTGGGGAGCGCATCGAGGAGGCCGACCTCGCGACCCGCGACTACGATCTGACACAGCTTCCATTGGGTGTCCTCACGCAGCAGGCTCAGGCAATAGGAAGGTCGACGGTCGCCGCGCTCCCGGCGGGGTCCACGCTACGTCCCGACATGCTGCGCGGCGCGTTGCTCGTGAAGCAGGGCCAGCAGGTGCAGCTCGTGTATACCGGCGACGGATTCCGCGTGGATTCCGAGGGTCGCGCGCTGAACAATGCGGTGGAGAATGCCGCCGTGCGCGTGAAGACTGCATCCGGCAAGGTGGTCAGCGGAATCGCGACCGGACCAGGCTTGGTCGAAGTCCGCTGATCGGCCAGGGAGGTCGGTTGAACATCCGCGCACGCCGGTCTAGGATTGCCCTTTTGGCCGGCGCGAAGGCGATACGGCGCTAAAGAAGGCTCCCGGACGGTCGTAACTGTCTCAGGGTCATCGGATTCACATCGCTCTGCTTCATGGCGGAGCGCCTCTACGAGGAACAGGCTCGTGAAGATCAACGGTGGTGGTTCCATCAAGCCGGTCAACCCGACCGGAGCGCCGGAAGTCGCGGCAGGCAAGGCTGGCGGCGCCCAGCCTCCCGCCACGCCTGCGGCACGCGACAAGGTCGAGATCACGTCCCTGTCCGCTCAGCTGGCACAGCTGGAGAAGATGCTCAACGACGTGGGCGTGGTGGATGCCGCGCGCGTCGATGCGGTGAAGCAGGCGATCGCCGAAGGCCGCTTCCAGATCGATTCTGAAGTGGTGGCAGACAAGCTGCTGACCACCGTCCGCGACCTGCTGGTCAACCAGCAGGCCTGATCGTCCCGTCGCGGCGCCGTCCGGGCCCCACGTGAGCGAGCGCCCTGCCCTGGCCGATGCGCTGAGCGCGGAGATTACCGGGTTCGAGGCCCTGAACCGCGTGCTCGAAGAGGAGTACGCCGCTCTGGTGGGCGCCGACGTCGACCACCTGCTCTCCCTCTCCGACGACAAGGCACGTGCTGTCGAGCATCTGGCGGAACTCGCACAGGCGAGATCCGCCGCCCTGCATGCGACGTCGCTGGATCCACGGGCCGACACCTTTCGCGTGCAGATCGCAGCGCACGACAGTCGGCTCCCATCGCTGTGGACCCGCCTGGTCTGCGTAGCGACCGAGGCCCGCGAGCGCAATCGCAGCAACGGCGAACTGCTCGCCTCGCGCATGGCGCACAATCGGGCAGCCCTGGACACCTTTCACGCTGCCGCGCGGCATCACAGCATCTATGGCCCCGACGGGCAGAGCCTGTTCCAGTCGGCAAACCGGGTGCTCGGTCAAGCCTGACATGCGCGGCCGCGAGCGGCCTCGGCTAGAACCGAGCGCATCTGCCGTCGACCCCGGGGCGCGACCACTCTAGCGCGGCGACGCCGCGAACGAGCTGTCCTCGAGGTTCGGCCGGATGGACGCCGGCGGCGGTGCCGCCGGATCCGGCGCCGGCTGCGGCGGCACGGCCGGCCTGGAGGCGGCGTTACGCACCCGCTCGGGTAGGATCATCACCGTCACCCGCCGATTGCGCGAGCGCCCTTCCGGCGTATCGTTAGGAGCGATGTTGCGGGTGTCCGCGTAGCCGACTGCGACCAGCCGCACCGACGCCACGCCGAGCGCGTTGAACAGACGCACGACACTTCCCGCCCGGGAGGCCGACAACTCCCAGTTCGACGGAAATCTCGCGCTGTTGATGGGCGTGCTGTCGGTATGCCCCTCGACCTGGATGTCGTTGGGCAGCGGCGAGAGCGCCTCCGCCAAGCTGGCGAGCACCGGCATGGCCTGCGGCATCAAGTCCGCCTGCGCCGACTCGAACAGGACGCTGGCATTGATCTCGATCGCCAGTCCGATCCCACTCTCCGTCACGCGCACCTGACCCGTCTTGACCAGATCGCCCAACGACGTCACCAGTTCCTGGGCGATCTTCTCCAGGCGGGCCTTGCCTTGCTCGGCTGAACTGCGCACGCCCTCTCCGGGCATCACGCGATCGGCGCTGGAGGTCCCCTGCAGCGAGGCCTCCGGCTTGAACGCCTGGATGAGCGCGTCGGAGAGCAGCTTGTACTTGCCTTCGTTGACCTGCGAAATCGCGTACATCACGACGAAGAAGGCGAACAGCAGCGTGATGAAATCGGCATAGCTGACCAGCCAGCGGTCGGCGTTCTCCGCCTGGTCGGCATCCGCCCGTGGGCCAGCGACGCGCCGGGGGCGCGCTGGCTTGGGTCGCATCGGCACCGGCGCGCCGTCCTCATCCGGCTCACCGGACAAAATAGCCCTCCAGGCGCAGCTCGATGTTGCGCGGATTCTCGCCCGAGGCAATGGCCTCCATTGCGTCGGCGATCATCTCGCGCAGCCGAACCTGGCGGGCAATGATCGCCTTGAGCTTGCTGGCGACCGGCAGGAAAAAAAGGTTGGCCGAGCCGACGCCGTAGATCGTCGCGACGAAGGCGACGGCGATGCCGGCGCCGAGGCGGGCAGGATCCGACAGGTTCTGCATGACCTGGATCAGCCCCATGACCGCACCGATGATGCCGATGGTGGGCGCGTAACCGCCCGCCGCTTCCCACACGCGCGCCGCCTGGCGCTGCGCGTCCTCCCACGTATCGATCTCCAGCTGGAGCGCCTCGCGCAGAACCTGCGGCTCGGCGCCGTCGACGACCAGCTGCAGCCCCTTGCGGGTGTACGGGTCGATCGCGCCGCGCATCATCGGTTCGAGGGCGAGCAGGCCGCCCTTTCGTGCCGTGCTGCCCCACAGCACCAGCCGGTCCAGGGTCGCACGGAACTCGGTCACGGGTGGGCGAAATACCCAGGGCAGCAGGCGCACGCCCGCCATGAACACCGCCGGGGACGTTTGCAGCATCACTGCGCCCAAGGTGCCCCCAATAACGATGGCGAAGGCGGTCACCTGCAGCAGCGAGCGCAGCTCTCCGCCTTCGAGGAGTTGTCCGCCAACGATCGCGGCCAGACCCAGGGCGAGTCCGATGAGGCTCGTACGGTCCATGAGGCGCGGGAGGTCGAGGAATCAGGCAGCTGCGTGAAAGGGCGACGCTCGCCCGGCCAGCCAGATAACGGCGAAGAAGGATCAAACTTGACCGCAGGGCGGTGCCGGCGTCGCAGACGGTGCTGGCTGCGCGACGCCCTGTCCGCGCCTACTTCTGAGTGTAGCTGCGCAGGCGGGAACGCAGGCGCGCGACCGCCTGGCTATGCAACTGGCACACGCGCGATTCGGAGACACCGAGAACCTCGCCGATCTCCTTGAGGTTCATCTCCTGCTCGTAGTACAGGCCCATGACCGTCTTCTCGCGCTCGGGCAGCACACCGATCGCCTGCACCAGTGCCCGCCGGAACCGCTGGTCCTCGAGCACGTCGAGCGGGCCGACCTGGTTTTGCGCCACGAAGACATCGAAGAAATCGCTGTCCTCCGACTCCTGGAAGTCCTCGTAGTGCAGCAGCTGGTAGCCGCGCGATTCGAGCAGCATGTGCTGGTACTCGTCCAGCGCGACGCCCATCTCCTCGGCCAGCTCCGGCTCCTTGGGTGCCCGTCCCAGTCGCTGCTCGAGCAGGTTGATCGTGGCCTCGATGCGCCTCAGGTTCTTGCGGACGTTGCGTGGCAGCCAGTCGGCCTGGCGCAATTCGTCGAGGATCGAACCGCGGATGCGCTGGATCGCATACGTCTCGAACTGCGCTCCCTGCGTATCGTCGAAATTCTTCGCTGCATCGAGCAGACCGAGCAGACCCGCCTGGATCAGGTCGTCCACGTGCACGCTCGCAGGCAGTCGCGCCATGAAATGGTAGGCGATGCGCTTGACTAGGGGCGCCATCTGCTCGACCAGCTTGCTCTGGTCAGCGGTCAGGGTGGAAGTTGCCATGGGTACGGGCTACGGCTCTCGGTCGCTTCTCGGCAGGCGCATTCTACCGGCTTTGCGAGGCGGAACGGACGGCCGACACCATACGCGCAGCCAGGGCGTACGCGGAAATTTCGCCCGCGCGCGGCTGGAGCATGACGCGGTCGGCACAGGCGCGCAGCGCGCGCGCCGTCTCGGTCCCGGAAAACATCTCGACTGCGGGTTGCCGCAGCGCGACTGCACGCTCGGCAACGGCTTCGTCCGGCAGGATCCCCAGGCACTCGATCTCGATGCCGAGAAACTGCAAGGAAGTGGCCGCAAGGTTGTCGAACACCGAGTGCGCATGGGCAATCCCCTGTGTGGCCTGCAGAATCACCCCGATGCGCCCGTGCCCGCCATCCATGGCGATGCGCTTGAGGAGGCGATAGCTGCGCGTGACCGAGTCGGGCTCCGCCCGCGTCACCAGCGCCACTTCCTCGGCAAGCGGCAGCGCATGGAAGCCCGCCACCGGCGCATCGACGATGGATACGTCCGCCTCGCGCGACAGGCCGATCAACACATCCGCGAGCCGCCCGATGTCCTGGGGCCGCAGTCGCTGCCAGCCGGCGAAGAAGCGGCTCGCAGGTACCACGCGCAAGGTCTCGCGCACTTGCAGCGCGATCTCGTCGATCGAACGCTGGCCCGTTACCGCATCCATCAGATCCAGCCTGCCGGAAGCGCCGAGCAGCCAGGAGGCGCTACGCTCGGCCCCAGTCGCGTCCCACAACACCACTCCCCTTCCCTGCGCCGCGAGGGCCAGGGCCAGGTTGGCGGCAACGACGCCGTGCGCCGGCGCAGCCGAGCCCGCCGTCACCATCAGGGCGCGCAGGTTGCCCGGCGCGATCAGGCGCCGCAATCCCGCAGCCTGGTCGGCAAGCGCTTCGGTCATTGGCTCATCCTCCCCTTCATCGGTCCTCGAGGATCAGTTCTGCCCAGCCGCGAGCGTGTAGGGAAGCTCGCTCTCGTCCATCGGCTGCGGGCTGTCGCGGAAGGCGCGCTCGACCAGATACAGCGGATTGGGCCGATGCAGGTCCTCGGGTACGCGCTGTCCGTTGGTGACGTAGTGCAGCGGCAGGTCGTGCCGGATCAGAGCGTCGAGCGCCGTACCGAGATTCAGCGCCTCGTCGATCTTGGTGAGGATGCAGCCCGCGAGGTCCGGACCCCGATAGGCGCGCACCACGTCCTCGATCACGTTCAGGTGCGACACGGCCGAGACGAGCAGCACGCGCTGCACGCGCCGGGTGGCCCCGGACAATAGCGCCACTTGGTCGGCCAGGCGGCGGTCGCGCTGGCTCATGCCGACCGTGTCGATCAACACCAGATGCCTGTTGCGCAGGTCCTCGAGGGTGCTGCGCAGGTCGCCTTCGTTACGAATGGCGTACACGGCCACGCCGAGAATCTTGCCGTAGATGCGCAGCTGGTCGACCGCACCGATGCGGTAGGTGTCGGTGGTGACCAGGGCCAGTTTCGCGGGACCGTGCTTGAGGGTGCATTCGGCCGCGAGTTTGGCCACGGTCGTGGTCTTGCCCACTCCGGTCGGTCCGACCAGCGCCAGAATGCCGCCAGCATCGACCAGACCGGCCCCGGCCGGGGCGATGCGCACGCGCTGCTGCAAACGCGTCTTGAGCAGGCGGATGGCGTGCGCCGCATCGAGCCCTTCCGGCAACTCGTCGACCAGCGCGCGTGACAGCGGGCCGCTGAACCCCGCACCGAGCAAGCGCCGCAGCGCTTCGCTGCGCGCTGCATCGCGCCGCTTGAGGTCGCTCCAGGCGAAGGCCGCCAACTGCCCCTCGACGAGCGATCGCAACAGACGCAGTTCGTGCACGAGATCGTAGCTCATCGGCGTGCCGGCTCCCGTCGCATAGGTGGCGCCCGCACTCGCCGGTACCGCCGCCGGACTGGGGACCGAATCTGCCCCGGCTCGCGCTGATGTCGCGGAAGCGTGCAACGCGGCTGCGCTCAGATCCACGCGCGCGCCCGCCTCGTCTGCGGCAGCGGACGAAGTCTTGAACAACCATTCGTCGTAGCGCGCGGCGTAGGTCGCATCGCCGGCACGCGCGCGGTCGGGGGTCGCGACCGGCGAGCGCACCGCGGGAGCCGCTCCCGCAGGGGCCTCCGCCGCGCGCACGGGCCGCGCGAAGCGTGGGTCGGGTCGCACGTTCTGCGGTGCGGCGGCGCGCAGGGATGCGGAAAGCGGCGGCCGAGCCGGTGCAGCCGGCTGAGGGCTTCGCTTCTGTTGCAGATCGATCGGCCTGAGCGCCGACATGGTCACCGACTGCACCTCGCCAGGTGAGGTGGCGAGGATCTCCACCCCGTGTCCGACCGTCCGGTTCGACAGGATCAGTGCCTCCTCGCCCAGCGCCTGCCTCACGAGGCGCAGCGCTTCCCGCGCGGTTTCCGCGTAGAACTTGCGCACTAGCATGACGTCATGCGCGGCCTCCCGCGCCACCAAGCATTGCGACGACCTTGATCACCCGGTTCTCGGGGATCTCCGATTGCGACACGACGCGCAACTGCGGCGCCGCCCGCCTGAGGAAACGCGCCAGCAGGCCACGCAGCACCGGCGGCACGAGCAGGACCGACGGCTGTCCCAGTTGCTCGCGCGCCTGACTGAGTTCGCTCGCCTGACGCAGCAACCGCTCCGCCAGTCCCGGCTCCAGCCCCGGCCCCTCGGCCCCGCGCACCGAACCAGCCTGCGTCAGGATCTGCTCCAGCTGCGGATCGAGGGAGAACACCTCCAGCTCGCGCGCTGCGCCGAAGATCTGCTGCAGGATCGTCCGGCCCAGCGCCACGCGCACCGCCTGCGTAAGTTCTTCGGCATCCTGGGTGCGGATGGCGTGCTCCGCCAGAGATTCGAGAATCGAGCGCATGTCGCGGATGTGCACGCCCTCGGCGAGCAGGTTCTGCAGCACCTTCTGCACGGTCGGCAGCGGCAGCAGCTTGGGCACCACGTCCTCGACCAGCTTGCTCGAATCCTTCGACAGGTGATCGAGCAGCGCCTGCGTCTCCTCGCGTCCGAGCAGCTCCGCCGCGTGCGCCTGGATCACGCTGGACAGGTGCGTGGCCACGACGGTGCTCGCGTCCACCACGGTGTAGCCCATCGCCTGGGCGTTCTCGCGCGAGGCCGCATCGATCCACACCGCTGGCAGCCCGAAGGCGGGATCCTTGGTCTGCGGACCCGCGAGCGGTCCGAGTACCCGCCCGGGATTGATGGCCATATACATCCCCGGCGAGACGTCGCCGTTGCCCACATCCACCCCTTTGAGCGTGATGCGATAGGCGTTGGGACGCAGTTCGAGGTTGTCGCGGATGTGCACCGACGGCACCAGGAATCCCATGTCTGCGGCGAACTTCTTGCGCAGCCCGCGGATGCGACGCAGCAGTTCGCCGTCCTGGTTGCGATCCACCAAGGGAATGAGGCGGTAGCCGACCTCCAGACCGAGCACGTCGATGGGCATGACGTCGGCCCACGAGACCTCCAGCGGCTCCGGCGTGGCCTCCTGAACCGGAGACGGCGCCTCCTCCACCGGCTCGCGCGCCCGCCGCTCCAGCCACCACGCCACACCCGCGATACTCGCGCCGATCAGCAGGAAGGCGATGTGCGGCATGCCAGGAATCAGGCCGAGCACGCCGAGAATCCCGCCGGTGATGTAGAGCACCTGTGGGCGGCTTCCGAGCTGCTCGAGCAGCTGCGCATTGAGATCCTGCTCGGCCGAGACGCGGGTCACCAGGATGCCCGCGGCAGTCGAGATCACCAGGGCCGGCACCTGTGCCACCAGACCGTCGCCGATGGCGAGCAAGGTGTAGATCCCCGCAGCCTCGCCGAGCCCGAGGTCGTGCTGCGCGGTCCCGATTATGAGCCCGCTGATCACATTGATCAGCATGATGA
>JAEZCG010000014.1 GCA_023430065.1 Pseudomonadota bacterium | reverse complement strand
GCGATGACCACTGCAGCGGCGCCCTGGCGCAGCGCATACTCGACGAACGAGGGCGGCAGCTGCCCGGCACACATGAGCGACAGTACAGCCGTATCGGCAGCGCGCAACGCCTCGACCTCGACGCCGTTGCAGCAGCCGACCACGACGATCGGCGCGCATCCCGACAGGCGGCCCAGCTGCTCTGTCAGCCGATCGCGCAGCACGCTGACCGGCTGCTGCGGCATGTCGATTCCCGTTGCCAGCTCGCGCACGCTGCGAAACGGCGTGGACGAGGGACACGCGCCGGCACAGATCCCGCAGGCGGTGCACAGGGCGGCATCGACCACGGCGAGCTCGGCTCCCACGCGCGCATCGGGATGCGCGCGCATCGAGATCGCGCCGGAGGGACCATCGGCGAAGCCGCGCCGGCAGCCATTGCAGTGGTCCGGATCCACGGCGGCGGGGACCGGTCGTCGCCCGCGTGCCAGCAGCGGGCAGGCCCCGACCCCGAGCGTCAGAGCCAGTGCGAGCCCCCACAGTGTCTGCGGTGAGGTCTCGTACATGAGGGCGTGTGCAGCCAGGTAGAACCAGTCGATCTGCAGCGCGGGAGCGACGCGCAGGGCATCGGCAGGCGCGACGCTGCCCGCTGGTGCGACTACAGCGAGCAGCACCAGCATCGCCAGCGTCCCCATGCCCAGCGCGCGCGCCGGCTGCGTCGCCGGCCGCGCCAGGCGCTTGATGTGCACCCACATGCCCAGCAGCAACATCAGGGGCAGGCCGATGTGGAGGAAGACGAACAGCGAGAACAGCCGGTCATCGACGCTGTCCGGCATGAGGAAGTTGCGCGCCAGCAAACCACCGAACAGACCCGAGGCATCCAGCCATTCCATGGTCGCCACGATGCTGAACAACGCACGCTGGTCCCACGCCAGCCAGTACCCGACCACACCGCTGGCAAGCGCGAGCCACAGCAGCGGTATGCCGGTCAGCCAGGTGAACCAGCGCGGGCCGGCGTAGCGGCCACGCAAGAACTCGCACACCACGTGGAGCAGCAGCACCAAGGCGAAGGCGCCCGCCGCATAGCGGTGCACGCTGCGCATCAGACCCCCTGCCCATGGCTGCTCGACCGAGAGCGCGTGCACCGACTGCCACGCGCCGGTCACGCTGGTATCGAACACCACGTACAGGTAGGCGCCGCTCGCCACCACGATCCAGAACAGATGGAAGCCCAGCGCGCCCAGGTGGCGCCAGGGATTCGCCCGCGCGCCGAAGCAGCGATCGAACATACGCTCGACGCGCGCGAGCGCATCGGCCGCCGCCGGAAACGGAGCGGGCAGCGTTCCGGGAGGAGGATCGCTTCTGGCCATCGCACACATGAGCCGATCCTATGTGCGCGCCGGCCGGGGTGAATTAACCTGCGTTCATCGAAGCGCGCCCGCGCGCCTGCGTTGGAACACGAACAGGGCGAGCAGCACGATGCCGGTCACGCCGCCGGCCAGTTCGAGCACGATCGCGTACTTGAATCGGTACTGTCCGCTGACCGGATCGTAGTAGGTGCACAGGATGCGCAGGCGCTCGATCAGCCCGATCGCATCGACCGGCGCGGCACGCTCGCCGCGCCGGGCCAGTTCGAGCGCCTCGGTGAGCGCAGACAGGGAGAAGCCCTCGCCGTACACCTGCGCTGCAACCACACCGCGTACGTCGATCACCGTCACTTGCGTGAGATGGTCGAAGCCACCCGCCACGGGAACGAACTGGAAGCCCACGTCCCGCGCGAGCGCGTGCAGCGTCTCCGGATCGGGACTGAGAAAGTGCCAGTTGGGCAGATGAATGCCCTGCTGGCGCCCGAACACGCCCATCGCTTCCGCAGTATCGAAGGGCAGATTGAAGCCGACGGTCACGACATTGAACGCGGCGGTCCCGAACGCGCCCATCGCAGCCTCCACGGCACGCTTGAGCGTGCGCGTGGTGGTCGGACACACCTCGAAGCAGCCGGTGTAGACGAACGAGACGAGCAGCGGCTTGCCGCGCAGGTCGGACAGCCGGATGCTGCCGCCGCTTGCGTCGCGCAGGCGATGATCTCCCAGCCGGTTACCGATGGCAGCCTGGCTGGCCCGCAGCGCGTCCCCCTGATCCAGCCGTTGCACGCTACCCGCATGCGCCGCAGCCGCGGTCCCGGGCGACCTCGCCGAGGGATCGGCGGCGTATGCGATTGCCGCCACGCCCAGGTACCCCGCCGCGACGCCGGCGCTCAACAGGGCAAGCGCACTGCGCGTCACCACCAGATTCCGTCGACGATGGCCCCGAGCAGCAGCAGGCTGAGCTGCGTCAGCGAGGCGTGGAATGCTGCCATGGCGCGCGGAGGCCCGGGCTCGCGCAGCAGCTGCCAACAGCGGCGCAGCAGCAGGGATCCGCCGGCGCCGGCGCCCAGCATGTAGACCGGCCCCAGCCCCAACACACCCGGCACCGCCGAGAGCGCAACCAGCACGGCGGCGTGCGCGAAGATGGCCTGCGCTGCACGTGCATCGCCGACGACCACCGGCAGCATCGGCACGTGCGCCGCCTCGTAGTCCTTGCGATAGGCGATGGCCAGGCTCCAGAAATGGGGCGGCGTCCACAGGAACAGGATCACGGCCAGAATCGCGGGCACCGCACCGATCTGCGGATCGACGGCGGCCGCGCCCGCCAGCACCGCGAAGCTGCCGGCGAGGCCTCCGATCACGATGTTCAGCCACGTGCGGCGCTTGAGCCAGACGGTGTAGACCACCGCGTAGAAGAACGCGCCCAGGAAGGTGTAGAGCGCCGCCCAGCCGTTGAGCGCCCACCACGCCGCGACGGTGGAAGCAGCGACCAGTGCCAGGATGACACCCAGCCAGCCGCGCGTGTGACGCAGCTCGCCGGTCACGAAGGCGCGCCGCCGCGTGCGCTTCATGTGCGCATCGATGTCGCGCTCGACGTACTGATTGAACGCTCCGGCACTGGCCGAGGACAGGAATACCGCCAATCCAAGCACGAGCACCTGCCACGCGCTCAGCCCGGGCCCGCTTGCCACGGCCCACCCGGCCAGCGCCGTCACCGCGATGACCGCGCCGATGCGCAGCTTGAACAGGCCGAGCACCGCGCGCGTACGACGCAGCCGTCCCGCCGCGAAGGCATTGCTTAGGGTCGTGCTGCTCATCGCACGCACTCCGATCCGTGACGGTTCAGTTGATGCCCCACACCGACCCGAGATACTTCCAGTTGATGAAGTAGTACAGGACGAATGCGGCGAGAAACACGAGCGCCAGCGCGAAGGTTCCGCGTGCCTCCAGCAGGCCGGCACCGCCGCCGTGTCCCTCGATCGCCTCGGCTATGGGCAGTCGCAGCGGCGTGGGCTTGGGCTGGCGCTGCCCTTCCTCCAGGCGCTTGCCGAACAGGATCGACCAGACCGTCACGAAGAGGTACATGCCGCCTCCGATGAAGGCGATCACGGCGAACACGCCCATCAGCACCATCATCAGGTGGGCGGCGCCGGGATACTCGTAGGGAAGGGCCGTGCCGGAGAACCCGATGTCCCAGTGACGGCGCGGCACACCCAGCGTACCCGCCCCCATGAGGGTGAGCGCGAGTCCGTACATTCCGACGCTGAAGACGTACGGCTGCCACTGCGCCATGCGGTAGAACGACACCTCGCGGCTGAACAGGCTGGGCAGCAGGAAGTACGTGAGCCCCATGAACGCCAGCGTGGTGCCGATCACGACCGTCGCGTGGAAGTGCCCGGGCACGTAGATCGTGTTGTGGATGAGCATGTTCAGCTGCTCGGTGCCCATCATGACCCCGGAGATGCCGCCCAGGAACCCGAAGCCGATGATGGACAGGAAGATCGCCGAGAACGTCGGATTGCTCCACGGCGCCTTGCGCAGCCACTCGTACAGTCCGCGCGTGTAGCCCTTCTTGCGCTGCGCGACCTCCATGGAGCCCGGCACGGTGAGCCCGTGCAGCATGCTGGCCAGCACGGCGAAATACATGAAGTAGCTGGTATTGAGGATCTTCCACTCGGAGGACAGGCCGGGGTCGGACAGCAGGTGGTGAGCGGAGGCGAGTTGCAGGAACAGGATATAGAGGAGGAAGGCGGTGCGGCTGACCTTCTCGGACATCGGCTTGGCACCGAACACGATGGCTCCGACCGCGTACCACACCGAGATGTGCACGGCGACGTTGACCTGCTGCGACGAGTGCCCCAGCCCCCACCAGATGACCCGGTACATGAGCGCGTCGATGTGCTGGATATAGCCGATCGACCACAGGAAGGTCGGAATCAGGATGATCGCGCCCGAGGCGATGGTGAAGATGGCGATGATGCAGGCGGTGAGCGCGCCGAAGGTGACCAGCGGTACCGAGCCCTCATAGGTCTTCTCGGCCTTGGCGATCACCAGCGTCCCAAGAAAGATGAAGCACGCGACCAAGGCGCCCACCGCGAACAGGATCAGTCCCAGATAGAAGGCGGGGTGCGCCTGCATCGGGGCATAGGAGGTCATCATCACGCTCGACTGGCCCTGGAACACCGCGACGTTGGTCGTGATCGCACCGATGACCATGAGCGCGAAGGCGAGCCAGCCCAATCTCGGTGTCGCCAGCCGCGATCGCAGCAGGGTCGAGGAGCAGAAGTAGAGGATCGCGACTTCGAAGAACAGCAGCCAGAAGATCAGCATGTCGATGCCGTGCGCGGTGAGCACCATGTAGAAGCGCTCGGCGTCGAGCACGTGCAGCCCGGGCACGCGGGTAAGCGAGACCAGCAGTGCGAGAATGCCGCCGATCAGCAGGAACACCACGCCGGCCACCGCGTTGACCTTGATCAGGGTTTCCGCCTGCTGGTGGTATTGGAGACCGGAACGCGGGTCGATCCGGAACGATTCAGTCATGGCCATGGCCGTTCCCCTGTTCTTCTCGTGGACTACTTGACGTACATGCGGCTCACCATCTGATGGTGGCCGATGCCGCAGTACTCGTTGCATACGATCGCGAACGATCCCGTCTTGTTCGGCGTGACGGTCACGACCATCTCGTAGCCTGGAACGATCTGCAGATTGATGTTCTCCGGCTGAAGCGAGAATCCATGCTGGTAGTCCATCGCCGAGAGATGGAGCCGATACGTCTTGTCCTTCTCGAGCTCCAGGATCGGCCACCACTGCCACAGCCGGGCGATGAGGTACACATCGCTACCTGCAGGCGGCTGCACCACCGGAATGGCCTGCTCCGTCTCGGTGCGCACGGTGTACTTGTCCACCATCTCCTGCGTCTTCTTCTGAAACTGCTCGGCCGAGATGCGGTAGGCCTCGTTGGACAGGTTCTGCTTTCCGAACACGTGCCAGTACGGCATCATGAAGAACAGCACCAGGGCCCAGAGGAAGGCGATGATGATCCACCAGACCTCGAGCTTCTCGACCGGCTCCTTCCACCAGATTCGTTTCGCGGGCGGCAGTATCGAACTCATGTTCCGCTCTCCGGGCTACATCGGTGCGTTGGGAATAGTCAGGATCTCCATCACGCCCCACAGGATGTACAGCACGGTCGGGACGGTGATGCCCAGAAAGAGCAGGAGGAACGGGTTGTCGAGCAGGTGCTGCATGGCCGGGATGCGCTCGTCCTGATCGTCATCGCGATTGGTCCGATCGGTGATGCCGTTTGCCATCGTTCGTCCACGCTGCGGCGGCAGCGCGCCTCCTTGTCGTTGGAATGAAAGCCTGCCCGGCCGCCTGGACCGGAAACCTGCCCGATGACAGGGTACGGGCGCCTGCGCGGCCCGTACTTCGCACAGGTTAAGAATCGCCGCGCCGGGCTCAGCATGCCTTGAGCAGCAGGGCGAAGGGTCGGAGAATGCTGTCGGAGGACCACGCGTTGAGCTGGGGCCAGTGGCGCGCGGTCTGTTCGCATGCGGCCGGCGCAACGGGGACGAGTGCATACAAGGCCAGCGCAGCCAGCGTGCTCACGACGGCGGCAGTCCTCCAGCGGCGTCCCATGCGCACGTCTCCCGATCCACTCCGTTGGCCGGATTGTCGCGACCGGCCGGGTGCGCTTCCTTCATCTGGGTTCAGCGCTTCATCGATGCCAGCTGATAGATTGGCGGCCGATGATCGATCCTTCTCATGCGCGGGCTCGCCGCCTCATTCGCGGCGTTGCCGCCGCCGGCGTTGCCGTCGTCTTCATCGTGCTGAGCATGAGTGCCCTGCTGCGCCTGCGCGCAGCCGGCCTGGGCTGCGCAGACTGGCCCGCCTGCTACGGTCGAGCGGACGCCGGCGCGACCGTTCCGTCGCTCGCGCGCCTGATGCACCGCATGTCGGCGATGGCGGCGACCTTCGCGGTGGTGAGCATCGGCGTCATCGCCGCCAGCAGTCCGCGCCTGTTCCGGCGCGAACTGGCCTCGAGCGTCGTCATGTTCGTACTCCTGGTGGGACTTGCCGCACTGGGTCGTTCGAGCGCGGGCGCGCAGAGCGCGGCGGTACCCCTGTTCAACGTGCTCGGCGGGACGGTGCTGCTGGCGCTGTTCGCACGCATCGCCACGGCCGGCGTGCAGCACGATGCGCACGT
Organism: Pseudomonadota bacterium; assembly: GCA_023430065.1. GTDB lineage: Bacteria > Pseudomonadota > Gammaproteobacteria > Burkholderiales > SHXO01 > SHXO01. The sequence continues at coordinate 19,703 of JAEZCG010000014.1, read as the reverse complement.
GCCCGGCTGGGGGCCTCGGCTGACCCGGGCAGGCCTGTTCCTGCTGCTGGCGCAGATCGCTCTGGGAGTGCTCACCAGTGCGACCTTCTCGGGGCTGGCCTGCCCCGGTCTGGTCGGATGCGGCAACGGGTCGGCGCTGCGGGCCCTGCCGCTCGCGTCCGGCCCGATGCACGCGCCCGAGGCAGGTGCCGCCCTGCACATGCTGCACCGCGCGACTGCCCTGGCGCTGCTGGCCGTGCTCCTTCCGCTGGCATGGGGTCTGCGCCGCGGCCATCGAGCGCTCGCACTGCTAATCGTCGCAGCGGTTCTGCTGCAGGTTGCTCTGGGCGTCGTCATGGTGGCCGCCTCCCTGCCGTTGGCGCTGGCGGTGGCGCACAACGTCGGCGCCGCGCTGCTGGTGTGCGTCTTGAGCGCGGCGCAGCACGCGGTAGCCCCGAGCGCGAGGATTGATCTAGGTTAAGTTCCGGTTCCGGCGCGCCCCCAAAATCGAGACATGCGATCAGGGAGCCCCGGTACATGAAGCAGGACATCCACGCGAGCGCGTTCATTCAGAATCTGCCCTTGTTCAAGGAAGCGAGCCCGGCCGAAGTCGAACGCATTGCGCAGGGCACCCGCGTGTTGCACGTCGAGCGGCAGAAGCGGCTGTTTCACAAGGGCGATCGGCCGGACGGCTTCTACATGGTCGTGTACGGGCAGGTGAAGCTCGCCTTCACCTCCCCGCAGGGCGCGGAGAAGGTGGTGGAAATCATCGGCCCGGGGATGAGCTTCGGGGAGGCGGTGATGTTCCTGGACACCCCTCACGTGGTGTATGCGCAAACCCTGTCCGACAGCCTGCTGCTGTTCATCGGGAAGGCCGCGGTGCTGGATGAACTGGACCGCAATCCGTCGTTCGCGAGGAAGATGCTGGGCGGGTTGAGCCGTCGGCTGCACGGCATCATCTCGGACGTCGAAGCCTACTGCATGCATTCGGGGGCGCAGCGCGTCATCGGCTATCTGCTGCGGGATGCGGAGCAGGCAGAGGGCAGCCTCGATCTCGAGGTGGAGCTGCCCATCCACAAAGGCGTGATTGCCTCCCGCCTGAACCTCACGCCGCAGCACTTCTCGCGCATCCTGCACGAATTGTCCGAGGCCGGGCTGGTGAAGGTCGAGGGACGCGTGATCCACATTGCAGACGTGAATCGGCTACGTTCGACCGGCTGATACGCGAGCGTGCAGCGGGTACAGGACGGATGGACGCTGCCGTTCGTCGGGTAATGGTGACGCGCGGCGAGCCGGGATCGATCCTTGCGACCCTGACACCATCCCTACTTCGGACCCGAGCGATGAGCCGCATGATCGACTGGACCAAATTCCCGAAACGCTTCACGCTCGAAGCGATCGACCGCTTCGTCTTCGTTCCCGAATCCTCCACGCACGCATCCGAGGAGCAGGTTCGCGCCCTCCTCGCCGATGCGGAGTCCTATGTCGAAAAGAGCGGCGACCATGACCGCACCCCGGGCCTGGGAATCTCCGCACGTGCCGTGGTCAGAGTGTGCCGCCAGGCGCTGGGCCTGGACGACGGGGCGCCACCCGCCGGGACCGGCGGCGATCCGGACCTCGATGACCGCCACGAACTCCCCCGGCGTAAGCGGCGCCGGCCCGCGTGGGCCTACGCGCCTCACGGTGCCGACGCGAATGCGGGCAGTGATCCGAGCTGACGCGCGCTGAGGGCCTGCGGCGGACCTGACCGCCGGCCCTGCACTTTTGTCGTGCCTCAAGCGCCGAACCGGCGCACGGCTCACAATTGGCGGTTCGAACGAACGGACCTTCGATGACCGCCGACCTTCGCCTGCCCGCTTCCGCCCTGTTCACCGCCTGCTCGGCGGACGCCATGACGTGCGATACCACCGCGCAGCTCGAGGACCTGCCTGGCCTGCTCGGCCAGGAGCGGGCCCGGGAAGCGATCGGATTCGGCGTGGCGCTGCGCAGCCGCGGCTACAACCTCTTCGTGCTCGGCCCGCCCGGGCTCGGCAAACGCACCTTCGCGCGCAGGATGCTCGAGGAGCGTGCAGCAGCCGAGCCTGCCCCCGACGACTGGTGCTACGTCAACAACTTCGACCAGCCGCACCGCCCGCGCGCGCTGCGCCTGCCGGGCGCCGCCGCCATGCGGCTCAAGCGCGACATGCAGCAGCTGGTGGAAGAATTGCGCGCCTCCATTCCGGCCATGTTCGAGAGCGAGGAGTACCGCACACGCGCCGAACAGATCGACGGTGAGATCAGCGAGCGCCAGGAAAGTGCGTTCGTCGCGCTCGGCGAGGAGGCTTCAGCCGAAGGAATCGCACTGCTGCACACGCCGGCGGGCTTCTCGCTCGCACCCATGCGCGACGGCGCGGTGATCTCGCCCATGGACTACGAGAAGCTGCCTGCCGAGGAACGCTCGCGCATCGAATCCCGCATCCGCGAATTGCAGGAGAAACTGCAGAAGGCCGTCCGTCACGTGCAAGGATTGCAGAAGGAGAAGCGCGACCGTATCAAGGCCCTGAATCGCGAAATGACGATGTACGCGGTTGGTCATCTCACCGAGGATCTCAAGTCGCATTACGGCGACCTGCCCGCGGTCATCTCCTACATCGCCGCGGTGGAAGCGGACGTGCTGGAGAACATCGACGACTTCCGCCGCCCCCCCGAAGCCGAGACCAACATCCTAGGGTTGCCGTCGGGCGAGCGCCCGTCGTTCCGCCGCTACGAGGTCAACGTCATGGTGGGCGACGGCGTCAGCTCCGGCGCGCCCGTCGTGGAAGAGGACCATCCCACCTACCCGAATCTGATGGGGCGGGTCGAGTACGTCGCCCGCCTGGGCACGCTGGTGACGGATTTCGCGCTCATCAAGGGGGGTGCGTTGCATCGCGCCAATGGCGGCTATCTGCTGATCGATGCGTACAAGCTGCTGACGCAGCCGTTCGCATGGGCCGGGCTCAAGCGTGCGCTGGCCAGCGGGGAACTGCGTACCGAATCGCTGGGCCAGGACCTGGGCATGATCAGCACCGTCACCCTCGAGCCGGAGCCGATTCCGCTGGATGTGAAGGTCGTGCTCTTCGGCGAGCGGCTGATCTACTACATGCTGCTCGAGTGGGATCCGGAATTCGGCGAACTGTTCAAGGTCCAGGTCGATTTCGACGACGAGCTGGTGCGCGATCCGCGTAACGAGGGCCTGTACGCACGGCTCGTGGCCGCCCAGGCACGACGCGCGAACCTTCTCCCACTGGACCGCGGCGCGGTCGCGCGCGTGATCGAGCAAGCGGCGCGCGAAGCCGGAGACGCTCGCCGCCTGTCGGCACAACTCGAACGGCTGAGCGACCTGCTGCGCGAAGCCGATCACCACGCACGGGCGCACCGCGCCGAGGCGATCCGGCGCGAGCACGTGCAGGCGGCGATCGACAGCCGGGTGCGCCGCGCGGATCGCATCCGCGGTCGAATGCACGAGGCGATCCTGCGCGGAGAACTGAAGGTCGAAACCGACGGTGACAAAGTGGGCCAGGTGAACGGCCTCTCGGTCAGCGGACTGGGCAACTTCGCCTTCGCCTTCCCCACTCGCATCACTGCCACGACGCGCCTCGGGGATGGGGAGGTGATCGACATCCAGCGCGAGATCGAACTGTCCGGGCCGATCCACTCCAAGGGCGTGATGATCCTCGCCTCGTACCTGGTCGCCCGTTATGCGTGCGATCGGCCGCACTCCCTCGCGGCCAGCCTGGTGTTCGAACAGACCTACGGCACGGTGGAGGGAGACAGCGCGTCGCTCGCCGAGCTGTGCGCACTGCTGTCCTCGATCGGCCAATTCCCGCTGCAGCAGTCGCTGGCGGTGACCGGTTCGATCGACCAGCATGGCAATGTGCAACCGATCGGCGCAGCGAACGAAAAGATCGAGGGGTTCTTCGACATCTGCAAGGCACGCGGCCTGACCGGTCGGCAGGGCGTGATCGTGCCGGCCGGCAACGTCGAGCATCTGATGCTGCGCGAAGACGTGGTGCGCGCCGTGGCCGACGGCGATTTCGCGGTGTACCGCGTGGAGAGCGTCGATCAGGCCCTGGGACTGCTCGCCGCGGCGCCGGCAGGTGAAGCGGATGCGAACGGCAACTTTCCGGAAGGCAGCCCGAACTTCAAGGTGAGTGCGCGCCTGATGGAACTGACCATGGTGCGGCAGGCGTACTCGACGGTCGAGGTCAAGGTGAAGAAGGTGCGTTCCGGAAAACCGGTCGAACCCGAGCGCCCGCCGCGCAAGCCGGGCGACGAGAAGCGGCCGCGTGCCGGACGCCGGCGGTGACGCCCGTGGCAGGCACCCGCATCGTTCTGGCACTCGGGTCCACCGCGCAGAGCGCAGCGTCGATGGCGATCGCGCTGCACCTCGCGCGCGAAGCACAGGCGACACTCGAGAGCGTCTTCGTCGAGGATGTCGACCTGCTGCACCTTGCAGCGCTGCCCTTTACGCAGGAACTCGGGCGCACTTCCGGCGCGCTGCGCCCGCTGCAGCATGCCGAGCTCGAAGCCCTGCTGCGCCGTCGGGCGGAACAGGCACGGCGGCTGATCGCCGAGCATGCGCTCGCCGCACGACTCGAGGTCTCGTTCCGCATCGCACGCGGCACCATCGCTCGCGAGGCCATCGCGGCTGCGGCGCACGCCGAGTGGGTCGTGGTGACCGAGAGCAGCGCGCCACCCGTGGCCAGGCGGCCCGCCGGCAGGGCGACCAGCGCGCCGGTGGCGGTCGTGCTCGAGGCCGGAACACCCGGCGGACGCGCGTTGGAGACGGCAGTCAAGCTTGCCCGCCGCACCGCCTCGGATGTTCTCGTGCTGCTGTCCAGCGGCAAGGCGGCAGATGATTCTGTGGCGGCGCGCGAGACGTTCGAGCAGGCGCAGCGCTCGCATCCGGAACTGGCGCACGCGCTGGTACTTCCGCTGCGGGACATTCGCGACGCACTGCGTGAAGCACGCAGGCATGGCTGCCAGGCGGTGGTGGTCTCGCCCGCCGCGCGGGACGATCGGGGCGAAGTCCTGCTGCGCCTGCTCGAGCAGGGCGCCTGTCCGGTGGTGATCGTGCGCTAGCCGATGATGCGCGTACGAACGTTGATCCTCGGCGCCGCCGGGCGCGATTTCCACGATTTCAACGTGGTGTACCGCACCGATGCGGCAACCGATGTCGTCGCCTTCACCGCTGCGCAGATTCCGGGTATCGCGGGTCGCCGCTATCCGGCGTCGCTGGCCGGCTCGCTCTATCCTCAGGGCATCCCGATTCTGCCGGAGTCGGAACTCGAGTCGTTCTGCCGCCGCCAATGTGTGCAGCGCGTCGTGCTGGCTTACAGCGATCTCTCGCACGCGCAGGTCATGCACCTGGCCTCGCGAGCCCTCGCCTGCGGCGCCGACTTTCTGATGCATGGGCCGCGCCGCACGATGCTGCGCCCCGACCGGCCGGCGATCGCCGTCTGCGGCGTGCGCACCGGCGTGGGCAAGTCCCAGGTCTCGCGTGCGGTGGCCGATCGCCTGCGCGCCCGCGGGGTGCGCGTGGCGGTGATCCGTCATCCGATGCCCTACGGGGATCTGGAGTCGGCCCGGGCACAGCGCTTTGCCTGTCTGGCGGATCTCGAGGCGGCACGCTGCACGATCGAGGAGCGTGAGGAATACGAGCCGCACATCGCCCGTGGCAACGTGGTGTTCTCAGGGGTCGGCACCGCGCAGGTCCTGGCGCTCGCGCAGCACGAAGCCGATTGCCTGGTCTGGGACGGCGGCAACAACGACCTGCCCTTCGTACAGCCCGACCTGCTGATCGGCGTCGTCGATGCCCTGCGACCCGAGCAGGTGGACACGCATCATCCGGGAGAGGCAGTGGTGCGCATGGCCGATGTCGTGGTCATCAACAAGGTGAACGCCGCAGCGCCGGGCGCTGTGCGCGACGCCGTCGGCCGGGTGCAAGCCGTGAATCCCGGCGCGAACATCGTGCATGCGGCCTCGGTGGTACGCATCGACCGGCCCGAGCTCGTACGTGGCCGGCGCGTGCTGGTGGTGGAGGACGGGCCCACCCTCACACACGGCGGCATGGCGTACGGTGCGGGCTACGCAGCGGCACGTGCGGCCGGTGCATCGCAGATCGTCGATCCGCGCGCATCGGCCGTACCGGCCCTGGCTGAGGTGTTCGCGCGTTACCCGCGCATCGGACCGGTCCTGCCTGCCATGGGCTACGACGAGGAACAACGAAGCGCGCTGGTCCAGACCATCCGCGCGTCAGCCGCGGAAACGATCGTGGCCGGCACGCCGATCGATCTCGGTGCCCTCCTTCAGCTGGACCAGCCGGTGGCACGCGCGAGCTACGAACTCGAGGACGCGGGCGAGCCGACGCTGCGAGCCGTGGTCGACGATCTGGTGCGGACCCATCGCAGTCTATGGTGAAGCGCACCCGGCGCCGCGGCGGCGGCGATCATGGAAACGGCGGTACGGTCGGCTCGGTTCCTTCGATCTCCGCCTGGGGAAGGTGCTTGCGGACCCGCGCTTCGATCTCCTCGACGCGCTCGGTCGGCACATCGGCAAGCACCAGCAACTCGCCAGCTTCTATCGCATCATGAAATCGCGCGATGCGCGTATTGCCCACATTCATCCCCACCATTCCGCCGAGCCACGCGCCGACGCCGGCGCCCGACAGCGTCGCGGCAAGCAGAATCCCACCCCCAATCACCGTAATGGCCGGCGGGATGGCGATGGCGACCAGTCCACCGAGCAGACCGGTGGCGCCGCCCAGCGCGATGCCGCGCTCGACGGCCGGGACGAAATCCGATTTCTGCAGCAGGCTCGCCTCCGGCAGGTCTTCCAGCGGCGTGCCGCGCCGCGCGATCACGTGGAGGTGCTTCTCCGGAATGCGAGCCAGCAGCAACTCGTCGACGATTTGTCGGGCCGTGGCGAGGTCAGGAACCAGAAAGTAGATGCGGCGCATGGCGTCCTCCCGTGAGGCGTGCGGTGCAGCGGATCATAGCGCACGCACTCCACGTCAGCGCGATCCGCCTCGGGAATCCGCCCCGCGGCCATGCGCATGGGGCACGGGCGCGCTGATCGCAGGCCTTATTGCACCCGCATGGTGAGTCGGGCAAGCAAGGCCTCCAGTGTTGCGGGTTCCACCGGCTTGCCCAGATGGGCGTCGAAGCCGGTGCGCATCGAGCGCAAGCGGTCGTCGTCCTGCGCAAAGCCCGACAGGGCGATCAGGACGAGGCTCTTCGACGCCGTCGATTCGCGCAGCCGCTGCGCGACTTCGTGGCCGTTCATGCCCGGCATGCCGATGTCGAGAATGACCGCATGAGGCTTGTAGGTGGCTGCGATCTCGAGCGCCGCTCTTCCGCTGTAGACCGCAGAGGTGTCGTATCCCATCAGCTGGAGCAGCATCGCCAGCGACTGCGCCGCATCGACGTTATCGTCCACGACCAGCACGCGCGCACTCGTTGCCGCGCGCGGTGCCGGCGCCGACGCTCCTGCTGCGATCGCCTCGACGGTGATCGGCAGGCGCACGTCGAACCTTGCGCCCCGACCCAAGCCGGCGCTCGTCGCCATGATGCTCCCGCCGTGCATCGTGACCAGGCTGCGCGCGAGCGGCAGTCCCAGCCCCAGTCCGCCCTGTGCGCTTTCCCCGGCCGGCCGGATCTGCGTGAACGGGTCGAACACCTGCTGGAGCATCTCCGACGAAATGCCGATGCCGTTGTCGATCACCGAGACGGCGACCAGATTGCCTTCGCGCACCGCGACGACCTCGATCTGCCCGCCCGGCGAGGTATAGCGTGCTGCGTTGTTGAGCAGATTCGAGAAGACCTGCGTCAACCGCACGGCATCGGCCTCCACGGGGAGCGGCTCGGAAGGAAGGTCGACGCGCAGTTCGTGGCGCGCCTCGCGCATCGCGGGCTGGACCGTCTCCAGCGCATCCCGGATCGCGTCCCGCACATCGACCCGGCTCTTGCGCAGCACGAGCTTGCCGGAACTGATGCGCGACACGTCGAGCAGGTCGTCGACCAACCGCACCATGTGGTTGACCTGGCGCTCCATCATCGTGCGCGCCTGCTCGAGCGCGCTCAGGTCCGTCCCCGCGAGCCGCTGGATCTCCAGCCCATGGCGCAGGGGCGCGAGCGGATTGCGCAGTTCGTGCGCGAGCAGGGCGATGAACTCGTCCTTCCTGCGATCGGCCTCACGCAGCGCCTCCTCCGCCTGCCGGCGCTCGGTGATGTCCGTGTTCGTACCGAACCAGCGCACGATACGCCCCGAGCCGTCGTGCACCGGCAGGGCGCGGGAGAGGAACCACCGATAGGTGCCGTCCTTGCCCCGCATCGGGAACGTGTCCTCCCACATCTCGCCGCTGTCCCACGAGGCCTGGAGCTTGCGGACCACGCGCTCGACGTGATCGGGGTGGTGCACGGCAGTCCAGCCCCATCCCTGCATGTCGTCGAACGTGGTGCCGGTGAACTCGAACCAGCGCCGGTTGTACCAGAAGATCCAGCCTCGCTCGTCGGCCATCCACGCAAGCTGGCTGATGTTGTCCGCCATGGTGCGGAAGCGCGCTTCGCTCTCGATCAGCGCCTGCTCGGTCTGACGGCGGTCGGACAGATCGATCAGCACGCCCACGAAGCCCGAAACGTTGCCGTGCTCGTCGAACTCCGGCACGTTGCTCGAGCGCATGAACCGCACGCCCAGGGCGGCATAGGGAATGGATGCTTCGTACTGGACCGGCGAACCCTGCAGCAGCCGCTCGAGGTAGGGCCGGGTCGCCGAGAAGGCCTCCGATCCGATCGTCTCCTCGATGGATCGGCCGACCAGATCCGCCGGCTCCTTGGAAAATCTGCGCGCATAGGCCGGATTGACAAATCGATAGCGCAGTTGCGCATCGGCGCGAAGAATGTACACGGGCAGGAGTTCGGTGATCAGCCGCAACTCCGCCTCGCGCTCCGCCAGATGGCGGGCGAGCTGGTCTAGCGATGCCAGCCCGGCTTCGGGACCGCCAGTGGGCAGGCGGACCCCGCCGGCGTGGGCGGTACCGGTAGTGGGAGCGACCGACGCGAGCATAGTTTCACGACACCGAGGTTGGATGCGAAATGGTCGGCGACGCTCGGGGAACAAGAATCGTTCCTGGCATAGCCTGGGAGCGGGCTCGGCAGCCGACGCCGGAAGACGCGGCTCGTCCGGACCGCTGCGCTCGCCGTGCGGGGGACGCACGGTAGAATCGTCCGCGAAGGAGCGGACGTCGTCACTCAGCCGGCCTGGCACAGTGTTCCGAACGTCCGTTGATCTCCAGCGACGAGCAACGGGAGGAAGGCAAGCATGGATCTGGACATCGCGAATCTGCGCGTCCTCGTGACCGCGGGTGCCGCCGGCATCGGACTGCGGATCGCGGAGGCGTTCGTCCGCGAGGGCGCGAAGGTGTACGTGTGCGACGTGGACGAGGCGGCGCTCGCGGCATTGGCGAAGAGTCACCCGCAGATCCTCGGCACCAGGTGCGACGTCACGGATCGCGCTGCCGTGGCTGCCATGTTCGCCGATGCCGTCGGCCGGCTCGGCGGCCTCGATTGTCTGGTCAACAACGCCGGCATCGCGGGTCCCACGGGGCCCGTACACGAGATCGATCCAAAGGACTGGGACCGTTGCCTGGACGTGTGCATCACCAGCCAGTTCAATTGCACCCGCTTGGCGGTGGAGCACCTGAAGAAGTCGAAGAACGCGTCCATCGTCAATCTCTCGTCGGCGGCGGGCAAGTTCGGATTTCCGAACCGCTCGCCGTATGCGGCCGCCAAGTGGGCGGTGGTGGGGTTCACCAAGACGATCGCGATCGAGCTCGGCCAGTATGGCATCCGCTGCAACGCCATTCTCCCGGGTGTGGTCGAGGGCGAACGCATCCGCCGCGTGATCGAGGCCAAGGCCAGGGTGGCAGGCAAAACCCCGCGGGAGATCGAGGACGCGTGGCTGGCGCACGCTTCGCTCAAGGAGCTGATCCAACCGGAACAGCTCGCCGATACCATCGTGCTCCTCGCCTCGCCGCGCGGCCGCCAGACCTCGGGACAGGCGATCAGCATCGACGGCAACCTGCAGGCCCTCGTCTAGGTCGGCGACTCGGCGCGCGAGGCGCGATGCGCGGCGCGGAATGCGCCGGGCGTGCAGCCGAACGGCAGGTTCCGATCGCAGGACGGCCGCAGCCGGGTCGCCGCAGCGTCATGCCGTGCCGCGCGGTACGGCAGGTGCGGATCGTCAGGTGAGTGCGCCGCTGTGCCCAGGCGTTTCGTTGGTGACGCGGTAGGCACTGGCACGCTCGTGCTCGACCGGCCGCACCTCGAAGCTGAGGCCGCAGGCGATGCAGGGGTTCTGTGCGGCGAGCGCCGCGGCGGCGTCCAGGCTGTCCGCAATCAGGATCCAGTAGCCGCCGATCACTTCCCGCGTCTCGGCGAAGGGTCCGTCCACCACACCCTGCCTGCTGACGACCTTGCCTTCCGTGGACAGACGCTGCCCCGGCCTCATCCGCCCCGCCTCGACGAGCCGATCCCGCCATTGGTAGAACGCGTCGATCGCGCGCTGGATCTGTTCCGGCGTCGCGTCGGCGTCCCACTTGCCATGTGAGAGGACGAGGAACTCCCGCGCCGTGCCGCTCATTGCATGCCCTCGCGCTGCCCGGATTTGGGCACCGTCGGCATCGCGCCGGCAATCGCGCAGATGCCCGGTCGCCACGAGCGACTGCCGCCTTGCGGCGATCCTTGCGTCATGCCGCGAACCACCCGTCGACCACGCCACGATTCATCCCGATCCACTTCTGTGCGGCATCCACCGGCGGAAGCTTCTCGACATTCACGAAGTAGTCCATTTCCGACACCGCATCGAGGCGCAGGTGCATGCGACCCAGGACCCGCAGGGTCTCGGCCGGCGCCCGGGCAATCCAGTCCTTGCGCGCCACCAATGTTCCCTCGTTCGGCGCACCGAGCAGCCCCAGCGGCTCCTCGAGGGTACGCATGGTGTGCATGCGATTGACGAACTGCGGCTTCCACTGCGGCATGATGAACCAGCGGTTTTCCGCGAGCGCGCGCTCGTAGTTGCCGATCCATCCTGCATAGTCGCCCGGCAGCAACCGGTAACCGGCAGCGCTCAGTCCATAAGCCTCCATCATCCTGGCCGAGTTGATCATCAACCCGATGTCGGGGGCAAGACCCGGGATCCGCTTGTCCATGCGGGCCAGGACCTCCGGTCGAATCAAATCGGGCACGCAAGCCACGGATTCGTCCGGCACGTAGCGTGGCACCATCCAGAAGAACTGCGCACCGCGGTAGAGCACGCCGACCGGTGCAGCGTCGCGGCCGTAGCGGGACCAGAAGTTCGCGTGTCCGTGTGGCAGCCAGGCCGCCACCAGCATGTCGATCTCGCCCGAGGCGAGCAGCGGGAACATCTCACCGTGCAGCCCCTGCCGCACTTCGAACGCCTGCCCGAGGCGCTCGAGCACGTGCCGCACCACCCCGGCCGCTGCCGCATAGAAGGAAATGCTGATCTCGCCAAGAACCATCCTCGTCCCCGTTCCGCCGGATCGATTGTCCCGTGACTTCGGGCTTCCAGGAGTGCGATTTTCACCCTCCGACCGGTTCAGGACAAGGACCGGGCAGCGCGCCGGCCAATTCGACGCGCGCACGCACCGCGGTACTCATGGTGTCATGTCGAGCGCAGCGCGCACGATTGACACTTCGTACAGCGTTCTTCTTTCCGGATAGGAAGCGGCTATCATCTCTGCATACTTGTCGAGGATGCGACGTCGGTGATTCCAACCCTGCTCCGTGCCATCGGCCGCTCCATCCAGGACCTCGCCCAGCTGCGCAGTGACTGGGCATGGCACGCGCGCTTCGCGGGAGCGGATTTTCCGCCGCGTCTGCACCGTGCGATCGAGCAGGCGAAGCTGTTGCGCACGAGCGCGATCGACGCACAGGACTATTACCGCTACGGACTGTACCGGCGCGACATGCCGTTTCACGAGAAGAGCGCCTTTCTCGGCAAGTATCGCAGCTACCGCTATTACCGTCGCATCAACCCGCTGCAGTACGAACTGTTCAATCGCGACAAGGTGCTCATGCACCTGCTCGCCGCGCCACTGGGCGTTCCGATGGTGCCCGTGCTGGCCAGTACCGGGCGCACGGGCGATCCGTACATGGCCGAGTTCCTTGCCGATGCGCACGCCCTGCGTACGTTCCTTCTGCGTCCCGGCTCGCAGCACCTGTTCCTGAAACCGGTCGACGGCACGCTCGGCGAGGGTGCGTTGGCGCTCGGGGAGCGTCTGGGGGACGGGCGTTCATGGCGGCGCGTGCCCGGCAGTGGATCGATCGACGTCGACGAGGTCGTCGCGCACACGCTGGATCGCAACGGGCAGATGCGCCGCTTCCTGGTCCAGCCGCGCGTCGCGCCGCATCCGGATCTGGCGCGCATCGTTCCGGACGTGCTGCACACACTTCGCGTCGGCACCTTGGTTCACGGGGGACGCGTCCACCTCATCGGGGCCGGCTTGCGGATGGGCAGCGGCAGCGTACCGGTCGACGACTTCACCATCCCCGGCGGACTGTCGATTCCGCTCGATCCACTCACCGGCGCGTTGGGTGCAGGCATCGAGATGGTCGGCGAGCTCCAGCGGATGTGTACGCAGCACCCGGTGAGTCGCGTGCCGTTCGCGGGGACCGTGCTGCCGTTCTGGCGCGAGGCGCTCGCGGCGGTGGAGGACGGCGCCCGCAAGTTCTCCTTCCTGCCCCTGCTGAGCTGGGACGTTGGCATCGCCGCGCAAGGCCCGATCATCACCGAGTTCAATACGCGCTCGCGCTGGACGTCGGTGCAGACGGCGATCGGCAAAGGGTTGCTGTCGGGGCAACTGGGTGAAGCGATGCTCGCACATCGCGGCCTCGCGGCATCCGGGCTGCGCTACACCCCGCAGATCGTGCACGGCATCCGTTGCACGGCAGCCGTCCAGACCAGGGGCTCGCGGACCGAATGACCCTGCGGATGCGTCGCGCTCACTGCGCCGCTCCGATCAGCGCACGTACCGTCTCCAGACTGTCCGCATCCTCCGGGCGCTTGTCGCGACGCAGCCGCGCGATGCGCGGAAAGCGCACGGCAATGCCGGACTTGTGCCGGTTCGACGCCTGGATGGCCTCGAAAGCGATTTCGCACACGATGGATGGTTCGACCACTCGCACCGGTCCGAACCTCTCGCGCGTGTGTTCGCGCACGAAGCGGTCTACTTCGCGGATCTCCGCGTCGCTCAGGCCGGAGTAGGCCTTCGCGAAGGGCACCAGCGCGCCCTCGTGCCACACGCCGAAGGTGTAGTCGGTGTAGAGGCTGGCACGGCGGCCGTGGCCGCGTTGCGCAGCGATGATGACGGCATCGACGCCGTACGGCTCGATCTTCCACTTCCACCAGGGGCCGCGCACGCGTCCCACCCCGTAGGCCGCGTCGCGCCGCTTGAGCATCAAGCCTTCCACGCCGCGCTCGCGGCTGAGAGCGCGCTGCTCGCGCAGCGCCTGCCACTGCGCGGCTTCCACGAGGGGAGACAGGCGGATGCGCGCCGAAGCGTACCGCGCCAGCAGCGCTTCAAGGCGACTGCGTCGCTCGACCAGCGGCAGCGTGCGGATATCCTCGCCGTCGCTCTCCAGCAGATCGTAGGCGATGAATAGAGCCGGCGCCTGCTCGAGGATCGTGTTTCCCGGCGACCTGCGACCGAGCCGCTTCTGCAGCGCGGCGAAGGGAGCAGGCCGGTCGTCGCGCCACACCAGGATCTCTCCGTCGAGCACGGTTCCGGGGGGAAGCGCCTGGCCTGCGCTGACGAGTTCAGGGAAGGTATCGTCGATGCGTTCATCGCCGCGTGACCAGAGGGCGACCGAATCGTCGCGCCGGATGAACTGGGCACGAATGCCGTCCCACTTCCATTCGATCTGCCAGAGCTCGGGCGAACCCAAGGTCTCGGGATCCCCCTCCAGGGCGTGCGCCAGGAACAGCGGATACGGCGCAGCCGACGCCACGTCGGCGACGAGCGGGCAGACCAGCGCGGCGAAGTTCTCGCGCGTGGGTCGCCACGTCCCGGCGAGACGGTGCGCGATGACGGCCGGATCGAGCCCGCTCACTGCGGCCAGCGCACGCACCACACTGCGCGCGGAGACGCCGACTCGAAACTCCCCGGTGATCAACTTGTTCCACACCAGCCGCTCCGCCCCGCCCAATTCCATCCAGGCCGCGTGCAGCCGCTGCGCGCGCTCGGCATCGTCTGCCGCGGCGGCGATCGGCGCGAGTCGGCTCTCCACCCACTGGCTCAGGCTGGCCGAAGAGGTCTCGGCGGGCGGCGGCAATACCAGCGCGACGGTCTCGGCGAGATCGCCCACTGCCTCGTAGCACTCGTCCATCAGCCAGTCCGGCAGGCGCGCGAGTCCGGCGGCCAGTTCGTACAGTCGGCGGGACGGCACGGCGCGGCGCAGCTTGTTGCCGGTGAGGAAGAACACCGCCCAGGCGGCGTCGCCCGCAGGGGCCTCGCGAAAGTAGCGCTCCAGCGCCTGTCGCTTGGCGGTCGTCGAGTTGGTCGTGTCGAGCTCGGTGTAGAGCCGGGCAAAGCGTTTCATGCAGGGCGCGTCATGGCGGAGCCTCGTCCGGCTCCCCGGCGGGCGCCTCGAATTCCGCGCTGCCCTGCTCGCCGATGAATCGCGTCGGCCATGCGTGCGCCTCGAGGGCGCTCTCGTTCAGCCAGCGCGCCAGCGGTTCGCTATAGCCGTGGGTGACGAACACCCGCTGCGCGCGGCTGTCCGCGATCGCCTGCATCAGCCCTGGCCAGTCTGCGTGGTCCGATAGCGCGAAGCCGCGATCCACCGCGCGACGGCGGCGCACGCCGCGAATCTGCATCCAGCCCGACGCGAACGCGTCGGCGTGATCGCCGAAGCGGCGCATCCAACCCGTCCCCTGCACCGAGGGGGGTGCCACGATGAGGGCGCCGGCGTAGTCATGCCCCTTCGGCATGGCCGCTACGCGACGCGTCGCGGGCAGCACGACGCCCGCGGACCGGTAGCACTCGATGAGTGCCTCCACTGCGCCGTGCGTGTAGATCGGGCCGATGCCGGCGTCGACACTGGCGAGGATGCGCTGGGCCTTGCCCAGGGCATAGGCGAACACGACGCTTGCCCGACCGGCCGAGCGGTTCGACTGCCACCACCCGTTCATCTGTCCGAACAGCAGCGCCGGAGGCTCCCAGCGATAGATCGGCAGGCCGAAGGTCGACTCGGTGATGAAGGTGTGACAGCGCACCGGCTCGAAGGCCGCACAAGTGGGATCCGGCTGCAGCTTGTAGTCACCGGAGACCACCCACACCTCACCCCGATGCTCGACGCGCACCTGCGCCGAGCCCAGCACATGCCCGGCGGGGTGCAGGGAGATGCGCACGCCGTTGCGCACGGCGACCTCACCGTACTCCACACCCTGCAGGCTCGCCGCGCCGGTACGCCTGCGCGTCACCTCCAGTCCCGCCCGGCTCACCAGACAGCTCCCGTGACCACTGCCGGCATGGTCGCTGTGCGCATGAGTGATCACTGCGTGCGCAACGGGGCGCCAGGGGTCGATATGGAAATCCCCGGCTTCGCAATACAGACCGGCGGGAGTGAGGGTGATCATCGAATCGTCATCGCCGGCCGTGCCCTGCGCGGCTGGTGCCTTCCGCCGCTCGTCGCCGTGCACCGAAGATGGCGCATGCACCGAGGCGAACGAGACGGCCGGCGATCGCGTGGGGCGAAGCAGGGACGCTCGGAAAGGCCAAGCGAGACCCGGGTCATCCGATCGACGCGGGCATGCCCTTGCCGTTGCCCGGGGCTCCCCGCAGCGTCAGCCACGTCACCACGTCCTCGCGGCGCAGGAGGCCGACGAGGCGGGGACCCTCAGTCACCACCGGCAGCTGGTTGAGCTGACGTCTGCCGAGAAGCGTAAGCGCCTCCATCGCATCGGTGTCGGGGCCGACGACCGTCAGCGCCTCGAAGGGCGTCATGACCTCACGCACCAACGCCGCATTGCGTGCTCCACGACGCAGGTCGCGCAGGCAGACGATGCCGCGCAGCACACCGGCCTCCTCGACCGGGAACGCGTGCTGCCCGCTGGCCATCACCACATCCTCGACGAGTCGGGCAACCGACATGTCGGGCGGCACGCGTACGAAGTTCGTCTGCATCAACCGCGAGACCGGCACGTCCTCGAGCGACTCGCGCAACAGCAACTGCCGGTAGCTGGCCAGTGCCGCGCCATTCAGGAACCAGCCGATGAATGCCAGCCACACACCGGGCATGAGTCCCACCCCGAAGAACGGGACGCGGATGCCCAGCATCATCGCGAAGCCCAGCGCCATCAATATCCAGGCAACGAACTGGCCGCCCTGCGAGGCGTAGCGCGTTGCGGCGACGAGGTCATCCGTCGCCCCCCACAGAACGGCGCGCAGCACACGGCCACCATCCAGCGGGAAGCCCGGAACGAGATTGAACGCTGCAAGGATCATATTGATGGGTGCGAGCCAGACGAGCAAGGTGGCCGCCGGATTGAGCGCCGAAAGACCGGCCGCGGGATTGCGCGGATCGAACTCCACGGGTCCCGCCAGGAGCCCGGCGAGCAGCCCGAAGGCGACGCCGAGCGTGACGCTGGCGAGCGGACCGGCGAGCGCCATCCACAACTCGGCCTTCCAGTGAGGCGGCTCGCTGCGCATCTCCGCCATGCCGCCGAACATGAACAGCGTGATGCGCTGCACGTCGATGCCGAACCGACGACCCACGAGCGCATGCGACATCTCGTGAATCAGGACCGAGACGAAGAACAGCAGCGCTGCCGCGATCGCGGTGCCCCACACCGTCCCTGGTGTCCAGTCGGGATGCCAGCTGGGGAACAGCCCCGCACCGAGACTGGTCGCGATGAGCAGGAAAATGATGAGCAGGCTCCAGTCCACTCGTACCTGGATGGCCGCCACCCGGCCAAGATTCAGTCCAGCCGCTGCCTGCATCATGCGAGCTTCCTCATGTCAGCTGTGGTGCAATGCCCGTGCCGCAGAGCCGGATCGACGCGTACGTTCGACCCGCGGAATGAATCGGCGCACCCCTCTAGCGCGTTCGCGGTGCACGCCGGAGCCGAAGCAGCTACCCCACTACCCGGGGCGCCTTTGCGTCCGTGGCCTCGAGCAACGCGGCCATGTCCACCGGCTTGACGAGATGGACGTCGAATCCCTGCGCGAGCGAGCGCCGCCGATCCTCCTCGGTGCCCCAGCCGCTCAGTGCGATCAGCCGCATGTCCCGGCCCCAGTCGCTCGCACGGATGCGCCGGCACACTTCGTATCCGTTCATTCTCGGCATGCCGAGGTCGAGCACGGCCACTTGCGGACGCAATTTCGCGGCAGCCTCCAGCGCCTGCTGGCCGTCGTACGCGGTGTGCACGACATGACCGAGCAGTTCGAGCATCAGCGCGAGGCTGTCGGCACTGTCCGCCAGATCGTCGGCAATGAGAACACGCAGCGCCGGTATCGCAGCCGCGCCGCCCGCCTCGATCTGCTTCGGCCGGCAGTCGTCTTCGCCCTCGCTGCACAGCAGCCGCACGGTGAACGTGCTGCCCCGCCCGGGTCCGTCGCTGTGCGCGTCGATGGTGCCGCCCATCGCCTCGACCAACCCCTTGGCGAGCGACAGCCCGATGCCCATGCCGCCCTGACTGCGCTCGAGCGCGGGCTTGTCCTGCAGGAACATCTCGAACACGTTCGGAAGCGCATGCGCGCTGATGCCCATGCCATTGTCACGCACGGTGACGACGACATGATTCGATGTACGCCGTGCCGCAAGGTCGATGCGGCCCTCCGGTTCCGTGTACTTCGCCGCATTGTTCAGCAGGTTCGACAAGACCTGCGCGAGCCGGACCCGATCGCACTCGATCCACACCGGCTCGTCGGGAAGACGCACGATCAGTTCGTGGCGGCCGGCATCGATCAGCGGCTGGCTCGTCTCGATCGCGCTCTCCACGATGTCCGAAAGCGCCACGCGCTCGGTTCGAAGCGTCACGGTCTTTCGTCCGATACGGCCGACATCGAGCAGGTCGTCGAGAAGGCGTGCCATCTGCCCCACCTGGCGTTCGATCACCTGACGCGCCCAGTCGAGCTGTACCGGAGAGATTTGGCACTTCACCACCTCCACGGCATTGCGGATGGGGGCCAGCGGATTGCGCAGTTCGTGCGCGAGCGTGGCAATGAACTCGTCCTTGCGACGGCCCACGTCACGCAGCGCCTGCTCGGCCAGTCTCCGGTCGGTGATGTCCGCCGCCACGCCGGTGATGCCCTGGACATTGCCCGCCGCGTCGAGTCCGACGTGCGAGCGGTTCAGCACCCAGCGCACGGTACCGTCCGGGCGCACGATCCGATACTCGTGGGTGAAGACTGCGCGCTTGACGATCGAGTCCTCGATCTTGCGCCATACATCGGCGCGGTCGTCACGATGAATCAGCGCATTGAACGACTGCACCGTCGGCGTGAACGTGTCGGGCGCCACGCCGAACACCGGATACATTTCCGGGGACCACCACACCGACCGCTCCCCCACGCGCCATTCCCACACCCCCATCTGCCCGGCACGCAACGCCACGGCCAGGCGCTCGCGTTCGCGCTCCAGCGTGCGCGTGCGCTCCGCGACGCGATTCTCGAGGTCCCGATTCATCGCGCGCAGTGCCTTGAGCGCCATGCCAAGCTGATGGGCGACGGCGGAGACGAGCAGTGCCGAGATGGCGGAAACCGCCAGAAAGGTCTGCATCGCGACGACCTGGCGCCGCATCGCATCGGGCTGCCCTGCCAACGCGCCGGCCCCGCTCCACGTAAGGAGGGCACTCATCAACGCCGTCAGCGCGAGCGCGACCGCGGCGCCGCGCACCTGGAACCGCACGCCTGCCCAGATCAACAGCGGCATCGTCACATAGGGCGTGGGCAGGAATCCCAGAAAGGCGAGCGAACCCACGGTCAACAACGCCAGCGCGAGCGCCAGTGCCTCCAGCAGCCTCGCCCGCGAGATCGCCTGCCGTTTCCGCCACACGTGCACGACGGCGAGCGCGAGCGGCGTGGAGACGAGCAAGCCGGTGCTGTCACCCAGCCACACCAGAGGCCACGCGTCGCGGAACGCGTGCTTGCCCAGCAGCGCGTCGGTGCTGGCGATGACGGTTGCCGCGACCATCGGCGCGACGCCCGCGCCGAGTACGCCGAACAGCGCGACGTCCCGAAGCGATTCGAGCTGAAACGGTCGGGCCGCGAAGCGGCCCAGCAGCGCCGCTGCGGTCAGCGATTCGAGCGCGTTGGCCGCGAAGTAGATCAGCGCGAAGGGGATCGCGTTGCCGAACCACAGCGCGTTGCAGGTCAGTTCGGCGGCACAACCGGTGGCGACGTACCAGGCCCAGCGCGATGTCGGATTGACCAGCAGCGCCGCAAGGAACACGCCGGCGGGAGGCCAGAAGGTGATGGAAACGCCGGGGACGAGCGCCACGCCCTGGCCGAGCGCGCCCGTGAGCACGTAGGCGGCAAAGAATAGGGACAGCACGGCGATGGACGGGAGCGAATGGCCCGGATCATTCTCTGCCTGTCCTGCCTGCCCGTCCAGCGAGCGTCCAACCCGCATCCATCGCTCCTCGGCGCGTGCGCATCCACGCACGCTGGCTTCGCCGGCCGGTACTGC
>JAEZCG010000097.1 GCA_023430065.1 Pseudomonadota bacterium | reverse complement strand
ATGCCACGCGCTGCCGAAGTAGGTGTCATTGACCGTCATCTCCGGTTCGTAGGCGTAGTCCAGTTCCACCGCCTCGAAATTCGGGTTCTTGCGCAGCGCCTTGGCCACCGCCATCTCGTTGGCCTGCTCCGGCAACTCGACGATGTGCACGTCGATTCGATTGATCCGTCCGCGCCGCTTGCCCTTGTGCCCCTTCAGCGCCTTGTCGACCTCCTCATCATTCAGACCAGCGCGCGTCTGCACCAGCAGGCGCCCCTTGGCGTAGTAGCGGCCGTCGGGGAGGGATTGCACGGCCAGTTCGGCCATCGAGTTGGACGGCAGCATGACCGGAGCAAATGCAGTCATGCAGACGAGCAGCGCTACGCGGACGGCATGGCGGAAGGATCGAGGCATATCGGGCGGGCATCCGTGGTTGAACCGACAAGGACCACGGACGCGGAACGCGCGTGGGCCGCGCGCCAGCTAGCAATGTGCCTGCCACCGCGACGGATTGCCTGGAATATTTTCAAATGACACGTTAGAACAACAGGATGTTGGGCTAACCCCGAGAATGCTTATGTCATGCTAGATACTGCGCCAGTCGTGCATTCACGACAGCCGCGACGTTAGAAACGGCACGCTGCGCCGCTTTCCCGCCCTCGTTACCTTCCGCTGGGGGTCTCGTGGCCTGCCGCGTGCGCGTCGCCATCTCGCGACGGACGTATATCGACGTGTCCGTGTGCGGCAGAGGACCGGGATGCCGGCCGATCAACACAAAGAAGCTGGCGTGCAGCCGCCTCTCGAAGTTTGGTGAGGGGCGTAATGTCTCAGGCGAATCGCCTCAAGGGAAACCGGCCGCAACGACGATCAGGCCCAGCAGGTCAAGCAGGCTCGGCTCGGGCATCTCCTCAGGCGGATTCACCGTACCGGTGGGCGCGACATCACGAGGCACTCAATGGTGCGCGCAATATGCGCTTCGGGTGAGAAGAGCGAATATCGCGGTGTCTCAGCTGAACAAGTGCAAACCTCACAGAATGTCAATTTCCCCGACAATCCGGCGGGGCTCCCAAGGAGACTCGCCGCCCGCATCTGGGAGATCTGGATTTTTTCTTGTAGAATCGCGGGCTTCGCCGCGGCGGCATCCTGCACCCGGCGAACAGGCGATCTGCCGCCACGCCCGTGGCCGGGAATCGCGCTACCTACAATACCTCTAGGGGGATAAATGTCAGCCGCACTGATCTTCGCGCTCGCCTGCGCGATCCTGGCAGTCGTCTACGGCGTGATATCGATTGGCTGGGTCCTGGGCAAGCCCGCCGGCAACCCGCGCATGCAGGAAATCGCCGCGGCCATCCAGCAGGGCGCACAGGCCTACCTGAACAGGCAGTACCGGACGATCGGCCTGGTCGGCGTGGTGCTGTTCATCATCATCGGCCTGGTGCCCGGGCTCGGCTGGCCGACGGCCATCGGATTCCTGATCGGGGCGATCCTCTCGGGTGCAGCCGGTTACATCGGAATGAACATCTCGGTGCGTTCCAACGTGCGCACTGCGCAGGCTGCCACGCAGGGCCTGAGCGCCGCCTTGGACGTCGCATTCCGCGGCGGTGCCATCACGGGAATGCTGGTCGTGGGACTTGGTCTGCTGGGCGTCGCGGGCTTCTACGCCTTGTTGGTGAACTTCAGCGGCGACACCAGCGACATGCGCCACCTCCTGCACCCGATGATCGGGCTGGCCTTCGGCTCTTCCTTGATTTCCATCTTCGCCCGTCTGGGCGGCGGCATCTTCACCAAAGGCGCCGACGTGGGCGCAGATCTGGTCGGCAAGGTCGAGGCCGGCATCCCCGAGGACGATCCCCGCAATCCGGCGGTGATCGCCGATAACGTGGGCGACAACGTCGGCGACTGCGCCGGCATGGCGGCCGACCTGTTCGAGACCTACGCCGTGACGGTGGTTGCGACCATGCTGGTCGGTGCGCTGGCCTTCGCGAACTTCGGCGACATGGCAATCCTCTACCCGCTTGCCCTCGGCGGCGCCTCCATCATCGCCTCGATCATCGGCTGCTACTTCGTCAAGGCGAGGGAAGGCGGCAAGATCATGAATGCACTCTACCGCGGTGTCATCGTGGCGGGCGTGCTGTCCCTGATCGCGTTCTACCCGATCACCACCTGGCTGATGGGCGGCGTGGCCGACGTGACGGGCGGCGAGGTGACCCCGATGAAGCTGTGGATGGCCTCGGCAATCGGCATCCTCCTCACCGGCGCCCTGATGTGGATCACCGAGTACTACACCGGCACCGACTTCAAGCCGGTGAAGTACGTGGCGCAGGCATCGACCACCGGTCATGCGACCAACATCATTGCCGGGATCGCAGTGTCGATGAAGGCGTGTGCGCTGCCCGTACTGGCCGTGTGCGTGGCGATTCTCGCGTCGTACTGGGTGACAGGCGGCGGCGTGACCGGCCTGTACGGCATCGCCATCGCCGCCACGGCCATGCTGTCCATGGCCGGCATCATCGTGGCGCTGGATGCCTACGGACCGATCACCGACAACGCCGGCGGCATCGCGGAGATGGCGGAAATGCCGAAGTCGGTACGCAACGTCACCGACCCCCTCGATGCCGTAGGCAACACCACCAAGGCGGTGACCAAGGGTTACGCCATCGGATCGGCCGGCCTGGCTGCGCTGGTGCTGTTCGCGGATTACACCGCCGCTCTCAAGGGCGCCGGCATCGCGGCCAGCTTCGACCTGTCCGACCCGAACGTGATCATCGGCCTGTTCATCGGCGGACTGATTCCCTTCCTGTTCGGCGCCATGGCGATGGAAGCCGTCGGTCGTGCAGCCGGCGCGGTCGTGGAGGAAGTGCGCCGGCAGTTCCGCGACATCAAGGGCATCATGGAAGGCAAGGCCAAGCCCGAGTATGGCCGCGCCGTCGACATGCTGACCACCGCGGCGATCAAGGAAATGATGATTCCGTCACTGCTGCCGGTGATCGTGCCGATCCTGGTCGGCCTGATCCTCGGACCCGCAGCGCTCGGCGGCCTGCTGATGGGAACGATCGTCACCGGTCTGTTCGTCGCCATCTCCATGACGACCGGTGGCGGTGCATGGGACAACGCGAAGAAGTACATCGAGGAAGGTCACCACGGAGGCAAGGGTTCCGACGCCCACAAGGCGGCGGTGACCGGCTATACCGTCGGCGATCCCTACAAGGACACGGCGGGGCCCGCGGTCAACCCCCTGATCAAGATCATCAACCTCGTCGCACTGCTGATCGTTCCGGTGCTGGCCGGGGTGTACGCCACCGCCGCGCCGCAGGCGACGTCCGAGGCGGCGATTGCCGAGGCGCCTGCCGTGGCGCACGCACCGGTTGCCTCCATTCCGCCCGTGGCCATCCTGTTCGAGATCGGGCAGAGCAGCCTACCGTCGGATGCCGCCGCCCAGCTTGCCGGGATGGTGGAAGCTGTGCGGACCGACAGTGCCGCGAGGCTGCAGATCTCGGGATTCACCGACGCGAGCGGCGACCCCGTCCAGAACGAGGAACTGGCCAAGGCTCGGGCCTTTGCGGTGCGCGATGCGCTCGTCGGTGCGGGCGTTGCGGAAGATCGCATCGACATGGAGAAACCGGAGACGGTCACCGGCAGTGGATCCGATGCCGAAGCACGGCGGGTCGAGGTGAGCCTGGTCCAGTAGGCACACAAGGTCTGCGGCACCAACGAAAACGCCCCGCATGAGCGGGGCGTTTTCGTTCTAGCCAGTTCACTCGACGGCTGTTGCCGCTTGCCCCCGGCGCTCTCCCCGACGTCGCTCTGGAAAGGCCAAGGGGAGGGACACCTTGCGTCGATCGCCTGCACGGAGCTCGATGTCGATACCCGGCCGTATCGAGCGGCGCGGAACGAGTAGCGCACGAACGTTGACCGGGCCGACGGTAAAGTTGTAGATGTCCTCCAGTGGCTCGGCGTCGGCCGGATGCACCACTTGGAAGTCGCGGCAGAGCATGGCCACGAACATCTTGATCTGCAGCATGGCAAGTTGACGACCCGGACAGAACCGGGGACCGGACCCGAAGGGCATGAACGCCTTCATGTCGTGCACCGGGCAGCTTTGTGACTCCGCCGCTTCGAGCCAACGTTCGGGCAAGAACTCGGCCGCCTTGCTGAAGTGCTGTTCATAAGATCCAACGTGGCCGTTCATGACGAGTATCGGCGTTCCACGCGGCACGAATACGTCACCCACGTGGATGTCTTCATTGGGCTCCAGAAAAAGGTGGGCACCGACCGGCTTGCAACGCATGGTTTCATTCGCCACGGCCTCGATGTAGCGAAGTCGATCCGCCAGGGACGGATCCTGCCAGGAGCGCTCCGCGACCCCCATGACGCTGTCCACCTCCTCCTGCACGCGCGCCTGCACGAGCGGATGCTCCATGAGGAAATGGACCAAGTAGGACAGGCTGTTGGCCGTCGTGTCCTCCCCGGCCAGGAGGACAGTCATGAGATTGTTGGCAATCTCGCCATCTGTGAAGGAGCCCTCGTCCTGAAGCTGGGCGGCAACGAGCGCCTCGACAAGGTTGGTGGGCCGCGCGCCCGGGGCAGACGAGAGGCGCGCGCGCGCATCGCCGATCAGTTCATGAAGTACGCGACTTACCTCGGCAATCGCAGCATCCAGTTCACGATCGGCGGGTAGCCGGATGTAGCGCCAATAAGGAAAGAGCGCGGTTTGACGCCGCGCAATCGCCGGAAAGAGCTTATCGAGGTGCACCTGTATCGGATCGACCTGCTCGTCGATCGTATTGAGATCGCGTCCGAACGCAAGCCCGGTCGTCACGTCAACAGTCATTCGCATCAGGTCGGAATGCACGTCGACGCTGGCACCGGCCAGAGCAGCCCGCCACCACTTTCGACGCAGCCGTCCGATGACCTGCTCGAGGCGCGGCACGAACTCGCGAATGTGGGCGGCGTTGAGCGCGTGCATCACGAACTTGCGCTCGCGACGCCAGCGGGTCCCCTCAGCGGTGAACAGCCCGTTGGCCTCGATCTCGACCGCGATTTCTTCCATCTTGCGCCATCGGCGCAGGCGGTCCGGCCGATCGCGCAGCACGCGCTGGATCAGCTCCGCATCGGCCACGCACAAGACCTTGGTCGTACCGAGTTTGAAGACGAACAGCTTTCCGTACTGCTCGGCCCACTCGCCCCAGATCCGATGGCATTCCCTGGGCTTCATCTGCAAGGCATTGCCCAGCAGCGGGATTCCATTGGGTCCGGGCAGTTCCTCCAACTTGCGGGACGGCCCGACACGCGAGCGCGGATCGTCCACAGAAATGTCGCGGTTCATGCAGCAGGATGCTTTGCGCCAGAAGAGAAATGTCGCGGTTCGCGCGACGCCTGGGGACTGGCTACAGTATGGATGCGACCATCTTGCCGCGACGCTCGCCGAAACGGCGCTCAGGAAATGCGATCGCCTGCGCAGTCCTACGCCGATCGGCAACCCGCTGCTCCGCGATCGTTTCGGCGGAGGGCAACGCTTTCGAATAGGCGCGATAGGAGGTGGTCATCGCGAGGTCCAGAAGCTGGAGGCTGCGCTTCGCAGCAAGCATGGCCCTCTGCTGGAGCCGCTCGTTGGTGGCGTAACGCTTGATCACTTCCAGAGCAATCTTCGGATGTTCGTCGTCGTAGCGAGCGTGGGACCGCATCCAGCGCGAGGCGCGCTGGTCCATCACCACGCCGGGAAAATCGCCGTACGCCAAGAAGCCGTTGAGCGTCTTGCGCGTCAAATCCCCTGTGACCCCCTCGATCGCGAAGCTGGTCGCCGCAACCGCTTCCGCGAGGCTGCCCTTGGTATTGATGTACCACAGCCAGTCCGTGAGCGACTGCACGTCTCTCAACACGGGCTGATCTCCGGTGGCGAGGTCGAGCAGCATCTGACGCGGTACGCCGAACCCGTCGGCCATCCACAGCCAGTGCTGAGCGTGCGTCTTCTCCACTCGGATATTGTCGATCAGGAAGGCGCGCGACTCGTCGTCTTCCACTTTGATGAGCGCTTCCGCGAGGAACTTCGGAAAGGTGTGGATGAAAGGATACATGTGGAGTATCCAGCCACGCAGTTCGTCGACACTCAGCCGCGTGTGTGCCGCGGACTCGGCAAACTCTCCTTGGAGAAGCCCATCCCAATAGGGCTTTAGGAAAGTCTGCATCGTGTTCACCCAGGCTGGGTGGGAAGATATCTCGTACATCGACCCCATTTGTTCTCGCCCCCTTGTTCTAATGCCCTTTCGGCGCGCCTGCGACCTCAATTCACCGCTTACGCCGTCCCCCAAGCGATCCGGGCTGTGACTGAACTCCAAGCCAGCCGATCCGCATACTGATGTCAGCGACCTAGTCTAGGAGCATTCGACCTTGATTAGCAAGTCCGATCTCCCCAAAATCGGCCGCTGGTGGCGTGGGAGCTACAGAGGTCGAACGTGCGGTCGCGCCTCGCGAACCGCACGCTAAGGAGGGCATTTGACCCAAACCTCACAAACCGACAGATATTCCGGGCTATGCGATCTGAACCGCTGCGACAATGGGAGCGAACGGTTTGGGCTTAGCTACGCCGTAGCCTTGCGCATAGTCGACTCCGATCTGGCGCAACGCGACCACCACCCGGTCATTGTCGACGAACTCGGCAATGGTGCGCTTGCCCATGACATGGCCAACGTTGTTGATCGCCTCCACCATCGCGCGATCGATGGGATCGTCTGCCATGTCCTTCACGAAGCCGCCGTCGATCTTGAGAAAATCGACCGGGAGGTGCTTCAGGTAGGCAAACGAAGACATGCCGGCGCCAAAGTCGTCTAGCGAGAACCTGCAGCCGAGCGCGCGGAACTCTTCGATGAACCTCTGCGCTTTCGCGAGATTGGCAATCGCGGCAGTCTCGGTGATCTCAAAGCAGATGCACTGAGGCGGCACGTCAAACGCCTCGAGCTGCTCGTGCACGAACTCGAGAAACCTGTCGTCGCCAATCGACGCGCCGGACAAGTTGATTGCACACAGCTCGATGGGAGTGTCCGGTTGCTCGAACCGCAGTCGCTGTAACGTGGCGAGGGCTTTGCGGATCACCCAACGGTCCACGGCCGGCATGAGATTGTAGCGTTCAGCGGCGGGTATGAATGCCATCGGCGGCACCAGCTTTCCGCTCTCGTCGACCATACGCACCAGGAGTTCGCAATGCACGCCGGAAGCGGCACCACCGCTGACCGGCTCGATGTCCTGCGAATAGAGCAAGAACCTATCCTCGTCCAGCGCTCTCTGGATGCGCGCCACCCACTCCATCTCACCCTGCCTCACGGTGAGTTCGCTATCCTCCGGGTGGTAGACCTGCACTCGGTTCCTGCCCTTCTCCTTAGCCATGTAACACGCGGTGTCGGCCGCCCTGAGCACTTCGGCCAAGGTGAACAACCCATCGTCGACATTCACCAGGCCGATGCTCACGCTGATGCTGAAGCGCAGGTGGACCCACGCGAAATGGAACTCCGCGATCGTCTGACGCAGTTTGTCGGCGATCCTGAGGGCGGCATCGGGCGCACAGTTTTCCAGCAGCACCCCGAACTCGTCACCGCCCAGGCGGCCGAGTGTGTCGCCCTCGCGCAGATCGGCCATCAGCAGCGCACTCACCTGTCGCATCAGCTGATCTCCGGCAGCATGGCCGCAGGTGTCGTTCACGACCTTGAACTGGTCGAGGTCGAGATACATGACACTATGGTGCCGTCCGATCTCCGCTGCGCTTTGCAGCGCTAGTTCCAGCCGGCGTTCGAATTCGCCGCGATTGATCAAACCCGTGAGCGAATCGTGACTGGCCTGATATGACAATCGCGCCGCGTACTGACGCTCGCGACTGACGTCGTGCAGGATCAGCACCACACCCAACAGCGCATCCGAGCGGCCGCGAATCGGTGCGGCGGAATGCACGATGGGAATCTCGACGCCGTCGTTCCGTTGCAGGAGGACGTTTCCAGATGCCTCGACCGTTCGATGCTCCTTCAGCACGATTTCGATCGGATTGACGGCTTGGCGGTGCTGGGTTTCGTGCACCAGCCGGAACAACGCCTGGATCGGCAGACCCCTTGCGTCCTGCGTCTTCCATCCGGTCAGCCGTTCTGCAACCGGATTCAGGTACTCGACCCAACCCTCGGTATCCGTCGTGATCACGCCATCGGCAATCGAAGCGAGAGTAACTTGCGCGCGTTCCTTTTCAGCGAACAATTCGGCTGCTGCGCGCTGCTTGTCCGTGATATCGGTCAAGGCGCCGGCCATGCGTACGGCGACTCCGCTCTCGTCGCGTACGCACTGACCACGCAGACGAAACCATCGATAGACACCACCCTTCGTACACATCGGCACTTCCACGTCGAAATGGGTGTCATCACGCAGATGGTGAGCGATCGCATCCTTCACTACCAACCGATCCCTTTCACGCATCAGATCGTAGATCGCCTGCATGCTCGGCGCGATCGGCTGGCTGTCGTACCCCAGCAACTCCGCGAAACGGGGCGAGTAGTAGAGTTCGTCGGCGAGAATCTTCCAGTCCCATAGTCCGTCACTGCTTCCCGTTACCGCAAGGTCGAAGCGTTCTTCGCTCATTTTCAGCGCGTCCTCGATCATGCGGCCACGTCGCAGCGTGCGGTGGGTCAAGTAGATACCGATCGGGAGTAGCAGGGCCGCCACCGAGAACATCGACACCAATAGGACGATTTGCGTTTGCCGGGAGGCGGCTCCGAGACTTCTGGTGAATTCCTGCGACATCGGCGTCAGCTGCGCGTTGATGCTCAGCATTCGGTCTCGAATGGCATTCAGCTGTTCGGGGGTGGCATCGCCTCCTTCGATCGCTGCATGGAGTTCGTCCGCGGTGGCCATGAGCTGGGCGATCAGGACATCGCCGCGCTCCCAGACCTTGATCACCTCCGACATCGGGGGCATGCGGTGGAAGCGCCGGAAGAACGTGATGCCCGATTCCACGTCATCCGGATGTGTCAAGCCATCGCGCAACGCCTTGTGCACGATGGCCATGTCGGGATCCGGTTTCTGCAGCTCCATGCGAAAGCGCTGGAAGGCGAGCGGGACCGCGATCGCGGCCTGATAACGGTGGAAGTCCGCCTCGTCGTGTGTTTCCGCGTAGCGCATCAACTGGAAAACGGCCTCTTTCTGCTCCTTCGACCAGTTGCTGTTACCTTCTGAGTAGGAGCGCGCGGATCCGAGGATGATCATGCTCTCGCTGAAGAGCCAGACCAGCAGGACGACAATGGCGAGGAACGGCCACGTCACCGCAACCAGGTGCCGAACACCAGGCAGGACAGAGATCAGTAGCTTAAATTTGTTCATCGCTCAACGCGTGCTGCGTCATTGATTTCGGCAGTCCGAAGAACCGATGCGCGCATCACCTCCCTCGGGTGCAACTCTGGCGCATGATCGCGCTCTCTATTTTGCCCCATTGTAATAATCAACTATTCTGTAAACAATAACATACAGTATTCCGTTAGCACCCGTTCATGTCAGCTGAGTGCTCCCTCGGCGCGATCGGCACACGCTCTGATGGCCGGCTCGGGGGTACGACCCGGCAAACTTCATCGTTTCGTTAACACACCGAACCTCCCCGGGTGGCTGGAGCAAGGACGAAGCCAGGACGCGCTGGCGCGCTCGATCCTCTCGCCGCTGGACCTACGATTTCAGCTCGACGTATGCACCGATCATCTCGATATCGCGTCAAGGCAGGGCTTACGGATCCGGGAAAGGGCAATCGGCCCATCGTTACCGGGTGCCTGGTGCGTCGACGCAACCTGTGAGCATCGCCTGCCACTCAAACGGCGGTTCGAGCGCCGGCACGATGGCCTTCCTGAATACTCCGTCGAGTCCGCCGGCCTGGGTGGTTGACCAGCACGGACAGCATCCCCAGTGCACACCTGCGGTAGTCCCCGGGCGTGGGGGCCATGATCGTGCATAGCCGCGGCGATGGGCGCTTTTCCCTGTCCGCTGGCAGTCCACTTCGGTTGCCGAGGACGCGGACGGGTATATGGAGTTCAGCGGGTGTGCGACGGGGACGCATGAGCGCTATTGAGAAAGGGACACCACCCACGAGCAGTGGCCTCGCCGGGGAAGCGAAGCGCAACCTACTCCCCCTCGGCATCTCCCGGCGCCGAGATCCACAACTCGTAGCCGTCCGGATCGGGCACGAAGAACTCGCGCGTGTCGTACTCGGTCTCGTCGATCTCGCTGACCGGAAAACCGCCTTGCTTCAGCCGCGCGTGGGTCGCGTCCAGATCGTCCACGCGCACGTAAACCACCCAGCTCTGACCGATGGCGGGGTTGAGGCGGATCTGCTGGTCGGCGGACAACTGCTGCAGCATCAGGTCGGCAGGCCCGGTACGCAGCCAGCACCACGCCATCCGGCCGTCGTCATCGTAGGAGTCGACCACGTCGAAGCCGAAGAAGGTTCGATAGAAGTCCAGGGAGCGCTCGAGATCGGACACGCCGAGACTGGGGATGAGCTTGGTCGCGGTCATCGGCGGCTGCTTCGCGTCACTCCTCAACGGCCCGGCAGCGCTGCCGGATGCAGGCAAGCGTCGGTTCGAGAACGATCTCGCACGGACCCACGCCGGACTTGCCGCGCAGGATCTCTTCGTGCAGGCGGGTGTATTCGAGTGCCTTGGCTTGCAGCCGGTCGGCCTTGGCCGTCATGGTGGAGAAGACGACGTACTCCTCCGGCCCGCCGCAATCGCGCTTCCCGATCGGGATGGCGCGGCATTGCGCGACGTCGTCGCAGCGACCGTTCCCGGCAAGTGCCTGGATCTCCCCGCGCAATCTGGCCAGTTCTGCCTCGGGGTCGCCGCCACCTGCCGATGCGGGCATCGAGACCAGCGCCGCCAGCAGCACCGCTCCGAGGCCGAATGTGTCTTGGGCGCGCATCGCCGCAGCTACGGTCGATCGATGACGCCGCACGCTGCACGCGCCCCGCCGGCGCAGCCCTTCGCTTCGCCTTCCGGACAGTAGCTGTCGGGATCGACATGGATGATCACCGCCGAGCCGTCATCGTCGAACACGGACAGCGGGCCTGGCGACAGGGTGACGCGGCTGGTCAAGGTCTGCATGATGCCTTCGCCGTTCTTGATGTCGATGTTGATCAGATCGCCGGAGTGATAGGGATGATTGCCGTCGGGGCTGCTCATGCCGGCCGGTCCCGGGTCGAAGTGCCCTTTGGCATCTCCGCACGGCATGCACGTGCCGACCTCGTGGAGGTGGACCGCGTGCCTGCCGTCAGGGAGCCCCTTGACGCGTAGCATCACGTCCACCACCTTGACGCCTTCCTCGGAGGCCCGTTCCACCAGCACCATCCGTCCCGACACCGGTGTGTCGGTGCAACTCTGGATGTCGGCATAGGCGCGCACGCTCTGCGCGCCGGCAGCGGCACTGAATGTCAGTCCGAGTATGGATGCCGCAATGCTGATGGATCGGTTCATGGACTTCCTCCTATGCAACGGTGATGCGCGGGTCCAGATACACATCCTGGATCGCGTTGAGGAGCTTCACGCCCTCGGCCACCGGGCGTTGGAAGGCCTTGCGTCCGGAAATCAGGCCCATGCCGCCCGCGCGCTTGTTGATGACGGCGGTACGCACCGCCTCGGCAAAGTCGTTCTCGCCCGATGCGCCGCCCGAATTGATCAGGCCGGCGCGGCCCATGTAGCAGTTCGCCACTTGATAGCGGGTGAGATCGATCGGGTGATCGCTGGTCAGTTCGCTGTACACGCGCTTGTCGGTCTTGCCGTACGGGTTCTCCTTCGAGTTGAGCGCGTTGTAGCCGCCGTTGTTCTCCGGCAGCTTCTGCTTGATGATGTCCGCCTCGATGGTCACGCCGAGGTGATTGGCCTGGCCGGTGAGGTCGGCCGAGACGTGATAGTCCTTGTCGGTCTTGAAATGGCTGTTGCGCAGGTAGCACCACAGCACGGTGGCAAGGCCCTCCTCGTGCGCCATCTGGAAGGCCTTGCTCACCTCCACGATCTGGCGCGACGATTCCGCCGAGCCGAAGTAGATCGTCGCCCCGACGGCCACCGCCCCCATGTCGCGCGCCTGCTTGATGCTGGCAAAGGCGATCTGGTCGTACTTGTTGGGATAGGTCAGAAACTCGTTGTGGTTGAACTTGAGCAGGAAGGGAATCTTGTGCGCATACTTGCGCGCGACCGATCCGAGCACACCCAGTGTCGAGGCCACCGCGTTGCAGCCGCCTTCGATGGCGAGCTGCACGATGGTCTCCGGGTCGAACATCGCCGGATTCTTGGCGAACGATGCGCCGGCACTGTGCTCGATGCCCTGGTCGACGGGCAGGATGGAGACATAGCCGGTGCCGGCCAGGCGGCCGTGGTTGAAAATCTGCTGCAGGCCGCGCATCACGGCCGGGGAACGGTCACTCAGCGCGAACACCCGGTCGACGAAGTCAGGGCCAGGCAGGTGCAGGGAAGACTTCGGAATGCCTTTGCACACGTGGTTGAGCAGGTTGCCCGCGTCGGCGCCGAGCAGGGTCTCGATGTCAGTGGTTGCGTTCGATCCAGCCATTTCCCTCTTCCTCCAAGTAAATCAAGCAGCAAGTAGCGCCCCCGCCCGCTCGTAGAATGCCCGCGGACGGCGTCGTTGCGCACCCCGCTATGATAGCCTGCGAGGGGAATGCCCTACGCGAGGAGCAACGGAATCGTGAAGTACCAGTATGCAGAGCGCCGGGTCGAGTGCCGCGGCGAGACCTATATTGCCGAAAACGCCACCGTGATCGGGTCCGTGATCCTGGAGCACCTGGCCAGTGTGTGGTTCAACGCAGTGGTGCGGGGCGACAACGACCTGATCGTGATCGGCGAGGGCAGCAACGTGCAGGACGGCGCCGTGCTGCACACCGACCCCGGCATTCCGTTGCGCATCGGGAAGGGCGTGACCGTGGGGCACATGGTCATGCTGCACGGCTGCGAGATCGGCGACCACACGCTGATCGGGATCAAGAGCGTGATCCTGAACAACGTGAAGATCGGCCGCAACTGCATCATCGGCGCGAACTCGCTGATCACCGAAGGCAAGGAGATCCCCGACAACAGCCTGGTGATGGGCTCGCCCGGCAAGGTGGTGCGCGAGATCAACGACAAGGACCTCCTGCGCATTCGCATGAACGCGGAGAACTACGTTGAGAAGGTCAGGCTGTACAACGAGAAATTGAAGCGCCAGGATTGATCGTTTCCCGCGAACGGCGCGACTGCTTCGACCGCAGTCGGGATGTGTGCGTCCCGGTACCGGTGAACGCCGGGACCGAAGGCTTCACTGCACACGCACCACGTCGGATCCCACCCAGCCCTCCTTGCCATCGCACCCGCCTGAATCGAACCGAATGCGCACCCAGTATGCGGGCGAAGCGTCCGACCCGACGGTTTCCAGCACCACGCCGGTATCACCGACCTTCCCGGAACAGACGCGGTTGGCCGGCGCCGTACTCGGACGGTGCAGCTGAGTGAGATCGCGCAGAACGTGGACCGGCCCGCCGACGAGTGCGACGCGCATCGGATCCCCTGCGACGGCCGGCGATGTGTGCAGCAGGACGACGATCAGAAGGCCGCATGTCAGCGTGTCTACTGCCATGCGCGGAGCGGTACGTGCTTGCATGCTTGGTTTCTCCCGTGGGTGCACGATCACTGGAGCGCCACGTCGATCGCCGGCAAGCTCCGGTTCAGGGGAATGAAGGCCATCCCAAACAGGCCCGGATCGGCGGTAGTCGCGGGTAGATTGCCGGCGCGTTCCCATGTCTCGCCTGCATCGACCGACTTGAACAGCATGTGCCGGTTGGTCCCGCCGTTGTCGTGGAAATAGGCGAGCACGACGCCCTTCCCCACCACCGTCAACTGCCAGAGCGTGTAATAGTCCGGGGCGCCGTACTGCACCTCCGCCGGGAAGCCGACCGGCGTCCACGTCAGACCACCGTCCAGCGAACGGACGAATTCGTGCCGGGATGGGCCGGACGGCAGGTATCGGTTACCGAGCAGCACCGGCTCTCCCGCAGGATCCGCCAGCAGCTTCCCCGCGATCGTCGAGTGTCTGCCCAGATGCACGATGTGGTCGAGATCGATCAGCGCGGCCTCCTGCCAGGTCGCACCTGCATCGTGAGTCTGCAACAGCACCGCTTCGTAGTAGTTGCAGATCCCGAACGGACAAGTGTCGGACCGGACAAAGCGTCGGCTCATTGCCACGTAGCGCCCGTCGCCCAGGTAGGCCGGGGGACGCAGCCGCCTCTCGACACTCGCAATCGCTTGGTCCCCGCCCCAGGTCACGCCGTGATCCGACGATCGGGAAATCATCGCCTGCCAGCCGGTTGGCGCTTGCGCGCTGATGGGAACCTGCTGTTCGTACGTGCTGATCAGGTTTCCGCCCCCCGCCGGGGCGGCTTCACGCCGCAAGGCCGCGGCCTGCGGTCCGCTCATCCGAACGTCGATCCAGTGCGCGCCGGCATCCAGCGAGATCAACGACTCGCTCAGCACGCCTCCGCCGCCCAGGTAGCGCAGGAAGTTCGGGCCACCCGCTGTCGTGCCTGACTTCTTCCACGTGCTGCCCAGATCGCTGGACCGATAGAGGTCGTAGGCGGCACCGCTGGGCGTGAGCGCGGAAACGATCAGGTCTCCTCCCGACACATACTTGGCGGCGACGGCCCCGACGTTGCCCGCCTCGGGACCCTCGTTGCCCATCTCGCCGTTGAAGACGAGGATGTACTCGCCGGGAAAGCGCGGCGCGGGATCCGTCGGCGGCACGAAGGTCAGCCCGTCGAGCTGCCCACCGGCGGGCACTTCGAGGTACACCCAGGTCTGATCGGGCAAGGTCCCCGGCACGGGGTGGCGCTTCCCGTCGACGCCGTCGTAGTGAAGAGCGA
Source organism: Pseudomonadota bacterium (assembly GCA_023430065.1). Classification (GTDB taxonomy): domain Bacteria; phylum Pseudomonadota; class Gammaproteobacteria; order Burkholderiales; family SHXO01; genus SHXO01. The sequence continues at coordinate 462 of JAEZCG010000097.1, read as the reverse complement.
ATCCGCCTTTCATGTCCTCCGTGCCCAGGTTGCGAAGCACCCAGGCGGACGGTTGTTCCGGGTCGGGATGGAAATCGATGCGGCCGCGGAAGAAGTAGTCGATCAGTCCGGCGGAGTACGCGACCGCACGCGGAATCAACAAGCGCGCCTGATCGTCGTACACCTGCCGGTTCATCGTGTACTGAGTGTCGATCGGCACGATCCCGAGGCCCGCCCAGGCATCGAACACCGATTCGGTGGTCATCCGGATGTTGTCCTGTGTTCCCGTTTGGCGGTCGTGCACGTCCCCTCTCAGATAGCTGACCTCCGCCGCGAAATTCGCACCGACTGCCGTCGGCGCATCTTCCTTCTGGTAGTGGTTCGCCACCGAAGGCGGAGACGGATACTGCAGCGCCGTCGCCGAGCCGAAGTTCGAATCGTCCGTGAAGAACTCGCGGTTGCTGTAGTCGGCAAGGCCCAGTC
>JAEZCG010000073.1 GCA_023430065.1 Pseudomonadota bacterium | reverse complement strand
GTCCAGCCCTCGACGCCGCGCATGACAGAGTGCCAGATCCAGATCCAGAACCCGAACCTCGACCGGTTGCGCGAGCGGACGCGTCTGCTCCGCGCACGCCCGCGTGCCGCACGCATCTTGAGGCTGGGACGCAACTGCTGGCGCCTGACGCAGGCCGATCGCATCTCCTGGCTCGTCGACGGCGAGGCTTACTTCCGCACCTTCCGGGAAACGATCAAGCGCGCGCAGCGCTCGGTCCTCATCCTCGCCTGGGACATCGACAGCCGTACCCTGCTGATGCCGGAGGATCCGCACGACGGATGGCCCATCGCGCTCGGTGAGCTCCTGCACCAGGCTCTGGTGCGCAATCCCAAGCTGCAGGTGCACATCCTCGACTGGGACTACGCCATGCTGTACATGGCGTTCCGCGAACTGCCGCCCCCCTATGCCACAGGCTGGAAACGGCATCGGCGCCTGCACATCGCCTTCGACGGCGACCACCCGGTCGGCGGATCGCAGCACCAGAAAATCGTCGTGGTGGACGATCGGGTGGCATTCGTCGGCGGACTGGATCTGACCAGTGCGCGCTGGGACACGAACGCCCACGCGGCCGGCGATCCGCGACGGCAGCGTACGCGCGGAGGCCCGTATCCGCCGTTCCACGACGTTCAGATGATGGTAGACGGCGAGACCGCGGCCGCGCTCGGCGAGCTGGCGCGGATGCGCTGGCAGCACGCCACCGGCCGGCGCGTGGCGCCCGCGCAGGTCGAGGCCGACCCCTGGCCACTGGCGGTCGCGCCCGATCTCACCCATGCGCCGGTGGGCATCGCGCGCACGCAGCCCGAGTACGGCGGCAACGCACAGGTGCAGGAGATCAGGCAGCTCTACCTGGACGCGATTGCGGCGGCACGCACCACGCTCTACATCGAGAACCAGTACCTCACCGCGCCCGCGATCGTACAGGCCCTGGCCACCCGTCTGGCCGAGCCGGACGGACCGGAGATCGTCATCCTCTCGCGTCTGCACGGCGGCGGCTGGCTCGAGGAGAGCACCATGACCGCGCAACGCGTGCGCGCCGTGCGGGCGCTGCACGAGGCCGATGCGCACGCACGGCTGCGCGTGCTCTATCCGCATGCGGACGGTCTGGGCGAGGACTGCATCGATCTGCACAGCAAGCTGATGATCGTGGACGATCGCTTCGTGCGCATCGGCTCTGCCAATCTGAACAACCGCTCGATGGGATACGACACCGAATGCGACCTCGCGGTGGAGGCCACCGAGCCGCGTATCGGCACGCAGGTGCTGGCACTGCGTCACCGCCTGGTGGCCGAGCACCTCGACGTCAGCCCGCAGGAGGTTGCACACGCCTGCGCGCGCACCGGTTCGCTGATCGGCGCGATCGACTCCCTGCACGGCAATCGGCGCGACCTGCGCGTGCTCGAGGTTCCCGCCAGCCCCGAACCGCTGCTGTTCGACCCGGCGCTGGTCGATCCGGAACGGCCGGTCGAACCGGAAGCGCTCGCCGGGCAGCTGGTGCCGGCCGGTACGCGCCGGCGCACGATCCGTCGACTCGTCACCGGCGCCGTCCTCCTGCTCGGATGCGCAGCCCTCGCCGCCGCCTGGCGCTGGACGCCGATGGCACAGTGGCTGGACATGCCGCGGCTGGGAGCGCTGATCGCCGCACTGCGCGATGCACCGCTGGCACCGCTATGGGTGCTGGGCCTGTACGTCGCCGCCTCCTGTCTCGCAGTGCCCATCACTGTCCTGATCATGACGACCGCCATGGTGTTCGGCGCCCTCGACGCACTCTTCTACGCGCTCGTCGGCTCCCTGCTGGCGGCTGCCGTCACCTTCCGCGCCGGCCAGGCCCTGGGCCGCAACTTGATCCGTCGCATCGCGGGACCGCGTCTGGCGCGTCTGAACCACCGTCTCGAACAGCGCGGTCTGCTCGCCATCGTCACCATACGGCTGCTGCCGATCGCTCCCTTCACGGTCGTGAACCTCGCCGCGGGCGCCGCGCAGATCCGCATGCGCCATTTCCTGCTCGGCACGTTCATCGGGATGCTTCCCGGAATCCTCGCCATCACGCTGTTCTCCGACCGGGTGCTTGCCGCGGTCCGTCAGCCGTCGCTGCTCACGCTCGGCACGCTCGGCGCAGTGATCGCCCTCATCGTCGCCGGCACGTGGGGCGCGCGCACCTGGCTCGCCCGCCGGCGCTCGCGGCACGCACCCCATCCGTGACATGCCGCTGCGGCTCGTCACCTGGAACGTCCACGGCTGCGTAGGAAGCGACGGAAAGTTCCATCCCGATCGCATCCTCGAGGTGCTGCGCCGCCTCGACGCCGACGTGATCGCGCTGCAGGAACTGCTTTGGGATTCGCGCGAGGCCCTGCACCTGCTCGACCGGTTTGCGCACGTGCTGGGCTACGCCCCCATCGCCGGACCCACCATGCTGCGCAGGAACGGACACTACGGCAATGCGCTCCTGCATCGGCTGCCCCTGCTGGACGTGCAGCGCATCGACCTGACCATCGACTCGCATGAGCCGCGCGGCGCGATCGACACGCTGCTGCGCACCGACAGCACGCCGCTGCGTGTCCTGAGCACGCATCTGGGCCTGCGCCCGCGCGAGCGGCGCCGCCAGATGCGGCGACTGCTGCGCATCCTGGAAGGCGACACCGATCGTCTCACGGTGCTGATGGGCGACCTCAACGAATGGTTCCTGTGGGGCCGGCCGCTGCGCTGGCTGCACGACTGGTTCGGTTACACGCCGTCGCCACGCACGTTTCCCGCACGCCTGCCGTTGTTCGCGCTCGACCGCATCTGGGTGCATCCGCGCTCGCGCCTGGTGCGCCTCGCGGCCGTGGCGGGCGATGCGGCGCGCGCGTCCGACCACCTGCCGGTCGTGGCCGACATCGTCGCCTGAGATGGTTGGCGCCTCGAGCCGGTATCATGTCGGCATGCCCGAACCGGAGGAGGTCGATCGATGAACCTGCGCAGCCTCGTGATCGTGCTGGTGCTGGCGCTGCTGACCATGTTCGCCACCTTGAACTGGTCGGCCTTCACCACGCCGACGGAGTTGTCCCTGCTGTTCACCACGGTGCAGGCGCCGTTGGGGCTCATCATGCTCGCGGCGACGGCCCTGATCACGCTGCTGTTCATGCTGTTCGTGGTGACGATGCAGACCTCGCTGCTGCTCGAATCGCGCCGCAACGCACGCGAACTGCAGGCGCAGCGCGAACTGGCCGATCACGCCGAGGCGTCGCGCTTCACGGAACTGCGCAGCTACCTGGAGAACGAGCTGGCGGCCCTGCGTGTGGCCACCGAGGCGAAGGCGGACGACGTCGCGGCGCGCGTCGCGCTGACCGAACGGACGCTGCGCGATGATCTGGAGCAGTCGACCAACAGCCTCTCGGCGTACTTCGGGGAACTGGAGGAGCGCCTCGACAAGGCGCTGACCCCGCGTCCCTGAGGCGGCTCAGCGCGTCAGCGGCGCGACAGCGCCATACCCAGGAGCACGCCGAGAACCGCTCCGACCACCAGCCCTGCCGAGGCCGTCGCATACGGGTGGTCGTGCGCGACCCGATCGGCCGTATGCAGGGCCGAGCGCGCGCGATGAAGGAGCCGGCGCTCCAGCGACTCCAGATCCTGCTGCGTGCGGCGCAGCTGCACCTCCAATCGCCGGATCGAGGCGAGGTGCCGGTCGCCGCCCTCCTTTCGCACCGCCTGGATGAGTTCGTCGGCCCGCGACGCGACCTGGCGCAGCACTGCCGCCAATCGCTGCACGCTCTCGTCGGTCATGACATCCTCCATTGCGCTGTTCCTTCGTGTTTGCGTACCGGGATCGATCCGCAGGCCAGGAGGCCATGGAGCAATCACCGTTCCGTGCGTAGACTGGCCGCATGCGCCATCCCCACCTGTCCGGCGACGACGCCGCTCTGATCGAAACCTGTCGCGTCCGTGCACTGCGACTGCTCGCAGGCAACGATTCGGCAGCCGGCATGCTGGCGGCCGCGCCGAGCAAGCGCGCCCGCCAGCGTGACTACACGGCCATCTTCGGCCGTGATGCCGCCGTCTGCGCGCTCGGCATGGCTTTGTCCGGCGACCCCGCTCTGCAGCAGCGCGCCGCGCGCGGCCTGCTCACGCTCGCCGCGCACCAGGCAAGCAACGGCCAGATGCCAAAGTTCGTCGCGCCGGCACGCAGGGAAGCGGACTTCTGGTACCTGGGCTGTATCGACTCGACGCTGTGGTGGCTGATCGCGGTCGATTTTCTCGACCGGTCGACGCATCCGGGCCTGCGCGCCCGACTGGCACGGCATGCCGTGCGCGCGCTCGCCTGGCTGCACTGCCAGGAGCACCAGCGCTTGCGCCTGCTGATCCAGCCGGAAGCGAGCGACTGGGCCGACATCATGCCGCGCTCGGGCTTCGTGCTCTATACCAATGCGCTATGGTACCTCGTCAAGCGCCGCTACCGGCTGCCGTACCAACGGGCCACGCGCGCCTCCTGCAACCAGCTGTTCCACCCTTTCTCCGCCGGGTTGGCGGAGTACCGACGTGCGCGCCTGCTCAACGACTACGTACTGCGCCGCGCGCGCAACCGCGACCTGTACCTCAGCTTCGTCAACTTCTCCTTCTGGGGCGAAGAAGGCGACGTATTCGGCAACCTGCTCGCGCTTCTGTGCGGCGTGGCCGAGGCGGAAGCTGCGCAGCGCGTCCTCGATGCGCTGCTGCGCGCGGGCGTGCATCGTCCCTACCCGGTCCGCGCGGTAGTCGGTCCCATCCGTCAGGACGATCCCCTGTGGCGCGATTACATGCGCCGGCACCGACAGAACCTGGCGTGGCAGTACCACAATGGCGGCATCTGGCCGTTCGTCGGCGGGTTCTGGGTTGCGGCCGTGGCACGGTGGAAAGGCGCACAGGCCGCGCAGGTCGAACTGCTGCATCTGGCGCGCGCAAACCAGGTGGGCAACTGGCAGTTCAGCGAGTGGCTGCACGGTCGCACTGCCCGCCCGCGCGGCATGCCGCTGCAGTCCTGGAACGCCGCCGCCTACCTGCTCGCCCACGCCGCGGTGGAACGCGCACGCCACGACGCGGCGAGCTGAACGGGCGCACCCAGACGAGGCTGTGCGGCCCGCGCACACGGCACATCGCTTGCGGCACCTGTCGTCATGTAGCGCACGCACGGGGGCACACATCATGGCAGATCTTCGAGAGCAGGCACGCGGCACGGCGACCGATGCCATCGACCAGGGAAAGGCCGTGCTCGCGCGGCAGAAGGAGGCGGCAGCCGAACGCGTGGAGCAGGTGGCCCAGGCGGTTCGCAGCGGCGCGCGCGAGCTGCCCGGTCGGGACGGCGAAACCGGCCGCTACGTGGAGATGGCCGCTGAGCGGCTCGAGTCGTTCGGCCGTCAGCTTCGCGAGAAGGACCTCAACGGGCTGATTGCCGACGTACAGGACATGGCACGGCGATCGCCGGCGGCGTTCTTCGGCGGCTCGGTGCTCGCCGGATTCATGCTGGCGCGCTTCGTCAAGAGTTCATCCGCGCATGCCGACGAGTCCGGCAGAGGGGCCGCGACTGCCGAGCGCGCACATGCCGGCGACCCGGGCCGGTCCCACCCGAAGTGGAGTGCGGGACCGGAGGACGTATCGACGCCTTCGTCCTTCACCGGCTCGAATGCAACAGGAGGCAGCCATGGATAAGACGGAGAAATCCCTTCCCACGCTCTTTTCCGATCTGACCCGGGAGACCCTGGATCTGATGCGCCAGGAGATCGCGCTGGCGCGCGCGGAAGTCTCGCAGAAGATCTCGACCGCCGAGAAGGCGATGGTCGCAATCGCCATCGGAGCAGCCATCGCACTCGCCGGCCTGCTCCTCGTCCTGCAGGCAGTGGTCAATGGGGTGGCGATGCTGCTGCCCCCGGACCAGGCCCCGTGGCTGGCGCCCCTGCTGGTCGGCCTGGTCATCGCCGGGATCGGCTACGCGATGATCAGCAGCGGCCGGTCCAACCTGAAACCCGAGAATCTCGCGCCGCGGCGCACGATGCATTCTCTGCGTCGGGATACCGCAGTGGTACAGGAGAGAGCGCGATGAACGCACGTGACGACGACCGCCGCCCCGAGCAGATCGAGAACGAGATCGAACACACGCGCGCGGAGGTGAGCGCGACCATCGATGCGATCCAGAGCAAGCTCACTCCAGGTCAGTTGATGGACCAGACGCTCGGTTATCTGCGCACCAGCCTGCCCGCGGATTTCGGTTCCAATCTTTCGCGCAGCGTGCGCGAGAACCCGATTCCCGTGGCCCTGCTCGGCATCGGGCTGGCCTGGCTGATGATGGGGGGGCAGGGCAACAGCCGGGTGCGCCGCTACGCCGAGTCCCCGGACTACGACGTGACCGACGCCGATGAAGCGGCCGCAGGCCTGGGCGCCGGCGCGAGCGAGACAGGCGCGCGCATCCGTCAGCGCAGCGCGGAGATGTCGGCCCGCGCGCGCGATGCCGTGGGGACCATGCGCGAACGCGTGGGCGCAACGAGCGAGAGCGCGCGGGCGCGCATGGCCGACCTCGGCCAACGTTCGCGCGCCGGCTATGAGCGCGCGCGCGGCAGTATGCACCACGTCATCGAGGACCAGCCGCTCGTCGTCGGTGCAGTGGGGCTCGCGGTCGGCGCCCTGCTCGGCTCCAGCCTTCCGCGCACGCGGCAGGAGGACGAATGGATGGGCGAGACGCGCGACCGCATGATGGACAGCGCGCAGCAGTCCGCGCGCGAACAGATCGACGCCGTGAGGCAGGCGGCGGTCGCCTCGTCCGGAACCGGACAGGACCGCGGCGACGCGTCCCACGCCGAGCAGCACGCCCAGATTTCGATCGGCAACCCTCCCGCGCCGTGAGGGTGGGGACTGCACGGTATCAACCCGCGCGGCGTGCGAGCACCCGATCGAGTTGGTTGGCGAAGGCCTGCCGGTCGGCCGCGTTGAGCGGCGCCGGTCCGGCCGTCTGCACGCCGCTGTCGCGCAACCCGGTCATGAAGTTGCGCATGTCGAGGTGTTCCCGAACGTTTGCGCGGGTGTAGAGCACGCCGCGCGGATCCAGCGCACGCGCACCGCGCTCCACCACGAGCGCCGCGAGCGGCACATCGGCCGTGACCACCAGGTCATCCGGCTGCACGTCCCGCGCGATGCGGCTGTCCGCCACGTCGAAACCGCGCTCCACCTGAATCGTGCGCACGAAGCGCGAGGGCGCAGCGCGCAACGGCGCGTTCGCCACCAGGACGACCTCCACCTGACAACGCTCCGCCGCGCGGAACAGGATCTCCTTGAGCGCGTTGGGACAGGCATCGGCATCGACCCAGATG
>JAEZCG010000065.1 GCA_023430065.1 Pseudomonadota bacterium | reverse complement strand
CTGCCTGCGCGCTTCGCTCAGGGTAACTGATACCCGCGCTTGTTCACCTTCAGCCGGTACAGGGTCTTGCCGGAGGTGATGTACAGCGTATTCGCCATGTCCCCGCGTCCGAAGGCCACGTTCGTCGGCAGTTCCTTGCCGGTGGAGATGAAGGCGAGTTCCTTGCCTTGCGGACTGTACACGGCGATCCCCGGCCGGTGTTCGCAGCGTTCGGCTACGTAGAGGTTGCCGTCGGCGTCGGAGATCAATCCGTCGGGACCGCTGCAGGCCGGCTGCCGGTCCTTGGCGTAGTCGCGTACCACCCGGCGGTTGCTCAGGGTCCCGTCGGCGCTCAGATCCCACGCTTGCAGAAGATGCGGGCCCGGCAGCGATTTCTCGCCTTCCTTCATGTTCTCGAAGGCGAAGAAACCGTTGTCGTTGCTCACGATGTACACCGTCTTCTGGTCGGGCGAGACCAGGATGCCGTTGCACTTGCCGCAGTCCGTCGCGATGCGCGTCACCTTTCCGTCGGGGTCCACTCGGTAGGCGGCATAGCCGTCGGCCTGGACCGGTTCGTGTCCGAGATAGCGCGGGTCGGTGAAGTAGATCCGACCCTTCTCGTCGATGCTGATGTCGTTCAGCGCGTTGAACGGCTTGCCCTCGAAGAGACCGGCGACGATCGTGCTGCGGCCGGTCTTCATGTCGATCTTCATCAGCGAGCGCAGGCCGAAATCGGCACCGGTGGCGATCAGCATGTTGCCGTCCCGATCGAACTTCGTGCCGTTGGACATGCCGGAGGGACTGCGAAAGATCGTGGCCTGGCCGGTCTTGGGATCGTAGCGCCAGATGTGCCCGCCCATCGGCGACTTGCCGCTCGGATCCTTGCAGAACTTGGTGAAGGTGATGTCGCTGAAGTACACCATGTTGTCCGGTGCGACGGACACGCCTTCGCTGAAGCAGTCTGCCTCGAACAGCTTCTCGACCTTGGCCCCGGCCACCACGATGCTGGCGTCGCCCGTCGGTGCAGGGAAGCCGGCGTCGCTCTGGGCATTGGCGGCGGATGCCGCGCCGAACGCGGCCACAAGGGCCACGGCACAAGCGGTGATGCAGGATCGCATGATCTCCTCCTGGATAGTGTTGTTGCGGCTCTCGGACGCGAAAGCCCGGCTTGCTGCAACGGACAGGGCGGCCGGTCCATCGACCGGCCATCACCCGGCGCAGACTGTCCCCAGCGGCGTACCCGGGCCGGTGCTTCCCGGCCTCTTCTGATTTCGCAAGTAAAATTCTCTTTCAACTATAAAAATCGCCCGACACCGTGTCAACCAAGGATCGCGCGCCCGTGCGCTATTCCGCCCCCGCGCTGGAGAAGGGACTGGATATGCTGGAGATGCTTGCCGCGGAGCCGCATGCGGTCCCGCTGCAGGAGATCGCGCGCCGCCTGCAGCGCTCGCCGGGCGAGTTGTTCCGCATGCTGGACGTGCTCGTGCGGCGCGGTTACCTGGCCCGGCTGCCGGACGCCGGCTACGCGCTCACGCTGCGGCTGTTCGAACTGGCCCACCGTCACCCGCCGATCGACCGGCTCCTCGATGTCGCGGTGCCGCATATGCAGGCCCTGGCCCGCGAGACCGGACAGGCCAATCACCTGTCCGTGCACCACGACGCGCGCCTCGTGGTGCTTGCCCGCGCCGAGCCGCCCGAACCCATGAGCTACTCGGTGCGCCCCGGGGCGCACTTTCCGTTTCTGGATGACCGCGTGTCGGCGCGGGTCATCACTGCCTTTCAGGCACAGGCCAGGCAGGAGCTGCTATTGCGTGAACTGGGCGGGGGCCGCGCGCTCAGCACCACCCGCCGGCGCGCACTGGATGCGCGCATGGCACGGATTCGCCGGCGCGGCTACGATGAGGGCCCGAGCGACACCGTGGCCGGCGTGATCGACATCTGCTTTCCGCTGTTCGACCGATTCGGCGCGGTGGCCGCGCTCAACCTCGTCTATCTGAAGCAGCGGGATGCGCGCGTGAGCGTGCCGCTGGCTCGGGAAGCGTTGCGTGCCACGGCGGAGACGATCTCGCGCGCGCTGGGATACATCGCGTGAACCTCCACATCCGCCGCCTCGCTCCCGACGATACCGCTGCGGCCCTGCAGGTGATCAATGCCGCTGCGGCCTGGTACCGGGAGTTCCTGCCACCCGACGAGCTTCACGAGCCGGAGATGACCGCCGAACAGTTCGGGGCGGAGGCGCGCCGCATGACGTGGTTCGGCGCATTCGAAGGGGAGACCCTGCGGGCGGTGATGGGACTCGAGCCGCTGGGAGACGTCGCGCTGGTACGGCACGGCTACGTCGTACCGACGCACCAGCGCAGCGGAGTGGGCAGCGCCCTGCTCGACCATCTGGAACGGGAAGCCGGCGACGCCACGCGCATCGTCATCGGCACCTACGCCGCCAACTACAAGGCACAGGCGAGCCTGGAGAAGGCGGGCTACTCCCTGTCGTCTGATTCGCAGGAGTTGCTGCGGCGCTACTTCTCGATTCCTCACGATCGCGCTCGCCGCTCGGTCACGTACGAGAAGCCGCTGCCGCGTCGGGCATGACGGCATGCCGATTGCATCCGAGCGCAGGCAGTTGCTCGGCGAGGCTGGCGTCCGGAAGCACTGGACCGATGCGACCCGGGGTTACCGGGGTTGCTCGCGCTATGATCGTGAAAGCGGCCGCGCCGTCGCCCTCCCTCTTGTAAGCGTTACAGGAGACCCGCCATGACATTCCGGATCATCGCCGCACTCGCCCTGCTCGCATGGGCCCAGACACCCACGTTCGCCGCCGATAGCGGGTTCTATCTCGGGGGAGGCATCGGTGCGGCGACCATCGAGGACGACCCACCGGCTTTCGAGGACATCGACGAGAGCGATGCCGCGTGGAAGGTGTACGCCGGGTACCGGTTCGGCGGCTTCATTCCGCTTCTCGACATCGCGGGCGAGATCACCTATCGGGACATGGGCAATCCGGACGGCACCGGCTTCGAATACGACGCCAGCGGCTACGACGCCTCAGCCCTGGGCATCGTCACGCTCGGTCCGATCGATTTGTTCGCCCGTCTGGGCATCGGGAATTACAGCATCGACCGGCGCATCGACGGCACGCGCCGAGACGAGGACGGCAGCGGGACACTCTTCGGCCTGGGCGCCGGTTTCCGCATCTTCAAGGTCAAAGTCCGGGCGGAATGGGAGCGCATCGACGCCGACGGCACGGACAACATCGACATGTTCACGCTGAACGCCTATTGGCGGTTCTGATCGGAAGCCGGGCGCCTCAGCGCAAGGACCCGGCGCCCTGCCCCTGGACAGCTGGCGTGGCTGGAGTGGCGGCTACGCCGCCTGCGGCTGCCGCGCCTCATCCTCGAGCCGGTTCCACAGGGCGCGGATCATGTCCTTCATCAGCAGCGCCTCCTCCCATCGGTCGGAAAGCTCGTAGCCGTCGCGCCCGGTGATGGCGTATTCCTTCGGTCCCAGTTCGCACAGGAAGGTGAGCGTCGCATCCTGCGGTGCCCGCCGCCGCCAGCTGCGCAACCCGTACTCCCACCAACCCATGAACAGATCCACCCAGTGCTGCATGTGCGGGAAACTGATCTGGATCTGGATCTGTTCACGGCTGGCGACCCGGCCGTGGAAGCCCCAGGAATTGTCCAGGATGCGATGCATCAGCCGGTGATTCTCCTCCGCGATCGGCCAGGCAAACTCGCGACCGACCACGTAGTGGGACAGGTCGGCGGTCAGGCGCAGATCGGGAAAGCAGTCGAGCAGGTGCAGCGTGAAGAACAGGTCGGTGGTCATGCGGTCCCGGTGCGTCTCGATGTGCACCGGGATGTCCGCATCGTGCGCCAGCCGCCGCCAGCCCTCGATATAGGGGATACAGTCCTCGAGCCGGTACGGCCGCACGTCGGGCTGCAGGTTGACGTGGTCGGCGCCCAGCTCCTGGACATGCTCCAGAATCGGCTTCAGGTCGTCGACGGTCTGCGGGTAGCACTGCGCCTGCCAGCTCATGCCGTGTGCACGCAGGAAGTCGGTCACCTCCTTGGCATAGGCGTAGTCGAAGAAGCGCACGCCGCAGCCGTCGTAGCCGGCATCGCGGATCATCTCCAGCTTTTCCTGCAGGGACCACTCGTGGCCGTCCGGCCGCCGGCGCTCCATCGCCCACAGCGACTGGTAGAT
>JAEZCG010000062.1 GCA_023430065.1 Pseudomonadota bacterium | reverse complement strand
GGCCAGCACCAGGTTGTCGGCGACCTGCTGCGCCTCGGCGGGCGAGCTGCCCGCCGCCGCGATGATGCCCGCGACGGTTGCGCGCAACTGCGCGGCTTGAATCGTTCTGCTCATTCGCTGATTGTCCGCGCTCTTCACATGACTGCACCGACTTGCCAGGGAACGAATTCGTTCTGGCCGTAGCCGTGCTGTTCGCTCTTGGTGTGCTCGCCGGAGGCGGTGGCCAGCACCAGGCGGAAGATGCGCTCGCCCATCTCCTGGATGCTGGCTTTCCCGTCGATGATCTCGCCGCAGTTGATGTCCATGTCTTCTTCCTGCCGCTGCCAGAGCGCCGTGTTGGTGGCGAGCTTGAGCGAAGGAGACGGCGCGCAGCCGTAGGCGGACCCGCGGCCGGTGGTGAAGCAGATCATGTTGGCGCCGCCTGCCACCTGGCCCGTCGCGCTCACCGGGTCGTAGCCGGGCGTGTCCATGTAGACGAAGCCGTGCGCATCCACGCGCTCGGCGTACTCGTACACCGCCTGCAGGTTGGTGGTGCCGCCCTTGGCCACCGCCCCCAGCGATTTCTCCAGGATGGTGGTCAGCCCGCCCGCCTTGTTGCCCGGCGAGGGATTGTTGTTCATGTCGCCGCCCAGCTTGGAGGTGTAGTCCTCCCACCAGTGGATGCGGTCGATGAGCTTCTCCCCGACCTCCTTGCTCACTGCCCGGCGGGTGAGCAGGTGCTCCGCGCCGTAGATCTCGGGCGTCTCGGACAGCACTGCGGTACCGCCGTGCTGCACCAGCAGGTCGGCGGCGGCGCCCAGCGCGGGGTTGGCAGACACGCCGCTGTAGCCGTCGGAGCCGCCGCACTCGAGACCGAGGATCAGGTGGCTCGCCGGACAAGGCTCGCGCGAGACTTTGTTCGCCTCCGGCAGCATCTCCTTGATCATCGCGATGCCGTTCTCGATCGTCTTGCGCGTGCCGCCGGTTTCCTGGATGGTGAAGGTGCGCAGCTGGTCGGTGCGCGACAGGCCCTGCGCCGCCAGGAGGTCGTTGATCTGGTTCGCCTCGCAGCCCAGGCCGATCATCAGCGAGGAGGCAACGTTGGCGTGGGTGGCATAGCCGGCCAGGACGCGGCGCAACACCTCCACCGGCTCGCCATGCGAGGCCATGCCGCAGCCGGTCTGGTGGGTGATGCAGAACACGCCGTCGACGTTCGGGTAGTCGGCCATGCGCTCGCCGGTGAAGTACTCGGCGATCTTGCGCGACACGTGCGACGAGCAGTTCACGCTGGAGATCACCGCGAGGTAGTTGCGCGTGGCCACGCGCCCGTCGGCGCGCTTGATGCCCATGAACGTGGCTGGCTCGGCCACGAACTGGGTCGGCTTGTAGTCGGCGCTGAAGGCGTAGTCGCGCTCGAAGTGTGCCATTCCCAGATTGTGCACGTGCACGTGCTCGCCGGCGCGAATCGGCTTCGTCGAGTAGCCGATGATCTGGTTGTACTTGCGCACAGGCTGCCCCTCGGCGACGTCGCGCACGGCGATCTTGTGACCGGCGGGAATCGTGACCGCGACCCGCACGCCCTCCTTCAGCAGTTCCGTGCCGGCGGGAATCTCCACCCGGGCGACGACGACGTCGTCGGCGGGGTTCAGTTTGATCGTCAGATCGGCAGTCTGCAGCATGGGTGGGGTCCTCTCTCCTGGGTGGCCGCGCCGGGCATCCGGTCGCCGGCGCGAGGCGAAATGCAAAGATTATAGGCCTGCGGCGCCTCGCCGGCCCGCGTCGGAGCCAGCTGAGGTCGCCTGCGCGCGCCGTTTCATGCGCCATCGGCGTCGCGCGAGGAAGGCAGCCTCTTCTGCGTGGGCGGCGTGTACAAGGCGATGCACCGCTCGTGGAGATCCGGGGCAGTGTTCCTGGCCACTCCCGCGTTCCGGCCGGGAGAGCCGCCCTAGCGCACGTCGGCCGGATTCCACCCGGCGTTCGCGACACGCTTCGACCGCGACTGAGCGTCTCGTCGAGTCCTGGGATGTGCGACGACGGCTGCAGCTATTGCCGCGCCCGCTGTCGGTGGCCCACGCCGTACCGAAAGCAGTCGACAACGTGGTCGTCGACCATGCCCACGGCCTGCATGAAGGCGTAGCAGATGGTGCTGCCGACGAAGGTGAACCCGCGCTTCTTCAAGTTCTTGCTCAGTGCCTCCGACTGCGGCGTGCTCGCCGGCACCTGCTTCATCGACGTCCACGCATTGCGCACCTGCCGGCCGTCGACGAAACGCCAGAGGTAGGCGTCGAAACTGCGGAATTCGGCCTGCACCGCCAGGAAGGCGATGGCGTTCTTCTTCGCCGCCTCGAGCTTCAGGCGGTTGCGCACGATCCCTTCGTTCTGCATCAGGCGGGCGAAGTCGCGCTCGCCGTAGCGCGCCAGGCGATGCGGATCGAAGCCGGCCAAGGCCGCCCGATAGTTCTCACGCTTCCTGAGGATCGTCGACCAGCTCAGGCCCGCCTGCGCGCCCTCGAGGATGAGCATCTCGAACAGATGGGCATCGTCGTGCGATGGCACGCCCCACTCCTCGTCGTGGTAGCGCACGTACAGCGGGTCGGTACCGCACCACGCGCAGCGAATTTGAACGTCGGCCATCGCATGCATCTTACCGCCCATCGCGCTGTCCGAAAGGCGCGGCCCGGCCCTGTGGCATACTTCCCCGCTTTCGTTGGCGCATCGAGCGGAGAGTGACCGGTGAGCGGAAGACTCGACGGCAAGAAGATCCTGGTGACGGCTGCCGCCCAGGGCATCGGACGCGCAGCCGCGCTCGCCTGCGCGCGGGAGGGCGCTGCGGTCGTCGCCACCGACATCAACCTGGACAAGCTCAACGAGCTCGCCGGCACGCGCGGCATCGAGGTGCGCAGGCTGGACGTGACCGACGAGCCCGCCATCGCTGCGCTGGCCGGGGACGTCGCGACGCCCGATGCGCTGATCAACTGCGCCGGCTTCGTCGCCAACGGCAGCATTTTGGACTGCACGCAGAGAGACTGGGATTTCTCCTTCGATTTGAATGTGCGTTCGATGTTCTGGATGATCCGCGCCTTCCTCCCCGCCATGCTGGAACAGGAAGGCGGCTCGATCGTGAACATCGCCTCCATCGCCGGCAGCGTGAAGGGCATCCCGAACCGTTTCGTCTACGGTGCGACCAAGGCCGCAGTGATCGGTCTGACCAAGTCCGTTGCGGCAGATTTCGTGCGCCGGGGCATCCGCTGTAATGCCGTGTGTCCGGGAACGGTGGACACGCCCAGCCTGGGCGATCGCATCAACGCCTTGGCCGATCCGGTCCAGGCGCGCAAGGACTTCATCGCGCGCCAGCCGATGGGCCGGTTGGGCAATGCAGAGGAGATCGGCGAGCTGTGCGTGTACCTGGCGTCGGACGCGTCGCAGTTCATGACCGGCCAGGCCGTGATGATCGACGGCGGGATGACGATTTAGGTTTTGTACACCACGAAGCACGCGAAGCACTGCGAAAAGCAGTCGACACCGGGGCTACAGAGGAACGCACGGGACGGCGAGTTCGGCCGGGGCGCAATGGAACGCATGGCGGGCTCGGCTGCTCCCTTCGTTCTCGCGATGGTTTCTGTAATTCGAGTGTCGAACGAGGTGCTCTTCGCGTCGTGGTTGATCGTTTTTGGGCGCAGATTGCAGATTAGAGGAGGCGTGACATGAGACTGGTACGTTACGGCGAGGCGGGCAGCGAGAAGCCCGGGATTCTGGACGCGAGCGGCGCAATCCGCGATCTGTCGGGCGTGGTCAAGGACATCGACGGCAGTACGATCGGTCCGGACGGTCTGGCCAAGCTGCGCGGCATCGACATAGACGGCCTGCCGAAGGTAACCGGCAATCCCCGCTTCGGCGCCCCCGTGGGCAACATCGGCAAGTTCATCGCCATCGGTCTGAACTACGAGGACCACGCGAAGGAGTCGAACCTGCCGATCCCCAAGGAGCCGGTGGTGTTCATGAAGGCGACTTCCTGCATCGGCGGTCCCAACGACACGGTCGTGCTCCCGAAGGGCTCGGTGAAGGGCGACTGGGAAGTCGAACTGGCCTTCGTCATCGGCAAGACAGCGAAGAATGTGTCGGAGGCCGACGCGCTGAGCCACGTGGCCGGCTACATGATCTGCAACGACGTGTCCGAGCGCGAGTGGCAGCTCGAGCGCGGACCGACATGGGACAAGGGCAAGGGCTTCGATACCTTCGGACCGCTCGGCCCCTGGCTGGTGACCGGCGACGAGATCGCCGATCCGCAGAACCTGGCCATGTGGCTGGACGTGAACGGCCAGCGCATGCAGACAGGCAACACGAAGACCATGATTTTCAGCGTCGCGAAGCTCGTGTCCTACGTGAGCTTCCTGTTCACCCTCAAGCCCGGCGACGTCGTCACCACCGGCACGCCGCCGGGCGTCGGCATGGGAATCAAGCCCAACCCGGTGTTTCTCAAGTCGGGCGACGTGATGCGCGTGGGCATCGATGGGCTGGGCGAGCAGCGCCAGCAGGTGACCGGCGGCTGATTCTCTCGATCACCCGGGAGACAAAAAGGCGGACCTGCGGGTCCGCTTTTTTGTCGGCTCTGGCATGGACGCTGCATCCACCGTCGGGACTGCCTGTACGGAGGATTTTGACAATGGGAACCCGGCATTTCCGCTCCACCAAGGCACGCCCGATCCTGAACGACCGCGACTACCGTGCCGCGAGGGAGGTCGTTGAACGCGAGCTCGAGCAGGAGCACAGCGATGCGGCGTGGGCGCGAATCGAAGCGCTGATGCGCGAGATCGCGCTGTACGAGACGCGCTTCCTGGAAGGCGAGGATGGAGACGCCACGGACTGGATCGAGTACGCCTACGAGTCCAGCCTGAACGAGCGCAAGCCACGGCGGCGCCGCTGGTCCGACCGGGACGACGCGGACGATTGACGCGCACGTGATGCGACGTCCCACGCCCGTCCGAGACAAACGCCTGACATTTCTCGACGCCGTCCTCGTCGCCCCCGTCTAATTGTTGCGCGAGCCCGAAAAGGGCCACGCACGAGCGAGAGGAGGCGGCGATGGGCAGCAGATTGGCAGTCGGGACACCTTACCAGGCACGACCGATCCTCAGCACACGCGACTACGATTTCGCGCGGCAGCGTCTCTCGGAGGCGCTGGGCCAGCCTGGGTGGCTGCGTGACGAGGGCCGCATCGAATCGCTGTCGCTGGCCGTCACCGCATTCGAGCGGCGCATCCTCTCGCGCGAACCGCAGCTGTCCGTCGAGTGGGCGGAATGCGTATTCGTGCCGCCCCTGGAAGGCAGAGACTGCCCGCGGCGCCGCTGGTCCGACCCTCCGTCCCGTCCCGCCGACCCTAGCTGACGCTTCCCTTGCCGGCGGGCGACGCACGCCGCGACGCGATGGTCCCGCTAGAATTGGCCCATGCGCATCGACCGCCTGTGCACGGCCCCGATGATGGACTGGTCGGACCGGCACTGCCGCACCTATTTTCGATTCCTTGCCCCGCACGCGCGCCTGTACACCGAGATGGTGACCACCGGCGCGCTGCTGCACGGCGATATCGAACGTCACCTCGCTTTTGCCGACGTCGAGCATCCTGTGGCGCTGCAGCTGGGCGGAAGCGAGCCGGAGGATCTTGCGCGCTGCGCGGAGCTCGGCGCACGCTGGGGCTACGACGAGATCAACCTGAACTGCGGCTGCCCGTCGGAACGTGTGCAGCGCGGGGCGTTCGGCGCCTGCCTGATGTCCGAACCCGAGCTGGTGGCGCAGTGCGTGCGCGCCATGCGAGCGGCGTCGGGTATTCCGGTCACGGTCAAGCACCGACTCGGCCTCGATCATGACGAGGATTACGGTTTCGTACAGCGCTTCGTGGGTGCGATGGCCGGTGCGGGCTGCCGAACCGTGATCGTCCACGCGCGCAACGCCGTCTTGAAGGGACTCAGTCCGAAGGACAACCGCAGCATTCCCCCGCTGCGCTACGAGGCGGTATACCGGCTCAAGCGAGAGTTTCCGGATCTGAACGTGGTGATCAACGGCGGCATCGCCTCCTGCGCAGCGGCCCTCGCCCACCTACGCCAGGTCGATGGGGTCATGCTCGGCCGCAGCGCCTATCACGACTCCTGGCTGCTCGCCGACATCGAGGGCGCACTGGGCGGCACGCCACCACGCTCGCGCCACGCGGTGGCGCTCGCCATGCACGAATACGCTTGCGCGGAGGTCGCTCGAGGCGTCCCCCTGCGCACGATCACCCGCCACATCCTCGGCCTGTATCACGGCCAGCCACGCAGCCGGGCATGGCGCCAGCTACTGTCCGACGCGAACGCGCTCGCGCGCAACGACGCGGGTCACATCCTGCGTGCGCTCGAGGCGGTGGACGCCGCCCCGGCCACGGCCTGAGCCGCTTTGCGCCTCGGCCGCCGAGGCGGGCAAGGGGTGGCAAGGGTCGGTAGTTTTTTCCCCGATGACGCGCGCGTCGTGCCGTGGCTACACTTGCGAAATCGCCCGGGTGCGGATGGGAGACCCCGTCCACAGGTGGCGGTGCATATCGAGGATCGAATGGAAAAGGTCAACCAGCGCAGAAACGGGGGCCGCGGTCGCAGACGGATGCCGCGCAGGCCGCAGGAGCCGAGGCCAGCTGCGCTACTCTCGGCGCCGCCACCCGAACCGGCGCTGGACATCGACGCCCTGACCGAAGCGCCGCAGCGCCTGGTCGGAGAGGTGCGTGTCCAGGGCATGCTGGTGGTCGGTCTGTGTGCAGCCTTCTCCTTGATCGGGCTGCTGATGATGATGCAGGGCGGCGCGCGCATCCGGGAGGCCCGCCAGGTCGAGGGCTGGCTCACGGCACAGGGAGTGGTCGAGGCATCCGAGGTCTATGCCGCGCCCGGATCGCAGGGGGAACAATGGCGCCCGCACGTAAGCTATTCCTATGCAGTCGGCGGTCGCCTGATCCACTCCACCCGCATTGCCATGAACAAGCCTCGTCCGGAGGACAGCCGCGACAAAGTGCTCATCTGGCTGTCCCGATACCCGGTCGGAGGGAGCGTGGTGGTGTACTACGATCCCCGTGACATCACCCAGTCGGTTCTGGAAACCTCGACGCCGGTGTCATCCTATGTGAATCTGCTGTTCGGATGCGTCCTGGCGCTAATGGGCCCCGCTTTGCTCATGCTGTTCCGGCGTGCGCCCCGCGACCGTCGGCAGTGGCGCGCCCGTGCGGATCCGGCCGTCCCCTGATACTTTTCTTCCTCACGTCCGCGCCGCTGCAGGCCACGAAGATCGCAGCCTCATGCCGCAGCACGCGGCAGCTGGTCCCGACGTGGCGCGGCGCTACCCATCGCCGCGGCCGACCGCGGCAGGAGTGCCGCCATCGCCGCCAGCGCTCGCCGGGAGCGCATCATTCCTGGAAACGAATGCTGCCGATTTCGAAGCCAGGGGAGACGCAGATGCCGGCCCCGACCAGTTCCACCTTGCGTCCGGCATAATCCGCTTTCTCCCAACCTGCCGCCGCACCCGATTCGATCAAGTAGGAGCGGATCCTGACGATACCCGCCGCCCCCAAGTTGGCAGCGGCCGCCGTCACGCGCTTGCCATCGCCGGAGCAGTCCTCGCTCGCGAACAGCAGCGCACTCCCGGCCTTGCCTGCCGCAGCATCCGGTTGCGCAGCCGCAGCCGGCGCCGTGCTGGTTGACGGCGCTTCGCACTTTCCGGCCTTCGCGCGGGTGGGGCGCTTGCACTTGAACGAGCACTCCAGCCCCGCAGTGAGTTCGTCGTTCGCGACGATGTCGTAGGACTTCTTGTCCTTGCAGAGGCAACAGAAGTCGGCAGCCCACCCCGTGACGGTAACCGCGGACAGGGCAACGACCGTGAACGAACGTGCGAGGAATCTGCCAAGAGCCGAAGTCATTGCTTCTCCTTATCGGTATCTGAATGTGTACTCGTGCGAATGGTAGTCTAGGCGCCGATCGATCGGGGAAAACGATGCCGCAGATGAACCGCAGCGCGTGCCGGCCGCGACAGGACCGCCGGCACCCTTACGCGGCGATACGAGCAAGGATCATGGCATGAATGAGACCGCACGGGCAGCGCGCCGCGTGCGCGTGTGGGACCTCCCGGTGCGCCTGTTCCACTGGAGCCTCGTCGCGCTGCTCGCGACGTCGTGGATCAGTGCCGAGATCGGCGGCAACGCCATGCAGATCCATGAATGGAGCGGCATGAGCGTGCTCGCACTGGTCCTATTCCGCATTGCGTGGGGGTTTCTCGGGGGTACGCACGCGCGCTTCGCATCGTTCGTGCGCTCGCCTCTGGAAGCCATGCGTTACGCGGGCGCGCTCGCGCGCGGGCATTCACCGCGCCATCTCGGCCACAATCCGCTGGGCGGATGGATGGTCCTGATCATGCTCGTCAACCTTGCGGTACAGGCTGGGACGGGGCTGTTTTCCAACGACGACATCATGACCGAGGGACCGCTCGCCGCACGCGTCTCGAAGGACACCAGCGACCTGCTGACGCAAATCCACGAGATCAGCTTCAACGTACTGCTGGTGCTGGTCGCGGTGCACGTGCTGGCCGCATTGTTCTATCTGCTGTTCAAGCGCGAAAACCTGATCGTGCCGATGATCACCGGGTCCAAGGCGGTGGGGGACGCCAATGCATTCCCCGGCCAGGGCGGTTCGATCTGGCTGGCCGCGCTGGTGCTCGCGCTCAGCGCAGGCGCCGTGTGGCTGATCGTGCGCGGTTGATGCCAGCGGGACGGCGACGAAAGTCGGACCTCTCGCGGTGGACACAGCAAAGCGAGGATCGCTCGCTTGGCCCCGGATGACACCGATGAAAGGACGCTTGCGCGGGTGGGGAACCCAGCGTCACCGCGATCACTTGTTCCGATATTCGTCGTGACAGGCCTTGCAAGACTTGCCGGTTTCGCCGACTTGTGCCTTGAGCGCGTTGAAGTCGCCGGACCGCGCAACCTGCGCCAGTTTCGCCACCTCTTCCTGCATCTTGTCGGCTTTCGCCCTGAAGTCGGATAGGTTGGTCCAGATTTCGGGCTTCGCCTTGGTGTTGCCCTTGTCGGTGCCGGCGCCGAAGCGGTCCCAGGGCAGCCGGGACAATGTCTGCGCGAGCGCGGCATGGCTGGCGGCAGCGTCCTTGTCGTAGGGCATCTTGCCCTGCGCCATGGCGGCGATCGGCCCGAAATGCTGACCCAGCAGGAACAGGGCGGACTGCCGGTATTTGATCGCATCCTCCGGCTTCTGCTGCGCCAGCGCGGCGCCTGCGCTGCACATCGCGACGACGACCAGACCGAATTTCACTGCCTTCATGAGCGCTCCTCCGAGATGGCTGCTGGATGAATTCAGTTCAGGCGGATGGCATCACCATAGCACAGCAGCCGGCCCGCCTCTTCACCGGTCGCGTCCAGGCACATGACGTTGACCAGCGCGGTTCCGCCAGCCGCGGCCGCCTGATCCTTCAGGGCCGCGATGCCCTCATCCACGCTCGCGAACGTCGGTACGCTCGCGTTGCTGCGCAGATCGTCGGTCCAGATGTGCTTGACGACACGATACTGGGCCGGCGTGAGCTGATTGATGTTGTACACGGTGACGTCGCTGCCGCTGCCCGGCGCAACCTCATCCTTCTTCCACATCGCACAGGCACTCAGGCTGGCGCACACGGCAAGCGCGACGAAGTGGTTCGATGCTCGGAAACCCATGATTTCTCCCTGTCTGGAAAGGAACACAGTGAATTCAGGACGCGAATCGCTCACGCAGCGTCGCGACTTCCGATGGCGCCAGCAGTCTGAGTCGCTCGCCGCGCAACATCAGGTACAGTTTGGCGGTCTCCTCGAGTTCCTCGGTCGCATAGACCGCTGTCTCGAGATCCTTGCCTGCCACCACGGGGCCATGGTTGGCGAGCAAGACCGCATGATGGCGCCCGGCCACCTCGCGTACGGCTTCTGCCAGCGCCTCATCGCCCGGGGCATAGTACGGCACCAGCGCGAGCTTGCCGATCTTCATTACGTAGTACGCCGTGATCGGCGGGATGGCTTCCGCGGGATCGAGGTCGGCGAGCACCGAGACCGCCACCGCATGCGTCGAATGAAGGTGCACGATCGCGCCGGCGTCGGGCCGTTGTGCATACATGGAGGTGTGCAGGAACGACTCCTTGGTGGGCTTGTCCCCAGAAACGAGACGACCCTCGACGTCGAGCCTGGACAAGCGTGCCGGATCGAGCCGGCCGAGGCAGGCGTTGGTCGGCGTCATCAGCCACCCGTCGTCGAGGCGCACGCTGATGTTGCCGGAGCTGCCTGGCGTCAGCCCGCGCTCGAACAGCGACCTGCCCAGGGTGCAGATCTCCTCGCGCAGCCGGGACTCGCTCACGTCGACACTCCCTTCATGGCTGCACCGTGAAGGCGCGCGTAAAGAAGTCCGGACCACCGAAGTTTCCGGACTTGAGCGCGAGCGCGAGCGTCGGTTCCCCGATGCCGAAGGTCCAGGGCACGCCGGGATCGATCTCGGGCCCGATGGTCAGCCCTTCCACGCCCAGCGCACTCACGACCGCGCCGGACGTCTCGCCGCCGGCGACCACCAGCCGGCGCACGCCGCGCTCCACCAGGCCCTGAGCGATACGCCCGAATGTACGTTCGACCAGCTCGCCGGCACGCTCGCGTCCGAGCTCTTGCTGCACAGCCGACACCTGCTCGGGAGTCGCAGTCGAGTAGATCAGCAACGGCCTCTCCGACAGGCGACCCTGCACCCACGCAAGCGCCTCGGCCGCCACGTCACGACCGGCCGCCATGGCGATCGGATCCAGCTCGAAAGCGTCGTGATCACGCTTCATCTGTGCGACTTGCGCCTGCGTAGCGTTCGAGCAGCTCCCGGCAAGCACGGCGGTTGGACCGGTCACCCGCGGCAGCTGTGCCGCCTGCCCCGTGCGCATCAGTCCGGCGCGCACGAAGTTGGCGGGAAGACCCATCGCCATGCCCGATCCGCCGGTCACCAGCTTCAATCCCGCGCACGCCTCGCCGAGGGCGAACAGATGCTCGTCGGTGATCGAATCGAGCACGACATGGCGGATCCCCGAATGGCGCAGGCCATCGAGCGCCTCGCGCACCGCATCGACCCCCTTGATTAGCGTCGCATACGGCACGAGCCCGACCGGATGCCTTGTCTGGCGCTGCAGCACACGCACCAGTGACGGGTCGGTCATCGGCGTGAGGGGGTGATGGCGCATGCCCGATTCGGACAGCAGTTCGTTGCCGACGAAGAGGTAGCCCTGGTAGATCGTGCGCTTGTTGGTGGGAAACGCCGGATTGAAGACGGTGAAGTCCTCACCCAGGGCATCGAGAAGCGCATCGGCCACGGGACCGATGTTGCCACGATCGGTGGAGTCGAAGGTCGAGCAGTACTTGAAGTAGAACTGCCGCGCCCCGGCCGTCTGCAGCCACTGCAGAGCGCCGAGCGACATGCGCACCGCCTCGTCCGCGGGATTGCTGCGGGACTTGAGCGCGACGATGACGGCGTCGGCGTCGGGGACGTGCAGTCCGGCACGCGGCACGCCGAGCAGCTGTACGGTCCGCATCCCGGACTTGACGAGGGTATTCGCCAGGTCCGTGGCACCGGTGAAATCGTCCGCGATGCATCCGAGAAGAATGTTCATCCCTTGCTGCCCTCGATGGAGGCGCGTGCCTCCTGCTTCATGCCACGCCTCGCATAATGGTAACCAAATTCTCGCGCACGCCTTGTTCGCCTTGACGCAGCGCACGGCATGATCCCCGCCGATACGCCATCGGCGCATCGATGCCCAGGCTGCGCACATGGGTCTCGAGCGGTACGCCCAGCACGCGCAGGACGCGCGTCCCGATCCTGGCGATCATCCGAGCCTCGGGCGGCCTGATCGCGATCAGGCAAGATGTGGCGTCGCTCCAGGCAACGCCGGTTCCGGCCGGGAACCGACCGCCTGCAGGGTTTACTGGCCGGCGAGCTTCACCAGGTGGTCCACGATGGCCTTGCGCTGGGCAGGGTCGGGCGCGAAGTGCGCGCTCAGGCGCTCCTCCAGCCGGGCGGAGCGCTCCGCCTCGGGGATCTTGCGCACTCCCGCCATCACCTTGGCCTCGTTGTGGCACGCAGTGCACTTCGATTTGAACAGGGCGGCGCCGTCCTCCGCTGACGCCGACGCCACCATTCCCGTCAGCATCCAGAACACCACAGTTCTTCTCATCGCTTCCTCGCTTGTCTCGACCTGCTTCCCATCGTCAGACCGACGCGAGCCCGGGTCCGGCCTATGACGATCCACGCGTTCCCGCTGCGCGCCAGCCTGTGCTGATACGACGGCGTGTTCCGTTCCGGCGCTACTTCCAGTGTGGCGGCCATGTCTTGCGGAAATACGGCAACGCTTCCACGCGCGACATCCACACGCGCAGACGCGGTCCCAGCATCGCCTCGACATCCAGATCGGGCTTGCGCCGCTGCATCCGCCGGGTCAGTGCGATCAGCGGGTATAGCGTGAAATCCGCGGCTGACAATTCACCGCCCGCGAGCCAGTCTCCACGAAGAGACGTTTCCCAACGCTCGAGTTCGGCGGCGAGCGCGGTGCGAGCGCGCGCGATTCGCTCCGAATTCCACTTCTCCTGCGGCGTAAACAGCACCTGGTCGACGATGCGTTCCATCGGTGCGGCGAAGTACTGATCCGCCTCCTGGACCATGCGGCGAACCAGCGCACGCCCCTGCGCATCCCCCGGAAAGAGGCTGGCGCCCGGCTTCGGATACCGATCCTCCAGGTATTCCAGGATCGCGGTGGACTCGTAGAGCGAAAACCCATCGTCGACGACAGCCGGAACTTTGCGCCGGGGGTTGATCGCCGCGTACTCCGGCGTCTTCAAATCGCCCTCGGAGAAGGACATCATCTTCAAGTCGTAGTCCAGGCCCTTGTGCTCGAGGGCCAGCCACACGCGCCACGCGTAAGGGGATCCGGAACCGCAATAGAAGGTGAGCGACATGCCCAATGTCCCCAAACGCGACGGTTCCGATGCTACTCGCTCCCCAACTGCGGCGTAAAGCCGCGCGCGTCGCGCACTGCCCCTATACTGACCCGATGGATTCCGAAGTCCTCCAGGCGATGGCGAAATGGCCGTCGGTTCCCGCCGTGTACGGCTGGCTTGCGCTCGATCGCCGCGGCAACTGGTCGATCAAGGGTGAGGCCATCGGCAATCGGACCGTGACAGCGTTCATCGGCCGCAACTACGACCGTGACGGCGACGGGCGCTGGTACTTTCAGAACGGGCCTCAGCGTGTCTTCGTGCGGCTCGACTACACCCCGCACGTGCTGCGGGTGGAACCAGCACCGGCCGGCTTCGACTTGGTTACGCACGGTGGGGAACGCCTGCGCGAGTGCACGGACGCATTCCTCGACGAGAACGGTTGCCTGCTCGTCGCGTTCGAGCGGGGCGTCGGCCTGGTGAGCGATCGCGACTTGGCGAGCCTGCTCCCATGCCTGCGACGTGCCGACGGAACGGTGGCGGACGACGAGGACCTGGAGCAATGGATGGGGGGCAACGTGCCCCAAGGGGCATGCCTGGATCTCGGACGGGTACGCTTGCCCCTGAGCAGTATCCGCGTAGGCGAAGTCCCGGCGCGATTCGGCTTCGATCCCGACCCGCGGCCTGCACCGGGCGAACCAGAGTGCTGACGCCTCGCAGCTGGCCTACCTCAGCCGCTTGCGCGTGTACTCTTCCTCGATGTTGTCGCGGTAGTAGCTGGCGATGGTGGGCGCCGCCATCAGGCGCCGATGCACCTCGGATGGGACGCGTGAATACTGCCACACGGTTCCGTCCGACATCTCCACTTCCAGGACCTGGGAACCGCTGTCGTAGCCGACCGAGCGGATCTGGCTCGAACTGACTTTCCTGCGTTCCATCATTCCTCCGCCTGCATTGGACGCACTATAGCGCCGGGCAATGGGAACGGGAATCGCGTCTCCGGCTCACGCCGGAACAGCGCCTAGGTGCGTGGCAGCAGCCTGCGGCGTGCGCTCAGGAACAAAGCCCGCGGAGGTGACTGGGATCCTTCACGGATGCAGACCTCGCGCGAGCATCCTGGAGCTAGAGCTTAGTTCGGCCGGTTACCAGATACCGGGAACGGCCAAGCTGCCGGCGCGGGAGCGGGCTTCGGTGCTGCCGGGGAAGCGGACTCTACTTTCTTTGCCGCTTTTCTTGGCGCAGCTTTCTTCTTCGCAGCTTTTTTTGCAGGCTTCTTGGCAGCCTTCTTGGCAGCCTTCTTCGCCGCCTTCTTGGCAGGCTTCTTCGCCGCCTTCTTGGCAGCGGCCTTCTTCGCCGGCTTCTTGGCAGCAGACTTCTTCGCTACCTTCTTGGCGGGCCGCTTGGCAGTCGCCTTCTTGGCCGTCTTCTTGGCCGTCTTCTTGGCGGCCTTCTTGGCAGGCTTCTTCGCAGCCTTGCGGGCCGGCGCCTTCTTCTTGGCGGCAGCCTTCTTGGCAACGCGCTTCACTGCCGGCTTCTTGGCAGCAGCCTTCTTGGCGGTCGACTTCTTCGCCGGTGCCTTCTTCTTGGCAGCGGACTTCTTGGCAGCAGCTTTCTTCACAGCCATGTTGCGTCACTCCTTGAGTTAAGTTGACAACAAGACACCACGCACCCGAGGGTGCGACCACGCACCCGTCCTGGCGATACCGCCGCCGAGACGAGCCTCGCAGTTCCACGCACTGCGCACGCCGGGACCTCGGCGCGGCAACGAAAAAAGGGCCAGGGCGTCTCCGCGCGGACTGCCGGAAACGCCTCTGACCCTGCTTGTTCCAAGCCCCCGTGGCCAGGGGCACGATGTCGACCGTTGGTCTATATGCATCAATCCCAGCTCAGCGCGCCCCCTGTCTGGTACTCGGTGACGCGCGTCTCGAAGAAATTCTTTTCCTTCTTGAGATCGATCATCTCCGACATCCAGGGGAACGGATTGGATGCGCCGGAGAACAGCGTATCCAGACCGATTTGCTGGCAGCGCCGATTGGCGACGTAACGAAGGTATTCCTTGAACATCGGTGCGTTCAGGCCCAGCACGCCGCGCGGCATGGTGTCCTCCGCATACCGATATTCCAGCTCGACCCCGCGCTTGATCAGGCCGCGGATCTCGTCCTTGAACTCGACGGTCCACAGCTGGGGGTTCTCTAGCTTGATCTGATTGATCACGTCGATGCCGAAATTGCAGTGCATCGACTCGTCCCGAAGGATGTACTGGTACTGCTCGGCCGCTCCCGTCATCTTGTTTTGACGGCCCAACGCCAGGATCTGGGCAAACCCGACGTAGAAGAACAGGCCTTCCATGATGCAGGCGAAGACGATCAGGCTCTTCAGCAGTTTCTGATCGGCTTCCAGCGTTCCGGTCCGGAAGGCCGGATTGGTCAGCGTGTCGATGAAGGGGATCAGGAACTCGTCCTTCTCGCGAATCGACGCAATCTCATGATAGGCGTTGAACACCTCTCCCTCGTCCAGACCCAGGCTTTCGACGATGTACTGGTAGGCGTGGGTGTGGATGGCCTCCTCGAACGCCTGGCGCAGCAGGTATTGGCGGCACTCGGGGGCGGAGATGTGCCGATAGGTGCCGAGCACGATGTTGTTGGCCGCCAGACTGTCTGCCGTGACGAAGAAACCGAGGTTGCGGCGGATGATGCGCCGCTCGTCCTCGGTCAGCCCGTTCGGATCCTTCCACAGGGCGATGTCGCGGCTCATGTTGATCTCCTGCGGCATCCAGTGATTCGCGCAGGAGGCGAGGTATTTCTCCCAGGCCCACTTGTACTTGAACGGGACGAGCTGGTTGACGTCGGTCTTGCCGTTGATGATCCGCTTGTCCTCGAGCTTGATGCGACGGAAGCTCTCGCTCACCGTGGCCTTGTCGTCGCGCGACAGGGCCGGGGACTGAGGCAGGAACGCAGCCGAAGGGCCGAGCCCCATTGCAGCAACCGATGTCGTGTCCTCGAAAGAAAGCATCTGACTATTCCTGTGGTCGTGACTGCTAAGCAATGTTTATGCCGCTGAGTTTGTGATCTTTCGACGTCGAGTGCAAGCGCGCGTTCACGTTTTACTGGCAGGCCTCGCACGTCGGATCGTCGATCGCACAGAACTTCGGCTCCGATGCATCGGAGCCCAGCCCGCCGGCTGCCAGCATTCCCCCGTCGGCCGGCACCGCATTCAGCTGCCCGGTGTTCACCGTCGACTTCTCCGCGTGCGTCGCACCGAGCGTGCGCAGGTAGTAGGTCGTCTTCAGCCCCCGCAACCAAGCGAGCTTGTAGATCTCGTCGAGCTTCTTGCCCGAGGCCCCGGCCATGTACAGGTTCAGCGATTGCGCCTGGTCGATCCACTTCTGTCGGCGGCTCGCCGCCTCGACGAGCCAGGACGGATCCACCTCGAAGGCAGTTGCGTACAAAGTGCGGATTTCGGCGGGAATGCGGTCGATCTTCGCCAGGCTGCCGTCGAAATACTTGAGGTCCGCGATCATCACGTCGTCCCACATGTTCAGGGCCTTCAGATCCTGGACCAGGTGTTCGTTGACGACGGTGAACTCGCCCGAGAGGTTGGACTTCACGTACAGGTTCTGGTAGGTCGGCTCGATGCTGGCCGAGACGTCGATGATGTTGGCGATCGTGGCGGTCGGCGCAATGGCCAAGCAGTTCGAATTGCGCATTCCGAACTGGCGGATGCGGCCCCGGAGTGCGGACCAGTCCAGGGTAGACCCGGTGTCGACCTCGACGTAGCCTCCACGCGCCTCCCGCAGCAGGGCCAGGCTGTCCTGGGGCAGGATGCCGCGGTGCCAGAGGGAGCCCTCGAAGGTCGAGTACGGCCCGCGCTCCTCCGCCAGTTCGGTCGAGGCCCAGTAGGCGTGGTAGGCGACCACCTCCATGGACTGATCGGCGAACTCGACCGCCTCGCGCGAGGCGTAGGGCACGCGCATGAGGTGCAGGCAATCCTGGAAGCCCATGATGCCCAGGCCCACCGGACGGTGCTTCAGGTTCGAGTTGCGCGCCTTGTCGACTGCGTAATAGTTGATGTCGATCACGTTGTCGAGCATGCGCATGGCGGTGCGGACCGTCCTGCCCAGCTTGGCATGGTCGAGCTTGCCGTCCTTCATGTGCGCGGCCAGGTTGATCGAGCCGAGATTGCAGACCGCGATCTCGCTGTCCGAGGTGTTCAGGGTGATCTCGGTGCACAGGTTGGAGCTGTGCACCACCCCCACGTGCTGCTGCGGTGAGCGCAGGTTGCACGGGTCCTTGAACGTGATCCAGGGGTGGCCGGTCTCGAACAGCATCGAGAGCATCTTGCGCCACAGCTGCACCGCCGGGACCTTCTTGAACAGTTTCAGCTCGCCGCTCGCGGCCTTGCGTTCGTACTCGAGGTAGGCCTTCTCGAACGGCCGGCCGTAGCGGTCGTGCAGGTCCGGCACGTCGGACGGGGAGAACAAGGTCCACTCGGCGTTCTCCATGACCCGCTTCATGAACAGATCCGGTATCCAGTTGGCCGTGTTCATGTCGTGGGTCCGGCGGCGATCGTCACCGGTGTTCTTGCGCAGTTCCAGGAACTCCTCGATGTCGAGGTGCCAGGTCTCCAGGTAGGAGCAAACGGCGCCCTTGCGCTTGCCGCCCTGGTTCACCGCGACGGCGGTGTCGTTCACCACTTTCAGGAAGGGCACCACCCCCTGCGACTTGCCGTTCGTTCCCTTGATGTGGGAGCCGAGCGCCCGCACCGGCGTCCAGTCGTTGCCGAGTCCGCCGGCAAACTTCGATAGCAGCGCGTTCTCCTTGATCGCCTCGTAGATTCCCTCCAGGTCGTCGGAAACGGTGGTCAGGTAGCAGCTCGACAGCTGGGAACGGTGGGTGCCGGAATTGAACAGCGTCGGCGTCGAGCTCATGAAGTCGAAGCTCGACAGGACACTGTAGAACTCGATCGCCCGCGCCTCGCGCTGCGGCTCGTTGAGTGCCAGACCCATGGCCACGCGCATGAAGAACGCCTGCGGCAATTCGATGCGGCGCCCCTCCACATGGATGAAGTAACGGTCATAAAGGGTCTGCAGGCCCAGGTAGCCGAACTTGAAGTCTCGACTGGCGTCGAGCGCGGCCCCCAGCGCCTGCAGATCGAAGGAGCGCAGCCGGGAATCCAGCAGACCCGCCTGGATGCCGCGCTCGATGAAGCCGGGAAAGTAGTCCGCGTAGCGGGTGAACATCCCGGCGTGGCTGA
This sequence comes from Pseudomonadota bacterium, assembly GCA_023430065.1. Taxonomy (GTDB): domain Bacteria; phylum Pseudomonadota; class Gammaproteobacteria; order Burkholderiales; family SHXO01; genus SHXO01. Next base: position 11,885 of record JAEZCG010000062.1, on the reverse strand, counting down.
CCTCCTCGCCCAGGACTTCGTGCTGGATGCTGTGCAGCAGCAGGCGGGCGGTCACGTAACTATAGGCGGGGTCCTTCTCGATCAGCGCCCGCGCGGACAGGATCGCGCACTTGCGCACCTCGTCCATCGACACGCCGTCGTAGAGGTCCTTGAGGACGTTCTGCAGGATCAGGCCGGCATCGACGGCGCCGCCCAGGCCTTCGCAGGAATCCTGGACCAGCGCCTGCAGCCTGGCGAGGTCGAGCGGGCGGCGGGCATCGCCGTCCATTACGCTGATCGCGGGCTGGCGGGCCTCTGCCTGCGCGGCTTTCTGCTGCGCGCGCAATCGTGCGCGCTCCTCGCGATAGAGGACATAGGCACGCGCGACGTCATGCTCGCCCGAGCGCATCAGGCCCAGTTCGACCTGGTCCTGGATATCCTCGATGTGGAACGTCCCGCCCTGGGGCTGGCGGCGCATGAGCGCGCCGATCACGGCCTCGGTCAGCGCCTGCACCTGCTCGCGGATGCGAGCGGAGGCTGCACCCTGGCTCCCATTGACCGCGAGAAATGCCTTGGTCATGGCCACCGAGATCTTGCCAGGCTCGAATCCCACGACTGCGCCGTTGCGGCGGATCACCTTGTATTGCGCGTAGCGCGAATCACGCGCCTGCGCTTCAACAGTTTCCATGGACCTTGCGCTGACCGGCGTTGCGGTCGCGGCTTCGGTGGCCGGCTGCATGACTGTCCCTTCCCCCATCTCTCTTGTTATCCGGCAGTCGTCCCTCACCCCACGACTGCAGCCACTCAGATCGATGCAACCACTAGATATTGTGTGCGTGTGGCTGCTCAGCCACTAATTCTAGTGGCACACCAACGAGTGTCAAGAAATTTTCAGCGACGTCGGCAGTCACGCAACACTCGTGCGCTGGCGCGTCGCGTCAGCGCACGAGAATCTCGCGTGCAAGCCGCACGGTGTTGAAGTGAACGTTCACCGTGTCCTCGATGCACCGGCCGTACCCTCCGGCCATGGCGACGGCGACCGGCACCCCGGCGGCGGCACACGCCTCGAACACGAGCCGGTCACGTGCCTCGAGGCCGGCAGTCGTCAGTTTGAGTCGGCCTAACCGATCGCCCTCGTGCGGATCGGCACCCGCGAGATAGATGACCAGGTCGGGCTGCGCCGCCGAGAGCGCGTGGTACATGCCGCGCTCGAGCACGGGCAGATAGGCCGCGTCGCCGGCGCCGTCCGGCAGTTCCAGATCGAGGTCGCTGGTTTCCTTGCGGAAGGGAAAATTGTTCGCTGCATGGATGGAGAAGGTGTATACGCTCGTGTCCCCGGCGAGGATGCGGGCGGTGCCGTTTCCCTGGTGCACGTCGCAGTCGAGCACCAGCGCGCGCCGGATTGCACCGACGGCCTGCAGTTCGAGCGCACAGATCGCCGCATCGTTGAACACGCAATAGCCCTCGCCGCGATCGCGAAAGGCGTGGTGTGTCCCGCCGGCGAGGTTGACGCCCACGCCGCCAGAATCCAGCGCAGCGCGCGCGGCAGCGAGCGTGGCCCCCGCAGAGCGCCGCGAGCGCTCCACCATCTGCTCGGACCAAGGGAATCCGATGCGGCGCTGCTCCTGCTCGCTCAAATCACCCGATACCACGCGACGAAGGTAGGCGGCGTCGTGAGCGCGCAGGATCTGGTCGTCGCACGCGGCTGGCGGCTCCTGGAGCCCGTAGGGTCCGGCCAGCCCCGCTTCCTCGACGCGCTCGCGCAGCAGCCGGTACTTCTGCATCGGAAAGCGATGGCCCGGAGGCAGCGGCAGGACGAAGCGATCCGAGCTGTAGATGCGCATGCGATGCGCGGACGCGTCAGGCCTGGGTGGGCCCGCCGGTGACGCGCGCCCAGTCGAAGAAGGGGCCCGGATCGGTCTTGCGGCCCGGCGCGATGTCGCTGTGACCCGTCACGGCGCGCACGGGATACTGCCTGCGCACTGCCCGCAAAAGCCGATCGAGGGCGAGGTACTGCGCGTCGCGGAACGGCACGAGGTCCGAGCCTTCCAGCTCGATACCGACCGAGAAGTCGTTGCACCGCTCGCGACCCCTCCAGCGCGATTGCCCCGCATGCCAGGCGCGCCCGTCGCACGAGACGAACTGGACGATCTCACCCGTCCGTCGAATGTAGAAGTGCGAGGACACGCGCACGCCGGCCAGGGTTGCGAAGAACGGGTGCGCGAGCGGATCGAGGCGATTGAGGAAGAGATCGGCCACGAATTCGCCACCGAATTGATGCGGCGGGAGGCTGATGTTGTGCACCACCGCCAGGTCCACTGCAGTGCCCGGCGGGCGCGCGTCGAAATTCGGCGACGGCTCTCTGCGCGCGCCCGCGTACCAGCCGTCGGTCCAGTCGGGAGCGGGCACGCCGGTCATGCGCGCGAAGGAGAACGCTACGGCTTGGCAGCGGGCGCCGGCACCTTCCTGCTGTCGTCTGCCGTCGTGCGCTTGTAGTCGTGCGGAGCCTTCCACAGGATGGCCGGCAGGCGGGAGCCGGCCGCACGCTTGCCGATCGGTTTGAGCGCGGCGGCCTTGCCCTCGCGCCCGATCTCGGCCAGTGGGAGCGCGCGCTCGTAGCGCAAGCGGTCGGTGACCTTCGAGTAGGTGACGACGACCTCGTCACCCTTGACCGACCACTTCGCGAAGGTGGTGGAGCGTCCGCGCCGCTTGCCCGGCATATTGGGCAGCTGGAAGTCGTACTCGGCGACGATCTCCGCCTTGCCCTGGTCCATCAGCTTGATGTAGAGGCGCTCGTCTTCGGAAGAGCGCGCGGCTTCCCAGGTCCCGATCAGGACGGATGCAGGTACCGCGTGCGCAGGCGCACAGGCAAACAGCGCGAGCAGCAGCGCGAAGAGGCGGAATGTCATGCAGCAGATCTCCATGCCGGCGGCCCTCTGCGGGGCGCGCCTCATTATAGTAGTGCGGGATCAGTTGATGCCCAGCCGCTCCATCCGATAGCGCATGGCGCGGAAGGTGATGCCGAGCAGCTTGGCTGCCGCGGTGCGATTGAAGCGCGTCTTCTCGAGGGCCTCGAGAATCGCCTCCTTCTCCACCCGATCCAGGTACTCCTGCAGGGGCCACTTGCCCTCCGACCCCTCGACCGCCTGCTCGACCCTCTCTGCATCGGGGGGCGTGAGCTGCAGGTCGGCGGTGGCGATGGTCTGGCCGTCGCACAGCGCCATGGCCCGCTCGAGGATGTTCTCCAGCTCCCGCACGTTGCCGGGAAAGTCGTACTGGGCCAGGGCACGCATGGCGCCCTCCTCGATCTCCGGACGCATCACCTTCGCCTGCCCGGCGAGCTTGTCGAGCACGGCGCTGGCGATCGCGGGAATGTCCTCGCGCATGTCGCGCAGCGCAGGCATGCGCAGCTCGATCACGTTCAGGCGGTAGAACAAGTCGTGGCGGAACTTGCCCGACTCCACGCAATCGCCCAGGTTCTGGTGGGTTGCGCTGATGATGCGCACGTCGACCGCGTCCTCCTGGGTCGAGCCCACCTTGCGTGCCTTCTTCTCCTGGATGGCCCGCAGCAGCTTTACCTGCATGGGCAGCGGCAGGTCGGCCACCTCGTCGAGGAAAAGCGTGCCGCCGTTGGCAGCCTGGAAGAATCCGTCGCGATCGCTGTCCGCCCCGGTGAACGCGCCCTTGCGGTAGCCGAAGAACTCGCTCTCCATCAGGTTCTCGGGGATCGCGCCGCAATTGACCGGCACGAAGGGCCGATCACGCCGTGCGCTCTTCTGGTGAATCAGGCGCGCGGCCAGTTCCTTCCCGCTGCCCGACTCGCCGGTGATGTGCACCGGCGCCTCGCTGCGCGCCAGCTTTTCGATGAGCTCGCGCACATTCACGATCGCCGGCGACGTGCCGAGCAGTCCGCGCTCGCCGGCCGTCATCTCGATCACCTTGCCGTCGGCCACCTTGGGCAGCGACAGCGCCGACTTCACCAGCGTGCGCAACTGGTCCAAGCTCACCGGCTTGGACACGTAGTCGAAGGCGCCCGCCTTGAGGGCCGCCACCGCATTCTCGGTGTTGCCGTGCGCAGTGATGACCGCGACCGGGAGGTCGAGTTCGGCCTTCTGGATCTGCTCGACGATCTCCAGCCCGGTGCCGTCGGGCAGGCGCATGTCGGTCAGGCACAGGTCGTAATGGCGACCGTTGGCCAGCTTCTCACCGGCGTCCGCGACGCTCATCGCCCGATCCACGTCCAGTCCCATGCGCAGCAGGGTCAGTTCGATCAGTTCAAGGATGTCGACCTCGTCGTCGACCACGAGGACGCAGCGTTGCGGGGCAGAGGTCCGCCCCGTGGCTCCGTTCCGCTCAATGCGCTTCAAAGCTTTGCTCCCCTGATTGCCAACAAGAAGTGCGCACCCGCACCGGAGTGCTCCACGTACTCGAGCGACGCGTTGTTCGCGTCGCAGATTTCGCGGGCGATGTACAGCCCCAACCCGGTCCCACTCGCCGCAGTCGTGAAGAACGGTTCGAACAGGTGCGGCCGGATGGCCTCGGGAACGCCCGGGCCATCGTCCTGCACGTGCAATTCGAGCGCGTTGCGCAGCGGGCCAACGCCCAGCGTCAGGCGGATGCTGCCGCTGCGGCGCTGGCAATAGCGCAACGCGTTCCGGCACAGGTTCCACATGATCTGGTTGAGGTGGCTGCGGTCGAAAGTGACCGAGCCGTCATGCTCGACCTGTAGGTCGATCACGTCCTCAGGCACCTTCTCGATCTGGCAGAACTGTGACACGAAGGTGCCCAGAAAGTCGCCGACCAGGAAGGTCTCGCGATGCGCGCGGTCGCGGCGGTTGAGCTTCAGGACGTCCTGCACCATGCGATCGAGCCGCTGCGTATTGTCGTGCACGATCGTGAGCAGCCGCATCTGCGTCTCGCTGAGGTTCTGCTCCTCGAGCAGCAGCTCGGCCGCGTGGTTGATGGCCGAGAGGGGATTGCGGATTTCGTGGGCGATGTTGGCCGTGAGCCGGCCCATCGCCGCGAGCTTCATCTGCTGCGCCTCGGCCTGGATGCGGGTCAGGTCTTCGAGGAAGACCACCGCGCCGCGATTGCGGTTTCGGCCGACCGGCACGAAGCGCGCACCGGCGAGCTTGTTGGTCAGCACGGTACGCATGGGGTCGAAATCGGCGCCCGCATCCTGGCGCCAGCGCTTGAGCCGATCGTCCAGCTGCGGCGCGTAGTCCGACAGGCGGGTTTCCGCGGACCCGCGCGGAATGGGCCCGAGGATCTCGATCGCGCGACGATTGATCTGGCGGATCGTCCCGTGCTCGTCCACCACCAGCACACCGTCTTGCATGTCCTGGATGACCAGCTGGTTGACGTGCGCCATGCTGGCGAGGTCCACTTCGCGCTGCGCGGCGAGCTGCTCGCTGGCCTGGGTATAGCGCGCCAGGGTGTGCGCGAGCCAGGCGGTGGCGAAGTAGCCGACGCTGAGCAGGCCGGCCTGCACGAAGAAGTTGATGGTGCCGTCCAGGAAGACGGTATCGAAGATGTGCTCGAGCAGGACGGCGATGCTCGCCAGAGACGCGAAGAACAGGGTCATGCGCCCGCGGCTGATGATGCCTGCCGCAGCCAGCGACGCCAGCAGCAGCAAGCCCAGGCCGCTCCCCACCCCGCCGCTGGCGTAGGTGAGCAGGGAGACGAAGAGGACGTCGGCACAGACCTGCAGCGCGATCTGGGTGTTGAATTCGGGACGGCGGGACCGGATGCCGATGAAGAACACGGCCGCGGTCAGGATGTAGATCGCTCCCGTGTAGAAGAACAACGCGGGGTTGCGCGAGCCGAACACCGCGTCGGGAAAGATCACGGCAGAGAACAACAGCACGCCCGCGACGATGACGCGGTAGACGTTGAAGTAGAACAGCGAGCCCCAGTACGAATTGGCCCGCGCCGAGGCCGCCAGTGCCGCCACCTCGACGTTGCGCTCGCGCACCATCGTTTCCACGGCAGCGTTCATGGGCGCTCCGCGGCGCCCGCCCGCGCACCCTGCGGGTGCGCGCCCGCGCCGGCCAATGCCTGAAACCGGTCGTGTGCCTTCATCTGCCTCGGATGCCGGTACGCGCTTCGCCGTGTACCGGTGGCGAAGGCTGCCGTCTACTCGTCCCTTCCGTTCTGGCCGCTCAGCCTGAGGTGATCGTCACTGCAGTAGAACTTGCCGCGCGAGGCGAAGCCTTCGCTGCGCGGCAGGTGCACACCGCACACCGCGCAACGGACCATGTCCTCCGGCGTCGCAGGCGGCGCAACCGGCTTGCGTTCCGCCTCGGACCGTTCGCTCTGGCGCCGCGCCCGGCTGAGGATCAGATACGCGACGATGCCTAACGCGAGCAGAAGGAGGAACTTGGTCATGCACGGCTTCGCTGGGTGGGGTTAACGGCGCAAAAGTGAATTTTTGCAGCCCGACGATCGAAGAATACGAGCGTTGCTCGGGCTTTGGAAGGCGCGGCGATGATACCGCAGGGCCGGGAGCCGCCCAAGGCCGGCGCTTGCGCACCGCCGTCCCCGTGCGCACAATCGTCTCCCACTAGCGCGCCGTCCGGCGCCGCCAGGCGTCACCGCCCGCTTCCCCGCCATGCGATTTTCCCCTGCCCTGGCCTGCCACTGGCGCGCGCACGCGTTCGCGGCAGCGCTCGCCGTCGCGCTTGCCGGTGAACCCGCCGTCGGCGCACCCGCGCCGAGAGCCGCCAAGGCACCGGAGGAACTGATCAACTGGTATTACTCCGCGGTCTTCGGTACCGGCTTCTACACCTCCGGGGATCGGACCGTCACGGTGGTGCAACTGCCGTTGGCGTACACGCTGCAGGCGCCGGAGCAGGCCGCCACCCGCATCACCCTCAAGCTGCCGGTGTCCTTCGGCTTTTACGACCTCGAGTTGGGCGCCCTCACCGATGGCGACCTGCCCGAGCGTCTGAGCACGATGAGCGTGCTACCCGGCGTGGAAGCAGGGATTCGCCTCAGCCCGGCGCTGGAGGTTCGGCCCTTCGCTTACGCCGGTTACGGCTAAGAGCTCGACGGCCGCGATTCGGCGTTCATCTATAACCTGGGAATCAAGGCACGCTGGAAGCCACCGCTCCGCGGACCGAATCTGATGCTCGGTGCCGGCCTCAATCATGCGGCTTACCGTGCGCAGGACGGCGGCTTCCACCCCCTGACCCAGCTGGTCCTGGGCGTGAATAGCGCCTTTCCCACCCATGGGACGATCGGCGGCGTGCCGGCAGATCTCGGGCTGCATCTCATCTATTACCGCTACCTCACGCCGCTCGACTACCCGGTCGCCGGGAACGTCGCAAAGCAGTTGCGCAACGAGGCCGAGTTCGCACTGAGCATCGGCACGCGCGGGCCGGTGAAGCTGCGTGCGTTCGGACACCACCTCGTAAATTTCGACCTGGTCGGGCTGGCGTTTCGCGTCGGCGAGGACGTGAATGCGATCCGGCTGTTCTTCAGCCTGCCCTACTGAGGCATGCCTGCGGACCGTCGCGAAAGGAGAAGTGCAATGCGATGCGCCCGGCCGCCAAGGGCATTCCGGCGCTTCGGATGCAGGAAGCATCATGTGGTCGGGGTGAGAGGATTCGAACCTCCGACTCCTGCGTCCCGAACGCAGTACTCTACCAGGCTGAGCTACACCCCGACGCTTCGAACAACCCGGGAGACAGGTAGAAGCAGGATCTGCTTCATGACACGATCCGTCTGGGAAACGGATCAGTACGACCGGGTCACGGCAAAGGACGCCAATTGTAGCAGAGAGTCCCGGTAAGTCGAACGCGGCAAAGCGTCCAGCGCGGCGACCGCACGCTTGCTTTCCGCTTCGGCCTGACGGCGCGAGTACTCCAGCGCGCCGGTATCGTGGATGGCCGTGAGCACCGGCTGGAAATCCCTCAGCCCACCGTCTTTGATTGCCGTACGGATCAGCCCGGCCTGCTCGGGCGTGCCGTTGCGCATCGCATGGATGAGCGGCAACGTCGGCTTGCCCTCGGCCAGATCGTCCCCCACGTTCTTCCCGGTCCGTTCGTGGTCGCCCGAATAGTCGAGCACGTCGTCGATCAGCTGGAACGCAGTGCCCAGGTGCATGCCGTAGCGGCCGAGGCCCTCCTCGACGTCACGGCTGGCATGGCTGACGATCGCCCCCAGTTGTCCCGCTGCCTCGAACAGCTTGGCGGTCTTGAAGCGGATCACCTGCAGGTAGCTGTCTTCGCCGACATCGGGATCGTTGCAGTTGAGCAGCTGCAGCACCTCGCCCTCGGCGATGGTGTTGGTGGCGTTGGCGAGGACCTCCATGACGCGCATGTCGCGCAGGTCCGTCATCATCTGGAACGCACGCGAATACAGGAAATCCCCGACCAGGACGCTTGCCGGATTGCCGAACAGCGAATTGGCCGTTGACTTGCCGCGCCGCAGATCGGACTCGTCCACTACATCGTCGTGCAGCAGGGTCGCGGTGTGAATGAACTCGACCACGGCGGCGAGCTGGTAGTGCGCGCTGCCGCTGTAACCGCAGGCGCCGGCGGCGAGGATGACGAGGGCCGGCCGCATGCGCTTGCCACCGGAGCCGATGATGTGCTCGGCGACCTGCCGGACCAGCACCACGTCCGAGTGCAACCGCGCACGCACGACCTCGTCGACCGCGCGCATCTCGTCGGCAAGGAGGCTCTGGAGCGGCAGGAGGGTGTCGAGGGTCATGTTGGACGGGGGCGCAGGGTCCTCGGAAGGATACCATCCCCGCTGTCCCGACCGGGCATCCGCACCTGTGTCCTTCCGATCGGGCGGTCGGTTTGACCGTCCCGCGAGCGGCCTGTATACTTCGCCGTTTTTCGAGAAGCGCTAGGGACTTAGCCATGTACGCAGTAATCAAGACCGGTGGCAAGCAGTACCGCGTGACCCCCGGGGAGAGGCTCCGGGTCGAGACGCTTCCGGCCGAGGTAGGTACCGAGGTGACGCTCGACCACGTTCTGATGGTGGCGGACGGCGACAAGGTCACCACCGGGTCCCCGACCGTGTCCGGCGCTTCCGTGAAGGCGACCGTCGTCGCCCATGGCCGGGGCGAGAAGATCCGCATCTTCAAGATGCGCCGGCGCAAGCACTACCGCAAGACGCAGGGACATCGCCAGAACTACACGGAAATCCAGATCAGCGGCATTTCCGCCTGAGAGACACGGAGAGTAATCGATGGCACACAAGAAGGCAGGCGGCAGCTCGCGCAACGGGCGCGATTCCAATGCAAAGCGCCTGGGCGTGAAGCGCTTCGGCGGCCAACTGGTTTCCGCCGGCAGCATCATCGTGCGCCAGCGCGGCACCCGGTTCCATCCCGGCGAGAACGTCGGCATCGGCCGCGACCACACGCTGTTCGCGCTGATCGATGGCCACGTCAAGTTCGCGACGAAAGGCCCGCAAAATCGTCCGACCGTGATCATCGAGCCGGCCGCCTGACGCGATCTCGACCGATCGCCCAAAAGCCCTATCTCCCCGATAGGGCTTTTTAGTTTGTGGCACCCTGCATGCATGCATCGTCCTGGATCCGGACGCGCCCATGAAATTCATCGACGAAGCCCTCATCGAAGTCCACGCCGGCAAGGGCGGTGATGGGATCGCCGCCTTCCGGCGCGAGAAGTACATCCCCAAGGGCGGACCGAGCGGCGGGGACGGAGGACGTGGCGGCAGCGTCTACGCCGTGGCCGACCGCAACGTGAATACGCTGGTCGAGTACCGCTTTGCGCGGATCCACCGTGCCCGGAACGGCGAGAAGGGACAGGGCAGCGACTGCTACGGTGCAGCAGGCGATGACCTGACCCTCACCATGCCCGTCGGCACCGTCATCAGGAACGCCGACACCGACGAGCAGATCGCCGACCTGACGCACCACGGACAGCGCGTCGTCATCGCCCGCGGCGGCAAGGGCGGAATGGGCAACCTGCACTTCAAGTCCAGCACCAACCGGGCACCGCGCCAGTTCACGCTGGGAGAGCCCGGCGAGTCGCTGCGCCTGCGCCTCGAGCTCAAGGTACTCGCCGACGTCGGCCTGCTCGGGCTGCCCAACGCGGGCAAGTCCACCTTCATCCGCGCAGTGTCCGCGGCCCGACCGAAGGTGGCCGACTATCCGTTCACCACGCTTCATCCGCACCTGGGTGTGGTGCGCGTGGACGAGAGCCGCAGCTTCGTGGTCGCCGACATTCCCGGGCTCATCCAGGGTGCCTCGGAGGGGGCGGGGCTCGGCCACCAGTTCCTGCGGCACCTTGCGCGCACGCGCCTGCTCCTGCACCTGGTCGACATCGCGCCGCTCGACACCTCCGGCGACCCGGCCGCCGACGCGCATGCAATCGTCCAGGAACTGCGCAACTACGACGAGTCGCTCTTCCGCAAGCCGCGCTGGCTGGTGCTCAACAAGGTCGATCTGCTGCCCGCCGAGTCCCGCGAGCAGACGGTGCGCGACTTCATCGAGCATCTGCGTGCGCTGGATCCCGGCGGGCAGGACGGGACGGATCGGATGTTCTCGATCTCGGCCCTGTCGGGCGAGGGCTGCCGCGAACTCGTGCTCGCCGTGGCTGATTTCATCGGGAGCGAGCAACAGACGGCTTCCGACCTGCCCCCACCGCCGGACGACGAGGCGGCACCGGACGCAGTGCCGACAGGCGGGGAAGCACGATGACATCCGTGGTGGCCCGGGCGAAGTGCCTGGTCGTCAAGGTGGGCAGCAGCCTGGTGACGAACCAGGGCCACGGACTCGACCACGATGCGCTCGCACAGTGGGCGCAGCAGATCGCCGAACTCAAGCGCAACGGCCGGCAGGTGCTGCTGGTCTCCAGCGGCGCCGTGGCCGAAGGCATGCAGCGCCTGGGCTGGGCGAAGCGGCCCAGACAACTGCACGATCTGCAGGCAGCCGCCGCGGTCGGACAGATGGGCCTGGTCCAAGCGTACGAAACATGCTTTCGAGAGCACGGCCTGCATGCCGCGCAGATCCTGCTCACGCACGAGGATCTGGCGGACCGCCGGCGCTATCTCAATGCGCGCAGCACGCTACGCACCCTGCTCGAGCTGAACGTGATCCCGGTGATCAACGAGAACGACACGGTGGCCACGGAAGAGATCAAGTTCGGCGATAACGATACCCTCGGTGCACTGGTGACCAATCTGGTCGAGGCCGAGGTGCTCGTGATCCTCACCGATCAGCCGGGGCTGTTCACCGCCGATCCGCGCAAGGATCGCACTGCGACGCTGGTGCGCGAGGCGCGCGCAGGCGATCCGACCCTGGCGCAGATGGCCGGGGGAGTCGGCAGCCACATCGGCAGCGGCGGCATGATCACCAAGGTGCGGGCGGCGGAACGGGCGGCGCGAAGCGGCGCCCACACGGTGATTGCGTCGGGGCGCGAACCGCGCGTGCTGCTGCGTCTGATGGCGGGCGAGGAAATCGGCTCGCAACTGCTCGCACCGACGCCGGCCATGGCCGCACGCAAGCAGTGGATGGCCGACCACCTGCAGGTGCGTGGGCGTGTGGTCCTGGATGACGGTGCGGCGCGGGCGCTGAAGCGGGACGGCAAGAGCCTGCTGCCGATCGGTGTGACCGCGGTGACAGGGGAGTTCGGCCGTGGGGAGCTGGTCAGTTGCGTGGATGCGCAGGGGCGAGAAATCGCCCGCGGACTGGTGAACTACAGTGCGAGCGAGACGCGTCGCATCCTGCGCGCACCCTCTAACGAGATCGAGCAGCGCCTCGGTTACATCGAGGAGCCCGAACTCATCCATCGGGACAACCTGGTCCTGCTGTAGCAGGACCAGGATGCGGCGAAGGCTGGCCAACGGGCACGCCCGAGCCACAACCATCCGAAGGAGGTTGCGGCGAAGGCTGGCCAACGGGCACGCCGGAGCCACAACCATCCGAA
>JAEZCG010000027.1 GCA_023430065.1 Pseudomonadota bacterium | reverse complement strand
CCCCCGCGCGGGCCCCGCCGTATCCGTACATGGCCCGCCTCAGGCGCGGCCCACCTTGCCGTCGACCATGACCGCCTGACGGGTCGAACCCATCGGCGCGGGCAGATCCTTGGCGTAGACGCTGCTGCGGCCCTGCGCGGCGGACATGGCCTTCGAGGCCATCTTCACGCTCGCGCCCGGCTGGGCGTAGACGCTGTCGCGGCCCGCGGCAAAGGTGTTGGCGGACGCGGCGATCGCAGCAACGAACAGAATGGCTTTGGCGTTCATGGTTCATCTCCTGAGGTGGTTGAGTGGGTGAATCCGTCCGAACCGACTGTGGTATTCGTGTTCAGCACGGTGCCCACTCTACGCACCTCAGGTAACCCGCCGTTGTCGCCAGCGAAACAGATTGTATGAACGTGTAACCGGGATGTTTCCGGTGACGTGCGCGCGCGGCGGCTAGGCCTGGTCGGGCGGCAGCAGGATCGACTCGACCCTGCATCCCACGGCGCGCACGGCCAGCCGCAGCTGCTGCGGCACCACGCGCGTGGGGTCGAACAGGACGCGCGCACTGGGCTCGCTGTCCGACACTTCCACGCTGCGCACCCCCCGAATCGACTCCAGGGCGCTGCGCACGCTGGTTCTTCTCATGGCGCCGTCGAGACCGTCGATGCGCAGCGACGCCGCCTCGCAGGCACGTTCTCTCTCATACATGGTGTCCCCTCCATGGCACTGCTTACTGTAGAAACGACACGGACGCCGGATCGGCGTCGTGTCACTGTATGTAACTGCACTATCGTTGCACGCGCGTGAACGTGCGCGCATTGACGCAGCGCAATCCCAGTGCAACTCACGCACCCGGGCGCGAGAGGGGTTCGATCGTGCGCCCACCCCGAGGATTCCTCGCGTGCGCTCGGAATGACACCGTTGGATCGTCGGGATCTCTTCCCTCGCCACAATGACGCCGTCGGGTGCTGGGCATCGTCACTTTCCCGACGTCGTCCTTGCCCGCGGGGGACCAACCAGCGGTGTCATCCCGAGCCGAAGGCGAGGGATCCTCGCTCTTGCGGGGCGACGACATGCGCCCATCTGATCCGGGAACGCCACTTGCACGGAACCGCCACGCACGCCGGAGCATGCGGGAGAATGTGCCTCCCGTTCACTCCCCATGCGACGCGCGTGCATCTCGCCGGGCATCCCCGGTACCGACTATGGAGACCGAACCATGAAGAAGACCTTGATCGCCATCGCACTGTCGTTCGTTGCCGGCACCGCGCTCGCCGCCGACGTGAAGGGCGAGTTCAACAACGAATGCGCCTACGGCATGTCGATGGGCAAGCACGTGAAGACCGACTGCTCGGTTAACGAGAAAATCGGCGGCAAGACCTACTGCTTCAGCAGCGAGGAAGCCAAGAGCAAGTTCATGTCCGACGCCGAGGCCAATCTGGAGAAGGCGCAGGACCAGTTCGGCCGGATGTGATCGGCTCGTTCACACGCTCCTTCCCGCGCGTGACGTTGTAAGCTACGCGCCTCCTGCTCGACTCGTCGGCGACAGCCGACAGGAGGTGCGTAGTGTTCCGCTCTTTCTTCCTCGTTGTCGTCCTCGTGCTGTCGTCGCTCTGCAGCGCGCCGGCGCTGCACGCGCAGGACGAACTCCAGTACCAGCGACGCGCCAATCGATTCGAGGGCATCAAGCCCAAGCCCGTGTCGGGCTTCGACGTCGAGTTGCTCGCCGCCCAGATCGATTATCGCGAATCGTCGCCCGCCCTCGGGGATCGTCTGCGCGCGCGTTTCTATCTCGACCGGCAGCGTCCCGTCAGCCTGGTCGTGCGGGAACTGGACTACAAGCATTACTACTGGCTCGATCGCGTGCAGCCACGGGAGGCGTGGCGCACCGGCTTCGGCAACGTGTTCGAGTGGCCGACCGGTGAAGTCCTCAAGCAGCTGCGCGATCTGCAACCCTACGATCTGGGCGTGGTGGCGCGGCTGGACAAGGCGACGCCGAGCGCGGACGAAACGGTCGCGCCGGTCCTGCTGTACCAGTCCAGTCCGCCGTCGACGGTGAAGTCCTATGTCTTCTACTTCCGGCTGCGCGAGGAGTCGGTGGTGCGGGCGGCGATCTACCCCGAGGCCGGTCAGCAGGCCCTCTTCTCACAGAATGTCGGGCGCCAGGCCGGTGGACGTCCGTTGTCGGTGAAGTGGCAGGCCGACTCGGCGCCCGCCGGGCGCTATCGCCTCGTGCTGCGGGGGTTCGTCAGCAGCACGAACGACCCGATCGTGCAGGTGGTGCGGTTCTATCACCAGCCGAGGGTGGAGGGATAGCGGGCAGCGTCGTTACGTACCGCGCGCGTGAACGCCACGAGCGTGTGACGCATTCGACGCGTGACGGCGCGCACGTGTGACACTCAACGGAGTGACGGCACGCCGATGTGACGCCGCCGGCCGGCGACGCTACGAGGGTGTGACGCCGCCAGCCGGCGGCGGGTAGAAGGTCTGATACAGAACCCATGACGTCCGCACGCCAGGTTGTCATTCCGAGCGTAGCGTCGCAAATGGAAAAATCTTCTTGGTGGAGGCTGCAAGCCGAGGATCCCTCACTGCGTTCGGGATGACACCGTAAGAAAGGCCATGCTGTGTGGTGGCGCTCCACCAGCGTCGTGGCAAATCTTGGGACCACGGTGTCATTCCGAGCGTAGCGCGAGCGCAGCGAGGAATCCTCGCCGTGGACGCTGCAGAGCGAGGATCCCTCACTGCGTTCGGGATGACACCGTAGGAGAGGCCATGCTGTGTGGTGGCGCCTCACCCGCGTCGCGGCAATTCTGGGAACCACGATGTCATTCCGAGCGTGGCGCGAGCGCAGGGAAGAATCCTCGTAGTGGACACTGCAAAGCGAGGATCCCTCACCTTCGGCTCGGGATGACACCGAGGTAGGCTACCCAATCGGTGTCATTCCGAGCGCAGCGCGAGCGCAGCGAGGAATCCTCGGGGTGGAGGCTGCAGAGCGAGGATCCCTCACCTTCGGCTCGGAATGACACCGAGGCTCGAGAGGGCACCGAGACTCGGGATGACACCAAGGCACGGGACCACAACATCCACCTGACCCTCCCTACTCCACCACCTCGAGCTTTCCCCCGCTGCGCGCACGCTCGCGCATCACGCGCTCGATCAACGCCATCGCGGTCGAGTCCTTGAACGACACGCGCGACAGATCCAGCGTCGTCACCGCCTGCGGCTGCGCGTGCAGATGCTTCGCCAGCGGATCGATCGAGGCGTAGAACAGGTTGCCGCTCACCTTGATGTGCTCGGTCTCCCCGGTGTGCGAAATCGCCAGCCGCAGCCTGGAGGCGCTCGCCACGAAGAAGATCACGGACGCGACCACGGCGACCAGGATGCCGGTCTCGAGACCGATGAACAGCACGGTGAACAGCGTGATCGCGAACACCGGTCCGTCCACCAGGTTGAGCATCGGCCGGATCTCGCGCACCTGGATCATGCCGATGCCCACCAGCACCATGACGCCGGCCACCACCGCCATCGGCAGATAGGTCAGCACCGGCCCCAGCAGCCAGGCGAGCAGCACCACGGCGATCGCCGCGACGAGGCCGGACAGGGGCGTACGTGCGCCCATCTCCAGCGCAACGGCGGTGCGATTGAAGCTGCCCGATCCGGCAAAGCTGGAGAAGAACGGGCCCAGCGTGTTGGACATTCCCTGCGCGAACACTTCCTTGTGCAGATCGACGTTCGGGGTGACGGTTGCCTTCAGATCGCGCGCGATGACCAGCGACTGCGCAAGTCCGAGCACGGCGATGGCGACGCCCGCGCCGATCGCGTGCTCGAGGAACAACCAGTGCGGAGGTCCGAGCACCGGGATTTGCACCGGCAATGCGGCGATGGTGATGTGGCCGAGCAGTTCCAGGTCGGACGCGATCGGACCGACCCATCCGTAAATCGCCCCGCCCACCGCGCTGCCGATCAGCACGGCGAGGGCGATGTAGCTGCGCCGCCAGCGCCTGCGCAGCAGCAGGCCCGCCACCACGGTCACGACACTGACCGCGGCGGCGTGCGGGTTCACCAGCTCGCGCCAGCCGCCGAGGATGATGAAGTACTTCTCGTAGAGGAACTTGGTGATCATCGGCGCCATCCCCGTGGCGCCCTCGAGCGCGGAGGAGATGAGCCACACGCCCACACCGACCTTGATCGCGACGATCGCCGCCGGACTGAGATAGCGGAACAGCGCGCCGCCGCGCACGACCCAGATCAGCAGCTGCATCAGGCCGACCATCAGGCTCAGTGCCAGCACCAGCTCGGTGTACAGCGGCGATCCGCGTCCGGCGAACGGGATCACCGTGAGGCCGATGAGGATCGACACCGCGGTGTTCGGTCCGCCCACCATCGGCGAGTTGCCCAGCAGGCTCGCGAAGAAGCCGACGAACACCGCGCAGTACAGGCCGTACTCGGGTGCCACACCGGTGACGTAGGCGAACGTGATCGCCTGGGGGATCACCAGCAGCGCGCCGATCAGCCCCGACACCAGTTCGTGACGCACGTTCACCCGGCGCCACCACGAGAAGTCGGGAAGCGCCTCGCGCAGCAGGCTCACGCGCTCACCGGGTCAGGGATTGCCGCCACCGAACAGACGCGAGAGTCCGTGGTAGAGCTCCTCGGCAAGCTTCTTGAGCTTGCCTTCGCGTGGGTCGAACGGGCGATGCTGGATGCGCAGGAAGGCGGCGACGTCGAGCGCCTGCTGGTGCGTCAGGCTGCGCTCCATGCCGCGCGGCATGTTGGCCCAGATGAACCCGGCCAGCCGCGGCACGTCGTTCATGCCCGATCCCTCGTTGTAGGACTGGAAGCCCCACACCGGAGGAATCTCGCCCATTCCCGCGCCATCGGCACCGTGGCACACGGCGCAGTTCTGCTTGTACACGGCCTGGCCGCGTGCCGGATCGGGATCGGCACCCGTGTCCGGCAAGGTCGGCACCCCCCAGCCCTCGGGCGGCGTGCCGATCGGCTTGCCGTAGGACAGGTAACTGATGTAGGCGGAGACGGCCAGCACTTCCGGCGCCTCTTCCGGCGGCATGATGCCGCTCAGGCTGAACAGGAAGCAGTCGCGGATGCGGCGCTCGAGCGTGTTGCGCACGCCGTTCTTCGCACGCCACTTGGGATAGACGCCGGCGACGAACAGCGGGAAGCCGTCCGCCTTCGTGCCCCCGTCCAGGTGACAGCTCGCGCAACGCAGCTTGTTGCCCGCATAGCGCGGCGCGTAGCGGTTGCTGTTCATCACGATGTTGTAGCCGAACAGCACGTTCGCTTCGTAGTCGTCGAGCACCGCGCGCTGCTGCAGCTCCTCGATGGTCGGACGTGCGGCAGCGGGGAGGGTCGAGAGCAACAGGGCGACCACACCGGCTGCCGGAACCAGCCATCTCTTCATGCCGCAGGTCTTCTCGCGGTGAGGGCGCGCAGACACGGGCACCGCCCGCGCGCCCCGACGCACGGGCGGTCAGCCCGCGTAGATGTAGGAGGCGCCACGCTCGCCCAGACCC
>JAEZCG010000237.1 GCA_023430065.1 Pseudomonadota bacterium | reverse complement strand
ACGACGAGGCGAAGGCGCGCTACCGCCCCTTCGCCCGCTTGGTGGACGAGGATCTGCCCAACCGGATCGCCCTGGCGCGGCTGGCGCTCGCTGCGGTCCAACGGGCCGACGCGGTAACGATCGTTGCCAACAACAAGGCGGAGGGCAGCGCGCCGCTGACGCTGATGAAGCTGGCCGAGCAGATCGTCTCGATGGCGGGATCGGACGAGGCTCGGCTCTGAGCCGTCAGCGCGCGAGCAGGTCCCGGCCTTCGCCCAGGCTGGGATACGTGAGGTCGTCGCGGGGATCGCGCAGGTGGTCGGCGATGGGTACGTTGATCGCCGGCAGGACTTCGCCATCCTCACTCAGCACGCTGCGCCCGAACACGCCTCGCGCACGGAACTGCGGATCCTGAAGCGCTTCCTCCAGGGTCTTGACCAGGTTGCAGCACACGTCCTTTCCCGCAAACGCCTCGTTCCACTGCGCCGCGCTGCGGCTGCCGATGCGCTCGCGCACGGCGGCGATGGTCGCTGCCGGGTCGGCGCGCTCGTCACGGTGAGCGTCCGGCAAGCCGATCGCATCGCAGAAATTGGTCCAGAACTTGTCCTCCAGGGGGGCGGCCGCCAAGAATCGGCCGTCGGCGGTGCGGTAGATCTGGTAGCGCGGGCTGCCGCCGCTCAGCTGCTCGCCGCCCGGACGGGGCCAGCGGCCCTCGCTGGCCCCGTTGCCGATCCCCCAGAAGAGGAATGGCAGCAGACCGTCGGTCATGGCCACGTCGACGTGGCTGCCGGTGCCGGTCCGGTCGCGCATCCGCAAGGCCAGCAGGATGTTCATCACTGCCGGGTACGCGCCGCCGGCAATGTCCGCGATCAGGGCTGCGGGGACCACGGGAGCGCCGTCGGCACCTGCCGCGATGCTCAGCAGCCCGGCATCGGCCTGGTAATTCAAATCGTGGGCCGCGATCTGCGCCTTCGGTCCATCCTGGCCGTAGCCGGTGATCGAGCAGTACACGATGCGCGGATTGACCGCCCGCACCTGCGCATAGCCCAGGCCGAGGCGGGTCATCACACCCGGCCGGAATTGCTCGACCAGCACGTCGGCGCTCTCGAGCAGCGGTCTGAGGCTGTCGATCGACGCCGGATCCTTGAGATCCAGCGCAACGCTGCGCTTGCCCCGGTTGAGCATGGCGAAATGGGCGCTGGCGTCGCCGAACGCTGGGCGGTAGTGGCGCATCTCCTCGCCGCTGCCGGGCCGCTCGATCTTGATCACCTCGGCGCCGGCCTCGGCCAGCAACAGGGTGGCCATGGGGCCGGGCAGGAGGGTGCTGAAGTCGAGTACGCGAAGGCCCGATAGGGGAAGCATGGTCGATCCGCTCTGGTGGATAGCCGGATTCTAGACGCTCGCCGCATGCCTCAAGTCGCTGCGTGCAGGGACGAAAACTCCCGGTATGCCCGGATCGCCGAATCCCGGGAGACAGCGAGGGAGACCATGCAAACGACCGGCGTGTTGGAGACCGAACCGCGTGAACAGAGCGATGTCCTGCCACCGCTCGTCCTGGAGGACGTGTGGCGGGGCATGGAGAACCACCAGTTCCTTGCCCATTACCAACCCAAGGTGACGCTGCGCGGGATGGAGTTGAAGGGGGTCGAGGCGCTGCTGCGCTGGCAACACCCCGAGCGCGGCCTGCTGAGTGCCAGAGCGTTCCTGCCGCTCATCACCGACAATTTTCTGTTCGACGACCTGGCCTGTGTGGCCCTGGAGCGGTCGGTGCGCCAGTGCCGGGCGTGGCTGGATCAGGGGCTGCAGGTCCCGGTGTCGGTCAACCTGACCCCCGACCTGTTGCGTGACCCGCGCCTCGTCGAGCGCATTCAGGACAAGGCGTCCCAGTACACACTGCCGGCCGAGTACCTGACCATCGAGGTGTCCGAATCGACGGTGGCGCACGAGTCGAGCGAGTCGCTGGAAACGCTGCTCAAGCTGCGCGTGGCCGGCTTCGGCGTGGCGATCGACGACTACGGCACGGGCCGGTGCGATCGCACCCAGCTGGAGCGTATCCCGGCGAGCGAGCTCAAGATCGATCGCCAGATGCTGGCCGGCGCCACGCGCGACCCGGTGCTGAAGGCGCAGCTGCAGACCGGACTCGAACTGGCCCGCGACCTGAACTTCATCGCCGTGGCCGAGGGCGTCGAGACGCGCGAGGAGTGGGACCTAGTCAACGAACTCGGCTGCGACATGGCGCAGGGTTGGTTCATCGCCCACCCGATGCCGGGCGAGGAGCTGGCCGACTGGCTGGTTGCCTGGAACGCGGATCCCTTTCTGTAGCGCCTCGCCGCCTCGTCCGGGCGGCGTCAACCCAGCCAGGCTGCGCCCCGTACACCGCTCGAGTCGCCATGCCGATGGCGCAGTAGCCGCGTCTCCACGCGGTCGCTGAATACCCACTGGCGCCACAGACGCGGCACCGTCTCCAGCCAGCGGTCCACGTTCGAGAGTCCGCCGCCCAACACGATCGCGTCCGGATCCAGGATGTTGATCACGTGCCCCAGTGCGCGCGCGAACCGCTGTTCGTAGCGCTCAACGCTCGCCAGAGCGCACAGTTCGCCGGTACGCGCCGCCTCGAAGATCTGCACCGGCTCCAGCGCGATCCCGGTGGTCGCAAGATGGTCGCGCGTCAGCGCGGGGCCGGAAAGATAGGTCTCGATGCAGCCGCTGCGCCTGCAGTAGCAGGCCGGGCCCGGCCGTTCCTCCCGCGTCGGCCAGGGCAGGGGATTGTGTCCCCACTCGCCCGCGATCCGGTTGGGACCGTGGAGCAACTTGCCGTCCACCACGATGCCCCCGCCCACCCCGGTGCCGAGGATCACACCGAACACCGTGCGGTACCCCGCGCCGGCGCCATCGATTGCCTCGGACAGCGCAAAGCAGTTGGCGTCGTTCTCGATGCGCACCTCGCGGCCGAGGCGTTCGATGAGGTCGCGCTGCAGGGGTTTGCCGTTGAGCCAGGTGGAGTTGGAATTGCGCAGCAGGCCGGTCGCCGGCGACAGAGCGCCGGGCGTGCCGATTCCGATACTGGCTGCCTGCCCAACCCGCGCTTCGGTTTCGTGCACGAGCGCGACGAGCATGTGCAAGGTGGCGGCGTAGTCGCCCTGCGCAGATGAGACGCGCCGACGAAGCAGCTCACGCCCGAGCGCGTCGAGCGCAATCACCTCGGTCTTGGTCCCGCCCAGGTCGATGCCGATGCGCACGTGCGCCACGCCGTGTTCCTCCAACGATGGTGTCGACTGAATGTAATCGGCTCCGCGCATGCGGGCGCGCGGGACGGATTCCTGCGACGAGGTCGAGTGTACAGGGCAGGGTTGGGCGGCGTGACCCGTCCAGCGAGATCGTGGAACGCGGTGGCCCGCGCAGTGCGCCCGGCGGTGTGTCGCTCAGGCAGCGGCGAGTAGCGATTCGATCATGCGCAGCAGCGCATTTCGCTCCGAGCCCGAGATCGGTTCGGCGATGCGGGCGGCGGCCACGGGCGGCACCCAGCCGGCGAGGCCCTGCACAGGCTCCGGCAGGAGGTCACGGTAGCACTGCAGAAACGTGTCCACGAACGGGGCACGCAGCGGGTCGAAAGCCGCGCGGCCTGCACCGGCTACCAGGCGCGCATAACGCAGCAGCAGGCAGGTGCGCGCCAGGTCCGCGGTGGGGCAGCCGGCGGTGGCGTCGAACCAATCGATCAGCCGCACCCCGTCCGGGGTGACGACGACATTGCCGGGGTGCAGGTCGCCGTGGCAGACCATGCGCTGGTCCGGCAGCCCGCGCAGCAGTTTCACCACGCCGGGCTTGACGCGCGCAGGCAACGGACCCAAGTGCACGCGCCGCATCATGTGTTCGCGTTGCGGCGGAAGGCCGTCGCACGGCAACCGGTGCAGTGTGGCCTGCACCTTCGCGAGCATCGCCGCGAATTCCTCCAGGCGGTGCGGCTCGGCGCAGATCGCGTCGAGCATCAATGGTCCCTCGAGCTTTTCGAACACCACGCCGGGGCGACCGTTCACCTTTACGACATCGAACACCTCCGGGGTCGGCGCACCCGCCGCGCGCGCGGCGCGGGTACGGGCCGCCTCCCGCTCGGCAGCGTCCATGGCCGCACCTTCCCAGTACAGCTTCACGACGCGTGCGCCTTCCCAGGCGAACAGTTCTGCTGTCCCGCCCGCCGCGAGACGAGGTCCAAGTTCGGTCATACGAGAACGTAAGCGAGTCGGATCTGACCGCCGTCTCACGGACGGCGGGCGGGCGCGAGCAGGCCCGCATTCGATCTGCACGCCGCGCAGCTTTCGTGCCAGACGATTGCAGCGGCGTGATCAGTGTGTGGTCAGGCGAGGTGAGAGCCGTCTTCTCCCGTCAGCAACACCGTGTCCTCATGCGTGTAGGGTGGGCTGCAGCAGCACAGGAAGCGCAGGGGAGCCGTGCCCGTGTTGCGGATGCAATGCGCCGTGCCCGGCGGAATCAGCACGGTGTCCCCGACGCCCACGGCGAAGGACGTGTCGCCCAGCGTCATCCGCCCCTCGCCGGCGGTCACGTGGTACAGCTCCTCGGTGCGCAGGTGCCGGTGCAGGAGCGTCTCCCGTCCCGGATGCACCAGCGCCTCGGCCAGGCTCTGTCGCACGTTGCCGTGGTGCGCGGGGTGCATGAGTTCGCGGATCTCCGAGCCGTCCCTCGTGACGTAGGCCGGTACATCGCGCAGCGAAGTCTTCATGCACGAAACCATAGCACAGGCCGCCGCAGGTCCCGCTGCTAGAATCCGTCCCGACGATGAACCTGCGAGTTGCCATTCTGCGAGCCTACAGCGGGGCCTTCCGTGCGGCCTCCGGGTTCCTTGCGCGCCGCCTGCGCGGCAATTTCTATCTGTACCTGGCAGGCCTTTTCTCGCTGTTTGCGCTGCTGGATGCGCTGGTCCTGCAAAAGGTCGTGGACATGCGCCAGCGCTCGTACGACCTGGTGGTGAAGAACCGGATCGTGCAGCCGGCCCCCGACCCGGACATCGTCATCGTCGACATCGACGAGCGCAGTCTGTCCGCCATGGCCGGCGAGTATGGCCGCTGGCCCTGGCCGCGTCAGGTGCTCGGCGAGTTCGTCGAGCACGTTACCCGACAGGGTCCGAAGGCGATCGTGCTCGACGTGCTGTTCAGCGATCCGGACGTGTTCAATCCGGACAGCGATGCCTACTTCAACGAGGTGATCGCGGCGACCCCCGATGTGTTCTTCCCCTATCTGCGCCTGCCGGAGAAGAACGACGCGCTGAGTGAGTTGTCGCCGGCCTCGATTCCCGGTGCAGTGCGGACGCCGCTCGCGCAGGAGCAGGCCAGGGTGGCGGTGGTGCTGCCGCACTTCGACGCGGCCCTGCAGGCGGGTCGGCTCGGCACGTTCAACGTGGAGCCGGACGTGGACGGGGTGGTGCGCCGCTATCCCGTCTGGCTCGACGCGTACGGCTGGCAGTTACCGTCGCTGCCGCTGCGCGTCGGACAGGCGCTTGGGGCCGCAGTGCCGAAGCGGCAGAGCATCCTGCTCAACTGGCGCGGCAAGCCGTTCAGTTACACGTATGCGAGTTTCAGCGACGTCTACGAGGACATGCTGCGCAAGGAGCGGCAGCGCGCCGCCGGCGAGTTCGCGGGCAAGATCGTCGTCGTCGGCTCGACGGCCGCGGGCCTCGGCGACATCAAGGCAACCTCGATGAACCGCCAGTTCCCGGGGGTGGAAATCCTCGCCACGGCGATCGACAACATCCGGCACGACGACTTCATCCGGGTGCCGATGAGCCGCTGGCCTTACTTGCTGGTCGCCCTTGCAATTCTGTGGGCGACGGCCATCGCGTTCTACCGCAACGTCGAGCCCGACCTGTTCGCCCGGGTGTTCGGCCTGTCGCAGATCGGCCTGCTGGTGCTGTCCTATCTCTCGATCAACCTCACCAACTTCTTCTTCAACCTGACCGGTCCGGTGTTCCTCGGTTTCGTCTACTTCTCCATCGCCAAGATCTATGCGCTCGCCACCGCGCGCGTGCTGGAGCGCAATCCGGTGGCCGAGAGCCTGCGCGGCGGCGGGAGCCACCTGGCGGCGATGGCGGTCGTGCAGATCGCCGGGCGCGACGACACGTCCACCGCGATCTTCATGCGTGCGTTGAAGAAGGCGGTGGAACGCCACAGCAAGGTGCCCAGAGATGTCGAGGTCATCAAGGGCCGCCAGCGCGGCGTGTTCGGCCTGCTCGAGAACACGCTGGTGGTGTCGTGGGTGCACGCGCGGGACGACCTGAAGCAGGCGCAGATCGTGGAGGCCGACATCGCGGCCTTCCAGCGCGACCTCGACCACCTCGTCGCGGCGAACGGGATTGCCGGCGAGAACCTCGAGTCCCTGCACGTGCATCGCCAGGCGCTGGGCGGTGCGCAGGGCCGGGTCCTACCCGGAGAATGGCGTCAATTGTTCGGTGAGGCGCTGGCTGCCGCGGCAGCGGGCGCCCATGCACGGGGAGAAGGGAAATGACGAGAGAAAGTCGCTGGCTCGCTGCGCTGTGCTTCGCGCTGGCGGTTGTGCCCGGCCTGGCCGCCGGTCAGGAGACGGGCATGGCGCTCAAGGCCGACGAGATCA
Organism: Pseudomonadota bacterium; assembly: GCA_023430065.1. Lineage (GTDB taxonomy): Bacteria > Pseudomonadota > Gammaproteobacteria > Burkholderiales > SHXO01 > SHXO01. The sequence continues at coordinate 1,569 of JAEZCG010000237.1, read as the reverse complement.
AGGCCGAACCGTTCAAGGATGCCAAGACGCTCGGCAAGATGGCCAAGGGCGATGCGCTGCACATCCTCGCGCGCAGGAGCGGGTGGCTGCAGGTCAGGGTCGGGACCAAGACCGGCTGGGTGCGGCTGCTCAGCGTGCGCCGTGGGCAGGCGGGGCAGGCGAGCGCGGCCAAGGAGATCGGCGCGGTGGCAGGGGTGGCGACGGGCCGCACCGGCACGGGTCAGGTCGTGTCCACCACCGGCGTGCGCGGGCTCGATGCCGACGACCTGAAGGCGGCGAAGTTCGACGCCAGGCAGATCACGAAAGCCGAGTCGCTGGCGGTATCGGCCGGCGAAGCGAAGCGTTTCGCCGGCGAAGGCAAACTGGCCGCGCGGAAGATCCAGTGGCTGCCGGCGCCGAAGGGAGGCAACCGATGAAACAGAATCTGCTTCGCATGCTCGCGGCATCGCTGGCATTGGCCTGGTCTGCGGGCGTGGCTGCGGTCGATCTCGACGAGTTGCGGCGCAAGCTCGAGTCGGTCACCAACGGCACCGACGAACGCCCCGCGACACCCGCGGGAGCTGCACCCGCCGAACCGAAGAAGAAGGACAAGTTCGACCTCGGCAAGGTGCTGTCCGCGGTGCGCGAACTGAGCGTCGAGGAGGAGATCGAGATCGGCCGGCAGATCTCGGGCAACCTGCTCGGCGCGGCGCCACTGGTGCCGGACGACGCCGTGCAGGCCTACGTCAACAAGGTGGGCCGCTGGATCGCGTCCCAGAGCGGGCGCGCCGACCTGAAGTGGACCTTCGGCGTGATCGATTCGGCCGACATCAACGCCTTCGCTGCGCCGGGGGGCTACGTCTTCCTCACCAAGGGGCTGTATGCGCGCCTGCAGGACGAGGCCCAGCTCGCGGGCGTGCTCGCTCACGAGATCGCCCACGTGCAGGAGAAGCACCATCTGAAGGTGCTGCAGAAGCAGCAGCTGATGAATCTGGGCAGCGAAGCGCTGTCGCGCAAGGTCAAGGGGGAGGAGGTGGTGCAGAAGCTGATCGGCAGCGGTGCCGAGATCCTCGCGCGCGGCCTGGACAAGGGCGCCGAGTTCGAGGCCGACCGGGTCGGCGTGGTGCTGGCGGCGCGCGCCGGCTACGATCCGTTCGGGCTGCCGGCGGTACTGCAGGACATCGGCGCCAACACTCAGGACGCCGGCAGCGTGGCGCTCCTGTTCAAGACCCACCCGCATCCGGACGAGCGGCTTGCGGCCCTGGGCGAGGCCATGGGCACCCGCCTGGATGACGTGCAAGGCAGGGCGCTTTCGGAACGATTGGTCAAGCTGCGCTGACAGGGTTAAGTCGACCGAAATCTCCTTCACGTCGTTTGTTCGACGGTTCCCTGTCGGGAACTCTTACACTCGTCGCAACGGGACGACACCGCTTCCGCCGTCGCTTACGAGCCGCGCCAGAGTTTCTCATGTCTTTGACACGGAAGACTTTTTAAGTTTCTGGCATGCGCCGAACGATGCACCGGTGTATCAGATCTATGACGATCGGCCATGCGGGCCGATTTGACACCACCCTCGACGACGCTTTTCCC